>NZ_CP050154.1:3600000-3926591 GCF_011617705.1 Brevibacterium limosum | reverse complement strand
CGGCCGTCTGGTCGACGCGATCATGACTCGTGATGAGGTCGTCATCCGCAGCACTGCGCTGAGCGGGATCGAGCGGGCGCGCGACCACATGATGAGTGTGCTCACACGGCATTCCGGCGTTGTCGGAGAGAGCGACTCGTAGTCCTACCGAAGCCAGCTGCAGTTCTGCACCGGTGGGGCCACATGCCGAACGACCCGAATATCACAGGGACGACTGCAATCGAGGCGATGTCCCATCGAGCGTCGCGCGGGTCGGCGTCTACTCCCCAGTCCACTCAACGGGGGTCTTCGTGAGGAAGCCCTCGACGGCGGCTGCGAAGTCCCGACTGCCGTAGACAGTGGAGACGACGTCGGAATCGTCGACGGGTTCTCCTGCGCTCAGCCGGCGCAGGTTCTCCTTGATCGCCCACTGCGTCAGCGGCGCCCCTGTCACTACCCTGTCGATGAGGGCCTCCGCCTCGGAGTCGAGATCCTCGGCGAGCGAGGTGAGGAACCCGGAGTCCAGCGCCTCCTGAGCGTCGACCTTCCGCGCGGTCATGAGCATCGACGCCGTCCGCGGTTCGCCGAAGGCGCGCACCAGCCTCCGCAGAGTATTTGCCGACAGCGTGTTGCCCAAGGTGCGGGCGATGGGGACGGAGAACGACGAGGTGGCCGAGCCGATGCGGACATCGGCGCAGCAGGCGATGCCGAGTCCGCCTCCCACGCAGTGTCCGTCGATGACGGCGATGACCGGTTTGTGCACCGCCGCCAGCGCTCCGAGCACCTCGTCGATGCGCTGCTCGTACGCGACTCCGTCCTCACCGGTGAACCCGCGGAACTGCGCGATGTCGGTGCCGGCGACGAAGGCCCGACCACCAGCTCCGCGCAGCACTAAGGCGCGCAACTCGTCATCGGCATCGACCTGGGCGGCCGCCTCGGCGAGTTTCCGATACATCTCGAACGTCATCGCGTTCCGAGCCTCCGGGCGGTTGAAGGTCACCCGGAGACTGCGTCTGGTCACCTCGGTGAGCACCTCATCGCTCATGTCTGTCCCTCCTTTGCGGTGGTGTCGGTCTCGGGACCGGCCTCGGCGTCTGCGGACTCAGCGAACTCGGCGAGCACCCGTTCCGTGTCCGCACCCAATGACGGTCCGGCCGGTCCTTCTGTCATTCGCGAGCGCGAGAACCGCATCGGATTGCCCAGCTGCGTGACCTCGCCGAGGCGGGGGTGCCGCGAGGTCCAGAAGAAGTTCCGCTGCTGGAGATGATCGTCGGTGAAGACCTGTTCGTAGTCGTTGATCGGAGCGGCGGGGACGCCCACACGATTCATCTCCTCGACCACCTCGGCGATGGTGCGGTGGCGCAGCCGGTCCTCGATGACGGCGATGAGCGCCTCGCGGTTGGCGAACCGGAGCGCGGGCTCGGCATACCTCGGATGGTTCTCGAGATCGGCGAGGGCGAAAGCCGAACAGAACCTGGTCCACGTGGCCGGGGTGTTCGCGCCGATGGTGACGAAGCCGTCCCCGACCTCGATCGCCTGATAGGGTGCCTGCGCCTGATGAGCCGAACCGTTGGGACCGCTCACGGCCCCGGCCCCGAAGTAGCCGCCGGCCTCCCACACCGCCAACGACACCGCGGACTCGAACAGGGAGACGTCGAGGTATTGACCTGTCCCTGACTCCCTGCGCTCATAGAGCGCCGAGACGATGCCGAGCGCCACATAGAGGGCGGTCGACAGATCAGAGATCGGGACCCCGACCTTCGCCGGCGGCTGATCCGGAAACCCGGTGATGCTCATCAGTCCCGACCTGGCCTGGGCCATGATGTCGAGTCCTGCCAGGGGCGACAGGGGCCCGTCCTGACCCCACCCGGAGGCGGACGCGTAGACGAGCCCGGGATGCTCGCTGCGCAGGTCCTCGTAACCGAACCCCATCTTCTTCAACGCTCCGGGTCGCATGTTCTCCACGAGGACATCGGCCTCTTTCAGCAGAGTGTGCAGCCCTGTCCTGCCGACCTCGGACTTGAGATCGAGGACGATCGACTCCTTGTTCCGGTTGAGCCGAATGAACGGGCTCGACTCGCCGTCGACGAACGGCCCCGAGGCGCGCATCGGATCGCCGCCCGGCGGTTCGATCTTGATGACGCGGGCACCCATGTCGGCCAGCTGCATCGTCGCATAGGGGCCGGCGATGAATACGCCGAGCTCGAGCACTGTGACGCCCGACAGCGGCCCTGCGGTTCTGTCCTCGGTCATCGTTTCCTCACTGCTGTCGTGGTTCGCCGGTCTGTGCTCACAGATCGGACCGGTTCACGCATCGACGGCCTCAGGCAGTCGATGCGCGCGGGCCGAGTGGCCGGATGTCGATGCCGTCCCCGTGAGCAGCTGGGGCAGAGTCATGCCGTGCACCTCGGCGAGGTCTGCGGCCTGGGTCCGGCACGAGAAGCCGTCGGCCAGATAGATCGAATCCGCTGGGGCGTCGCGCAGGGCCGGCAGCAGCGCGTTCTCGGCCACTGCCACGGAAGTCTCAAAGTGGCCGGCCTCCATGCCGAAGTTGCCGGCCAGGCCGCAGCAACCTGCGAGCTCGCGCACCGTCGCTCCGGTTCGTTCGATGAGCTTCCGGTCCGCGGCGAATCCCATCACCGAATGCTGGTGGCAGTGCGGTTGGACGACGATGGTGCGGCCGGTGAGGTCGGGGACGTCGAACTCGGTGTCGACGAGGACCTCGGCCAGCGTCGAGGTCGCGGCCGCGATGAGCCGGGCGCGTTCGTCATCGGGAAAGAGATCGCCGAGGTCGCTGCGCAGAACGGCGGTGCAGCTGGGTTCGATGCCGACGATCGGGATG
The DNA here is from genome assembly GCF_011617705.1 of Brevibacterium limosum. NCBI lineage: Bacteria > Bacillati > Actinomycetota > Actinomycetes > Micrococcales > Brevibacteriaceae > Brevibacterium > Brevibacterium limosum. The sequence goes on along the minus strand of NZ_CP050154.1, from coordinate 3,923,770 downwards.
CCCTTGCGGGCATAGGGCTCGAGGATCTCCATCGTCGACTCGAGCTTCTTCCGAGCCGCATCGAGCTGACCGGTCGAGATGAGTGTGAGCCCGCAGCAGGCCTGCCGGTCCGGCAGCACGATTTCGAACCCGGCCTTCTCCAGCAGGTCGACGGCCGTCCTGGCTCCGGCATCGGAGAGGTATTCGGTGAAGGAGTCCGCCCACAGCAGCACCTGCTTCCTGCCTTCCCGCGAACTGCTGACGTACTCGTCGGCGACGAGAGCATCACGATCGGCGGCCGAGGCATCACGTGCCTCGGCGGGGGAGACGCGGGATTTCGCCCATCGGGAGAACCGCTGCTCGTTGAATCGGACCATCTTCCGTCGGGCGTCCATCCCACCGCCGGCGAGCACCAGTTTGGCCAGGGGACGGAATTCCAGCGCCGCGTTCGCCAGGGTGCTGACGCCGGGGATCGCGGTGAGGAGACGGCCCCAGGTCGGCAGCCAGCCGAGCGAATAGTGAGAGACCGGACGCAGCCGTCCGCGGTAGGTGCGGTGGAGGACCTCGGACTTGTACTGGGCCATGTCGACCCCGGCCGGACAATCGGACGAACAGGCCTTGCAGCTCAGGCAGAGGTCGAGGGATTCGGCCACCTCGGCGCTGTCCCAGGTGTTGAAGAGTCCCCCGTTGGTCACCTCCTGGAGCACCCGGGCGCGACCGCGAGTGGAATCCTTCTCGTCCTTGGTCGCCAGATACGAGGGGCACATGAACCCGCCGGACCCGGAGGTGTCGGCCCGGCACTTGCCGACACCCACACAGCGGTGGACAGCATCGGTGAAGCTGCCCTTGTCGTGAGCGAAGGAGAAGCCGCCGGCGGTTCCGATCGAGATCGCCTGCGGGCGACGCAGATCGGTGGTGATCGGCAGCGGATCGACGATGATGCCGGGATTGAGGAGATTCTGCGGATCGAAGAGCTGTTTGACCTCACCGAGGGCCGCGATCGCCTCCTCCGAGTGCTGGATGCCGAGCAGCTCGGAGCGGGCGCGCCCGTCGCCGTGCTCACCGGAGGCCGAACCGCCGTACTTCGTGACGAGGCGACCGGCCTCCATGACGAAGTCGTGGAAGACCTGGGTGCCGTCGGGTCGGTCGAAGGGGAAGTCCGTGCGCATGTGCACGCAGCCGTCACCGAAGTGACCGTAGGGCAGACCGCGCACTCCGTAGGAGCTCATGAGTTCCTCCTGGTCGCGCAGGTAGTCTCCGAGCACTTCGGGAGGGACGGCGGCGTCCTCCCACCCCGTCCAGGCCGGTTCACCGTCCTCGGTGCGCCCGGCCAGTCCGCCGGCATCAGCGCGGATGCCCCACAGTGTGCTCGCCTCCTTGCCCGCGGGAATGATGCGGTAGTGGTCGGTGCCCGAATCAGCGGCGATGATCTGGGCATTGGCGACCGCCTCGGCGGGAGTGTCACCGGCGACCTCGATGAGCAGCCAGCCTCTCCCCTCCGGCAGTTCGGGGACCGCGTTCTTGCCTTTGTTCGCCCGGACCATGTCCATGAGCCGCGAATCGATGCCCTCGACGGCGAGCGGACCGTGCGGCAGGACCCGGGGGACGGCATCGGCGGCATCGAACATGTGCGGATAGCCCAGAGCCAGCACCGTCGGTGAATTCGGAAGATCGCCGAGGCTGACGACCGCCTCCGTGATCGTCGTCAGAGTGCCTTCGCTGCCGACGAGGAACTTCGCGAGATTCGGGCCGTTCTCCGGCAGCAGGTGTTCGAGGGCGTATGCCGAGGCCTGGCGGCTGAACCGGCCGAATTCGGTGCGGATGACTCCGAGATGACGGCCGGCCACCTCGGCGAGTCCGGGCACGGGACCGAGTCCGGCTCCGGCGAGAAGGGACCGCCCGGTTCCGTCGATGACCGTCATCTCGACGATGTTGTCGACCGTGCGGCCGGCCGAGATCGCGTGTGGGCCGCAGGAGTTGTTGCCGATCATGCCCGCGATCGTGGCCCGGTTCTTCGTCGAAGGGTCGGGACCGAAGGTCAGCCCGAGCGGTTTCCCGGCTTTCTGCAGCTCGCTCATGAGCACCCCGGGCTCAACCCGGGCGGTCTTCTCCACCGGATCGATGTCGAGGATCCTGTTCAGGTGGCGGGAGAAGTCGATGACGATGCCGGGCCCGATCGAGTTCCCCGCCTGCGAGGTGCCGCCTCCGCGGGAGGTGATCGGAACGCGATGGGACCTGGCCACGTCGAGGATCGTGTCGACATCGGCCGTGGTCTTCGGGAAGGCCACGACCTGCGGCACCACTCGGTAGTTCGAGGCATCGACGGCGTATTCGGCCAGACGCCTGGCCGAGGCGTCGACGGTTCCTTCGATGCTGCGGGTGAGGTCGGCGATGACGTCGCTCATGACCGGCTCAGCTGTCGCGGAGGACGTCGTGGGCGGCGCCGAGTCCGGCAGGGTCGATCTTCACCCCAGCCAGCTGGAGTCCCATCTGGACGCCGGCGAGGGCGCCGGCGAGGGTGAGATCATTGAGATCGCCGAGGTGGCCGATCCGGAAGACCTTTCCCTGCAGCTTGGACAGGCCCGCGCCCAGCGACATATCGAAACGGTCGAGGATGATCGCGCGCAGTTCGTCGGCCTCGTATCCGTCGGGCATGACGACGGCCGTGAGGACCGGGGAGTACTCGGACTCGTTCGTGCACAGCACTTCGAGACCCCAGGTCTCGACTGCGGCTCGGGTCGCCCGCCCGAAGCGTTCGTGTCTGTCGAAGACGTTGTTCAGCCCCTCCTCGTTGAGCAGTCGCAGAGACTCCTTGAGTCCGTAGAGGAGGTTCGTGCTCGGGGTGTACGGGGTCATCCCGTTTCTGCCGGCGGCGAGCATCTCCGACCAGTTCCACACGGACTTCGGCATCGTCGATGCCTCGTGAGCGGCGAGGGCTTTGTCGCTGACGGCGTTGAAGGACAGTCCCGGGGGGAGCATGAGGCCCTTCTGCGAACCGGAGACCGTGACGTCGACGCGCCACTCGTCGTGACGGTAGTCGACCGAGCCGAGTGAGGAGATCGTGTCGACGAGGAACAGTGCCGGGTGGTCAGCGTCATCGATGGCCTTCCGGATCTCGGGGATCCGGCTGGTGACACCGGTCGAGGTCTCGTTGTGAACGACGCAGACGGCTTTGAACCGATGGTCGCGGTCGGCGGCGAGGGCTTCGCCGATCTTCTGCGGATCCGCGCCGGTGCGCCAGTCGCCGGAGATGACGGTCGGTTCGAGTCCCCACTTCTCGGCCATGGACTTCCACAGGGACGAGAAGTGTCCGGTCTCGTAGCAGAGGATCTCGTCGCCCGGGCTCAGCGTGTTGACGAGAGCTGCTTCCCAGGCTCCGGTTCCGGTCGCCGGATAGATGACCACCTGGTTGGTGGTTCCGAAGACGTCGGCCATGCCGGCGAGGACATGGCTGAAGAGATCTTTGAATGCCGGTCCTCGATGGTCGATCGTGGGCATGGAAATCGCGTGGAGAACGCTGTCGGGGACGTTGCTCGGTCCCGGGATCTGAAGGAAATGCCGTCCGCTGCTGCTCATTGAAGAATCCTCTCTGATTCCACGATGCGGTACATCGATTTCATTTTACGCTACCACAGGGAAATCGCTTGGAGAATGGTCTTTCCAGATATCGGAATGGAGATTATTCGGCGGTCGGCGGCTTGGCCGTGAGGGGTCCGGTTCGCGTTTTCGCCTCGCGGTATTCCACTATTCTGACATGGTTGACCTGGGAACATCTATATCTGAGGGGTCGGTTTCTTCGCTGTGAGTTCGATTCTCGGTATGCATATTCCTATTCTTCGGGAAAGTGAAGTCGGGGTCTTGACGGTCATTTACCCCTCGGGGCAGACTTTCATTAAAGTGCGGCTGGATTTCCACATTGTGGAATGTCGGAGGCGGCAATGAGGTCGATTCCGACTGATCAACACATCGCATAGGAGCGAATTGTGTCATTGGAAATAGCTTCGATACTCGTCCTTGTGGCTTTGTTCGTCATCGCCACCTTCGTTTCGGTCCATATGGGTGCGCTCGCTCTCATGGCGACCTTCCTGTTCGGCACCTTCGTGCTGGGGGAGGACGTCGACACCCTGCTGTCGGGATTCCCCGCCGATCTCTTCCTCATCCTCGTCGGAGTCACGTATCTCTTCGCCTTGGCGAAGGACAACGGGACGGTCGATTGGATCGTCCACATACTCGTCAAGGCAGTCGGTGGGCGGATTGCGCTCATTCCGTGGGTGTTCTTCGTCGTCACGGCGCTGCTTTCGGGCTTCGGCTCGGTCGTGCCGGCCGCCATCGCGATCATCGCTCCGATGGGCATGGGCTTCTCGCGGAGGTACGGTATCCGACCACTTCTCATGGGCCTGATGGTCATCAACGGTGCGACCGCCGGCGGTTTCTCTCCGCTGAGCATCTTCGGCACGATCACCAATCAGGTCGTGGAGCGCAATGATCTGCCGGGAAGCCCGGTTCTGCTCTTCCTCGCATCCTTCGTCTTCAACGTCATTCTCGGCTTCATCTGCTTCTTCCTCTTCGGCGGACGCGACCTGCTGGGCAAGCGAGACCGCGGCCACGGCCTCGAGGACAAAGGCGGTGCTGGGGCCGAAGGCGGTGTGGCAGCTGATTCGGGAGCGGCATCGGGTGGCGAACTGCCGGGCGGATCCGGCGAGCCGCGGGATGGCGGCGACAGTCCCCGAGGCGGGTCGCCTGCTCCCTATCACGATCCCGAACGACGGGCTGCTCGCCGGTCGGTTCAGACGACGATGGTCAAGGACAGCGACGACGACATCACCGTGACCAGTCTCGACAGGAACAGGATCGTCACCCTCATCGGACTCGTTGTCCTCGCAGTCATGGTCGTTCCGCCGCTCAATCAGGACGTCGGGTTCACCGCGATCAGCATCGCCGTGATCATCTCGTTCTTCTCGCCCCGGATCAGCAAGGGTGCGGTCAGCAAAATCGCCTGGCCGACCGTCCTGCTCATCTGCGGCATCGTCACCTACGTCGAGCTCATGGAGCGGCTGGGCACGATTGACTGGCTGGGTGATCAGGTCGCCGGAATGGGTGCGCCTCTCTTCGCCGCGCTCATCATCTGCTTCATCGGGGCGGTGGTTTCGGCGTTCGCGTCGACGACGGGCATCCTCGGTGCTCTCATCCCGTTGGCGGTGCCCTTCCTGCTCACCGGCAGTGTCGGCGAGATCGGGTTGATCATTGCTCTCGCGATCTCGTCCTCGGTCGTCGATTCGTCACCGTTCTCGACCTCGGGTGCGCTCGTCGTCGCCAACTCTCCGGAGGATCAGCGGGACAAGGTGTTCAAGCAGCTGATGGTGTGGGGCTTCTCGATGGTCGTCATCGCTCCTATCGTCACTTGGCTGGTCTTCGTCGTCCCCGGCTGGGGCTGACGGGCCGTGCCGCGATCAGCGGCCGAAGAGGCGGGCGAAGAAGCCGGGTTTGGCCGCTCGGGCTGCGTCCTCTTCGGCCGGGGTGTGCTTGCCGTTGCACCACTGGCCCGCCGGAACCGTACTCTTCACCGACTGGACGTGCTGCCCGCATCCTGCCCACGTGGTCTTTCCGCACACTCGGCACGTCGCTGCTCGACACATGTGTCTGTCTCCTTCTTCGGCCATTGCTGGACTATTCATCGTTGCTTCCGAATACCCAAGGGGGTATGGCTCAAATATACCCGGAGGGGTATATTGGATGTCAACATTCAGGATGTGAAAGGACGACGATGAGCGAACGCGACGCGGCCCGGACTGAGCCGAAGGGCGCTGATGGTGACCCGGGAGGGCGCATGCTCGCCGACCCCGACGCGCAGAAGAAGATCCTCAATCGGCTGCGCCGGGCGCAGGGGCAGCTCGGGGCGGTGATCACCGCGGTGGAGGACGGAAACCACTGCCGCGACGTCATTCATCAGCTCTCGGCGGTTTCGAAGGCCCTCGACCGGGCGGGATTCCTCATCATTTCGACGGCTCTGCGGGACTGCCTCGAAGATGACGAGGACGAAGTGCGCACCGAAGAGCTTGAGAAGCTCTTCCTCTCGATGGCCTGAGAGGGTCGGGCCGATCCGGCCGGATATCCCCGAATGAGGGTCAATGTCTGCGGCGTCGGGCTTCGGAGAGCTCCACGTAGGTGAGATGTTGGTCAGCCGTTAAGCAGACGATCTTCTCCTTGTGGTTCTTGGTCTTTCGCAGAATTCCCGCATCGACGAGTTCGCCGAGTGCTCGGTGAATGGTTGCATAAGTCACCCTATGTTCAGCAGGCATCGAGTCGATGACCCGACCTGCCGCCACCCATTGCACAGCGCTATAATGCTGTGTATGGGACGGTTCCATTCGGACAATCCGGGCGAACTCATTCGCGAGGCGCGTCTCGATCTGGGAGTCACTCAGACCGAGTTGGCGCGGCGCGCGGGTTTGAGCCAGTCGAGCCTGGCGCAGATGGAGTCGGGCAATCGGAATGTCTCCTCTGACATGCTCGAACGTGTATTGAAAGCTGCAGACTATCGGCCGAATCTCGCGCTAGCTCGCTCGTTCCATTTGGTCAGGAGGGCCGCGGCGAATCGCGGGCTCCGAAATGTCAGAGTATTCGGCTCGGTCGCACGTGGTGAGGACGGGTTTGGCAGCGATATCGACCTTCTCGTCACGCCGGACGAAGGGGTAACGATGTTCGACATCGCCAACTTCAGCGATGACGTCCGTCGGATCACTGGCTTTCCGGCCGAGGTCATCGTCGACACTGGAACCTTCCCGCCACACTGGACCGCGTTGGAAGAAGCGGTGCTCGTCTGATGAACTTCGAGCTCACGGACAATCCGTATCCCCTCCGGCCTCGACGGGTGAAGCGTTTTCGGGGGCATGATGAGGAGAACATTCGGCGTGAACTGTCGCAGATTCTCCTTCGCGCCCGGTCGGTTGCGTCGAGATCACGTGCCGAGTTCGCTGACGGCACGGATGCCTACGACGTTGCGAGCATGCTGATCATTCGTCTGGCCTCGCTCACCGAACGACCTGAGTTCGGGCCGTGGGCGGCCATGCTGACCGATGACGAGATCAACGCGATCCGAACGATGAGGAATATCGTCGCTCACGCCGGTTATGCGTCGATGAACGATGACATTTTCTGGGAAACAGTGACAAGGAATGTACCAGAACTTGTCGAGAGGCTGCTCAGCTACGGAGAGTGAAATCAGCCGGGTTTCGACGAGCTCAGCCGGGCTCTAGCCGGCCAGTCCAGGGCTCCCACGCCGGGCCGTGTGGAAAAGGCTTCCTCGGAGTCGTTCGAGTGTTCGGTCTGCGTCGGCAGGGCGGTCAGCTCTGACATGGCAGCAACTCTCCGGCTCTCGGCGAAACGCGAGCCCCTGAACGTATAAGTGCTTTGGTTGTGTGAAGCGTGGAGATCGCCGAGCGACTCAAGCGGAACTGGAATCCGTCGAGATCTGTGTCAGTCTCCTCCTTCCACGTGATCGTGCTGTTTCGCCATTGACCCTGTGGCACTTCGGGGCGCAAGCCGGGTTACAGTGAAACTTACGGATACTATTGATGACGTTTGAATGGAGATATTATGGAGTTTGCGGAGCGTCTAGGCGCACTGGCGTCGAAAGTGGAGAATCAGCGAGACGCCATTCAGACAGAAGAGGCAACGAAGAACGCATTCGTCATGCCTTTCATTTCGACGATTCTCGGCTATGACATCTTCAACCCGCTTGAGGTCGTCCCCGAATTCACTGCTGACGTTGGAGTCAAACGTGGAGAGAAGGTCGACTATGCCATCATGCGCGATGGCGAGGTTCAGATGCTCATCGAGTGTAAGAAGTCGAACGATGTACTGAAGATCGAGCACGCTTCGCAGCTGTTCCGATACTTTTCAGTCACCAATGCTCGGATAGCGGTGTTGACGAACGGTGAGGTGTACAACTTCTACACCGACCTCGATGCGCCGAATAAAATGGACGACCGGCCGTTCTTGGTGCTCGATCTCAACGATGTCGACGAGACCTTGCTTCCGGAGTTGCGCAAACTCTCGAAAGAGAACTTCGACCTCGACTCGGTCATCAGCGCAGCAGAAGAACTCAAGTACGTCGGAGCGATCAAGCGCGAGATCGCTGCACAGTTCAAGGACCCCGACGAATCGTTCGTTCGTCTCTTCACCGGCAGAGTCTATGACGGGCGGTTCACCCAGGACACGAAAGCACAGTTCACCCAACTGGTCGCCAAAGCCGCCAAGCAGTTTCTCAATGAGCAGGTGAATGACCGTCTGAAGACGGCTTTGGGCGCGTCCTACGCCACCCCGGTCGATAGTTCCACTCATCCTGAGGCCGTCTCCAGTGAAGCCGTCGCAGAGGCTGATCTAGAACGAGATCCAGAGATCGAAACCACTTTGGAAGAGCTCGAAGGCTATCAGATCGTCAAGGCCATCGGTTGCAGTGATGTGAAGCCCGAAAGAGTGGCGCAGCGTGATGCGAAGTCCTACTTCGCTGTGCTCTTGGACGATAACAATCGAAAACCGATCGCCCGCCTTCACTTCAATGGCAAGAAGCAGAAATACCTGGGAACTTTTGACGCCGACAAGGTCGAGACCAGGCATCCGATCGAGGGGCTCGACGAGATCTACCTTCATGCTGAGACAATCCGAGAAACTGTGAAACGCTACCTCGCTTAGACGTCCGCCTGAGGAGAATATTTACTTTAGGTGGCCTAAAGTAAATATTCTCGCCGGACCTGTGAGTTTAGATGCGGGCCGGTATGAGGCGGACTCTGCGCATTACGGATGGTTCCGCCGGCCAATACCCCTACCCCTCGAGCAGCCCCTTGATATCGGCGGCCGTCACGGTCTGGCTGAACGCCTGACCGCCGGGGCCGCGGCCCTCATAGGTGCCGGTATCGGACATGAGGTCGTCGAAGAGCTCGGCCTTGCGCTTCTGCAGGGCGAGCACCTTCTGCTCGATCGTGCCCTCGGCGACGTAGCGGTAGACCATGACGTTCTTCGTCTGCCCGATCCGATGCGCCCGGTCGATCGCCTGATTCTCCGAAGCGGGGTTCCACCACGGGTCCATGAGGAAGACGTAGTCCGCCTCGGTGAGGTTGAGACCGAAACCACCGGCTTTTAGGCTGATCAGGAACACCGGCGCCTCACCGGAACGGAACGCATCGACCACGGCCCCGCGGTTCCGCGTCGACCCGTCGAGGAGGACATAGGGAATCCCGCGGGCCTCGAGTTCGGCGGCGACATGGGCCAAGAACGAGGTGAACTGGCTGAACACGATCGACCGGTGCCCCTCGGCGATGACATCGTCGAGCCGCTCCACGAGGGCGGCCAACTTCGACGACGGCACCTCGGCATGCTCGGCGTCGACGATGGAGGGATCGAGTGCGAGCATGCGCAGCAGCGTCAGGGACCGGAAGACGATGAACCGTTGCTTGTCGTACGCGCTGTCGATGAAGCCGAGGATCTTCTTCCGCTCCTTCTGGAGCACCCGATCGTAGAGCTTCCGATGCGCCGAATTCAGCTCGACCGTGATGACCTGTTCCTGCTTCTCCGGCAGGTCTGCGGCCACGAGATCCTTCGTCCGCCGCATCATGAACGGGCGGATCCGCCGCTGCAGTCTTTGCATCCGGCCCGGGTTCTCACCCGATTCGATCGGTCGGACATACTCGTCATCGAAGCGGTGCGCACTCGGGAACAGACCCGGCGCGGTGATCGAGAACAGCGACCACACATCCTTGAGCGAATTCTCCATTGGAGTGCCCGTCAGCGCCAGACGGAACGGCGCACGCACTTCCTTCGCCGCCAAATGGGTCTGTGCCGACGAATTCTTGACGAACTGCGCCTCGTCGAGGACGAGCCCCGCCCACTCCATCCGCGAGATCGGGTCCTCCTCGAGCCGCAGCATCGCATACGACGTGACGATGACATCGGCACCGTCGGCCACCTCGGCGAGGTCGATTCCACGCGCCCGAGTCGACTCTGCGATCACGCGAACATCGAGATCAGGGGTGAACGCAGCCGCTTCCTTCACCCAATTCGGGACCACCGAAGTCGGCGCTACGACGAGGAACGGGCTCTCCGCCTGCGCATGCTTGATGAGCGCCAGCGTCTGCAGGGTCTTGCCCAAGCCCATGTCATCGGCGAGGATCCCGCCGAGGCGACACCGGTAGAGCAGCGCCAGCCAGCGGAAGCCTTGGACCTGGTACGGCCGCAGCTTGGCGCCGTTCAGGTCGGGCACCTCGGTGGCGGGCAGATGTTCGAGGTCGGCCAGCGCGCGAGCGGACTCCCGCCAGGTCACGGCGGGTTCTGCCTCGTCGGCGAGGTCCTCGAAATCCGACCACAGACCCACGTGCATCCTCGAGATCTTCGGCGCTGCGGGTTCCCATTCGGGGATGAGGTCCGCCTCGGCGAGCAGGGCTTTGAGCCGGTCGAAGATCGGTTTGTTCAGCGACAGGAACGAATCGTCGGCGAGCTTGATCTTCTTCGTCCCGCGCGCCAGCGCCTTGTACAGCTTGACGAAGAGGACCGGGTGGCCGTCGACGCTGATCTGGAAGCCGAGGTCGAACCAGTCGTTCTTCTCGGATTCGACGGCGGTGATCTTCACGTTCGGTTCCCCGCCGAGCTCCCGGTAGGGCTGTTTCTTCCCTCGCGTGATGACCTTGACGTGCTCGATCTCCTCGAGCCCGGGCAGGACGTTGACGACGAAATCCGCGGTGTCCGCGTCGTCGAGTTCGGCGTCCGTGATGGTCCGCATCGCGGATCCGGTCTCATGAGTGTCGGCGAGGAGCTTCTCGACTTCGGCGATGACGGCCTCTTCGTGGTCGAGGTCGCGGACCTGGGAAAGATCCTTCGCCGAGGCGGCGCTGAGTCTGTCTCGGTCGATGATTGGGAAGGACCGGCGGGGACCCGAGTATTCCCAGTACCAGCGCAAGCTGAGTTTGTCGCCGGCGCCGAAGGCGGCGAACGCGACGAGGCGGGGCGCCCGGTACTGCGGGAAGGTGACGGTGTCGTCGCTGCTGATGACCTCGGCGCTGGAGCGCAGCTGCGGGTAGTACTCCTCGAAGAACTCCTCGGCCTCTGTCTCGGGGATGGTGATCGGGCCGGGGGAGCGGAGGACGGGCAGGGCCGATTCTTTCGTCGGGGTTGCGGCTGGGGCGAGGGTGACGGTGAACCCGGAGGTGACGTCGATGCCGAAGAACCCGTGCGTCCAGATCGGTTTGACGAGCCCGGGGGCGAATTCGCGTTCGTCAATGCTCACCTGGGCTTGGACGCGCAGACGCCCCTGCGTCCGGCGGATGTCGATGGCGGCCTTGGCGCTGTGTCCGATGCGGATGCCCATGTCGGGATTGATGCCGACGAATTCGATGCCGAGGCTCTTCCCCTGCGTGAAATGCTCCCACAGCAGGGGAGTGTGGAAGTCGCCGAGGTGGTACGGCGCACCATCGGGCGTGAAGTCGGTCTTGCCCCGGGTCCGGAGCCCTGCGAGCTGGGCGAACCATTCCTGGTGGGCGGGATCGATGTCGAACTGCCGGGCCATCCGGTTGACGGTGCGCCAGGTCAGGGATTTCTTGACCCAGTTGCCGGAGTCGCTGAGCATGAGTGGCCGGATCGCCAGGCTCGGATTCGTGCCCGGAGTGACGGCGTCTCTGTCGAGAAGCACGGAATGCTGAGCTTCGAACCACGTGCGGGGGATGACCTCGACGAGTTCAAATCCCAGGGCCACGGGCGTGTATGAATGCGGAGCCGCCTCGGCGAGCGGGGCGAGGGCCTCACGCCAATCGGCAGGGAGGGCGGCACGGTTGTCAGACACCAGGCCATCTTCTCATTTGCCGGTGACACGGAAGGTGAGTGTGGGCGCGATCTGCGGGGGAGTTTGCCGAACCAGGTCGGACGGACGTGTCTCGTTGCTCACCTTCGTCGCAAGTTCATTGTCGAATATACGGGGCAGGGGTAGCGTCGACAGTGAACGGCCGATCGGGACATTCCGCTCCGATCGACCTCGAGTCGAAGGAGTGAGTATTGATGAAGGCAGTCCGCTACTACGGCAAAGAGGATGTGCGAGTCGAGGAGATCGATGAGCCCCAGATCCGCCCGGGGACTGTGAAGATCGCCCCGGCTTTCAACGGCATCTGCGGCAGCGACCTGCACCTGTACCATGACGGCCCGATTCCGCCCGCACCCACCGCCGAGGCGGCTCATCCGTTGTCCGGAGAGACCCTTCCCGTGGTGTTCGGTCACGAATTCTCCGGTGTCGTCGAGGAGATCGGCGCAGGAGTGGAAGGACTGTCGATCGGTGACGCCGTGGCCGTCGAACCGCTGATGGTCGACGGAACCTGCCCGGCCTGCCAACGCGGTGCCTACAACCTGTGCGAGAAAATGGGATTCATCGGCATCTCGGGTCTCGGCGGGGGCCTGAGCGAACACATCGTCGTCGAGTCCCGTTGGGTTCACCCGGTCGGTGACATGCCGCTGGATCAGGCGGCTTTGATCGAGCCTCTCTCCGTCGCACTTCACGGAGTCAAGCAGACTTCGGCCGCTGATGGTCAGGTCGGAGTCGTCGGCGGAGCCGGACCGATCGGCCTCCTCGTCGCAGCCGTGCTCAAGGCCAAGGGCCTGAAGACGATCATCAGCGAGGTCTCGCAGGTGCGACGTGAGAAGGCACTGAGCTCAGGCGTCGCCGATGTCGTGGTCGACCCGACGAGTGAGGACCTCAAGGCGATCGTGTCGAAGCAGACTGCGGGCGCGATGGCAGACGTCTCCTTCGATGCCGCCGGCGCCGCTCCGGTAGTCGGTCAGCTCCTCGATGTGCTCGGTGCCACCGGTCGTCTCCAGGTCATCGCCATCCATGGCAGACCGGTTGAGGTCGACATCACGGGCAAGCTGATGATGCAGGATCGGAGCCTCGGCGCCAGTGTCGGCTATGCCGATGACCACGCCGAGGCGATCGAACTCGTCAGTTCAGGCAAGATCGACCTGGCCCCGTTCATCACCTCGAAGATCGTTGCCGAAGACATCGTCAGCAAGGGCATCGAACGGCTGACGAACAGCCTCGACGAGGTGAAGATCCTCGTTTCGATGAACTGAAGCAGTGTCACCGGGACGCACCGGCATGGTGTGCGTCCCGATCACTTTCGCCGTTCTTCGCGCGGGCGTCAGAGGCGCGGTGTAGCGTTCGCGGTATGGATGAGAACAATGAGGTTCACACACAGTTCTTCGACGCCTATACCCGTGCGCTCGTCGATCGGGATGCCGCGGCGATCGCCGATCACTATGCGGTGCCGGCGCTCATCGAGTTCCCGGGAGAGCGAATACTCGTCACCGACGCGGAACAGACGAAGAGCTTCTTCGAAAGTGCCTTCGAGCAGTACGAAAGGGTCACGGACACCGACGTCGTCGTCACCGTAGCCGCGTCAACCGGGCACAGTATCTGGGCCGATGTCACCTGGAAGTATCAGGGAGGAGCGCCTGATGAGCGGAACATGTATCAGCTGGTGCGTACTGATGCGGGTTGGAAGATCGCCGTGCTGACACCTTTGGAGCTCGGGTGACGGGGCAATCGGGTGAGAGGGACTCGCAGATGACGGGCGAGACGGGCACGTCCGGTCATCCTGAGCTGCTGCACACTGTCATCGACACCACCGAGCCGAGGAAGCTGGCCGAGTTCTACCGCCACCTGCTCGGCTACCTCTATCGCCCGGGTGACGAGCCGTCAACGGGCGAGATCGACGAAACAGATTGGCTGGTGCTCACAGACTCGCTGGGCCACCGGAAGCTGGCGTTTCAGAAAGTCGAGCACCTCGAACCGACGACCTGGCCGATGACAGGCGTGCCGATGCAGATGCATCTCGATCTCACCGTGCCGAACATGACCATGCTGGAACGACAGCGGCAGCGAGCCGAAGACCTGGGCGCCGAACTGCTCGTCGATCGCACCGACGACGAGGATGAGCCCCTCTACGTCTTCGCCGATCCCTCCGGCCACCCCTTCTGCATCTTCGTCGCATGAGCGAGAACGGCGACAATGATGACGATCGGTGGCTGATCGTCAAAGGGCGCCGGTGGCGACGAACCGACCCAGCACTGGAACCGAGTGTCATCGAGGAACTCATGAGCCGCCTCGGCGCAGCGAGGAACGCCGTCAGACAAGCGAAGAAGCGGGGCGATGAAAACGATCTCGCGGAGGCGAGGCGGCAGGTGAATGTCGCGAAGCACGGTCTCGGCGAACGCGGCGAATATTGGTGGGAGATGACGGTCGAAGACCGCCGCCGGCGCGCGGAGGCGGCCCTGAACGAACTGCGGTGAGCTCGGTCAGGACCGCCTTGTCAGGTGTGGGCAGTGGTCCTCAGGAGCTGCCCCGTTGCGTCAGACCCCGGACACCGCTGCTGCCAGGTTGCCGAGGGACGACTCGAGATCCTCTTCGCTCACGGCAGGGAAGCTGATCTGCTTGAGCACGTCCTTGTCAGTGACCGCGCTCCAGTCATAGGTCAGGGAGACCTCGGTCAAGTCATGCCCCTGGGAAGTGAGCTCCCAGACCCACTCCCAGCCCGGGGGCTCTTCACCGGCCGGAGCCGTCTTCCAGGCGAGAAGCTTGTTCTCCTGATAGCCGTTGACGTAGTTGTCGGTCTTGTAGTCGCCGCCCATCTTGTCCCAGTTCATGTTCATCGTGAACACTTGGCCGGTCTCGGTGATGCGATCGGTCTTGTCATCCGACTGGACCATCCCCGAGCCGTCGATCTCGGCGTGCCGCTCGGGATTGGAGAGAACGTGGAAGATGTCCTCCGCAGGGGCATCGATCGTCCGGGAAGCGCTGATACTCGTGTCACTCATGCTTGTCACCTTTCGTCAGGTGGTGGCTCAAGTACGGGTCGGTCGACCCGTCCCTGTCCGACCACGCTATACCCTCATTCCGAATGAGGGGAGGGGGCGCACAATCGGTCGCAGCGGACGCAGGCTGCTCTTCCGGAAGCTCGTCGAGGGATGCAGAATAGCCCACAGAGCTCACATAGCCGACAGAGCTCACTTGTCATCGGTATGTCCGTCAACCGTCAACCCGAGAATCTGGAAGAGCGAAGCATGAATCGAGAAGTCGCCCAGGCCATCACCGACGCCGTCGACAACGCGTTCGATCGACAGCTCGAGTTCACCGGTGATCTGATCCGCTGTCCTTCTGTCCGAGGCAGTGAGGCGGCGATCCAGGACCGCATGGAACAGGAATTCGCCGACAGAGGACTTGAGATCGACCGCTGGCGCATCGACGAAGAGGACATCGAGGACCATGAGGGCTTCGGGCCGATGACCGTGCCCTACGACGAAGACTTCAACATCGTCGGCAGCTATCGGCCGGCAGTCTCACAGGGCCGATCCCTGATCCTGCAAGGTCATGTGGATGTCGTGCCGACCGGGCCCCTGGAGAATTGGACCACCCCGCCTTTCGAGCCTCGAGTCGAGGACGGCTGGCTCTACGGACGCGGCGCCGGGGACATGAAAGCCGGTCTCGCTGCCAACCTCTTCGCCTTCGACGCGATCACCGCTGCCGGATTCTCTCCTGCAGCCCCTATTCACTTCCAGTCCGTGGTGGAGGAGGAGAGCACCGGCAACGGTGCGCTCTCAGCACTTCTGCGCGGGTACACCGGCGACGCCGTGCTCATTCCGGAACCAGAAGAGAATGCTCTGGTGCGAACCAACGTCGGAGTCATCTGGTTCACCGTTCGCGTCGAGGGGAAACCGAGCCATGTCCGGGAGATGAGCCAGGGCTTCAACGCCTTCGACGCGACCAATGAAGTGATCGCCGACCTGCGCACACTCGAGGCCGATTGGAATGCTCAGAAGGACCGGTACCCGGGCTTCGAGGATGTCGATCATCCCATCAACTTCAACGTCGGAGAGATCACGGGTGGAGACTGGCCCTCCAGTGTCCCGTCATGGTGTGAGATCTCCGTGCGTGCCGCCATCTATCCGGGGATCGACCCGGAACAGGCGTGGGAAGAGATCCAGGAGCACGTCCGGCACGCGAGCATCGCCCGGCGCGGTCAGGACAGTCGCCTGCCGCGCCTGGAGCGAACCGGCTTCTTCGCCGCGGGATATCGGCTCGAGGAAGGCGGCGACGCAGAGGCCGTGCTCGGCTCGGCCCATCACGATGTGTTCGGCCAGCCCCTGCAGTCGTTCACCACGCCGGGTTACCTCGACGGTCGGGTCTACACGAACTACGGGTCGATGCCGACTCTGACCTACGGGCCGCGATCCCTCGATATCCACGCCTTCGACGAGCGGGTCCACATCGAGTCCGTCCGCAACATCACGAAGACCATAGCGCTCTTCATCGCCGAGTGGTGCGGGTTGGAGCCACTGAAATAGAACCGCCGAGGGGACCAGCCGACCGTTCCAACCTGGTCATCCAACTGTGAGCGCGCGTAGAATGACGACCTACCTGACTGCGTCAGGGAGAACCCCCGGAGCCGTGGGAGCATTCAACGAGTCCGTCGAGTTCGACCGGATGAAAGACCGACTTCAATGGGGATGACGTCGAATGACTGCAGATGAAGCAGACAGCTTCCGATCAACGCATATCGACTCAGCGCAGCTGCGGCGAGTCTCGGCGGGCTCCCTCATCGGCACCGCCATCGAGTGGTACGACTATTTCATCTACGGCCTCATTGCCGCTCTGGCCTTCAACGAGCTCTTCTTTCCCACGTTCGACCCCGCCGTAGGCACTATCGTGGCGTTTCTGTCATTTGCCATCGGCTTCTTGGCCCGTCCCGTGGGGTCGATCGTCTTCGGTCATCTCGGCGACAAGATCGGGCGCCGGAACACGCTCATCGCCACAGTCCTCGTCATGGGCATCAGCTCAGGCGCCATCGGTCTGCTGCCGACGTACAACACGATCGGGGTGTGGGCTCCCATTCTGCTCGTTGTGCTGCGCATCATCGAGGGGATGTCCGTCGGCGGTGAGTGGGGCGGCGCCGTGCTGATGGTCGTCGAGCACGCCCCACCCGAGAAACGCGCGTTCTACGGCGCGATGCCACAGTACGGGTCACCGATCGGCAATCTGGGCTCGAGCGGAATCGTCGCTTTGGTGACGCTGCTTCCCCACGACCAATTCATCGCATGGGGCTGGCGCGTTCCGTTCCTCCTGTCCTTCCTCCTCATGGGCATTGCGCTCTACATCCGTTTCAAGGTCGACGAAACACCGGAATTCCGGAAGATCGTTCAGGAGGACCGAAGGGTCAAGGTCCCCCTGTTCCATGTGCTCCGAACAAGTTGGCGTCGGGTGCTCATCGGCGTCTGTGCCAGCCTCGTCGGAAGCGCGCCCTTCTATCTGCTGACGACTTTCATCGTCAACTTCGGCACCGAGACTCTCCATCTGGCCGCCGGCATACTGTTGACGGGTACGATGCTCGGCGCCGTCCTCGAGGGCATCGCCATCTTCTTCGGCGGTCAGCTCGGCGATCGGTTCACTCCCTGGAAAGCCGTAGGAATGACGGCGCTGCTCTCTGTGGTCCTTGCCTTCCCGCTGATGGCTCTGGTCGGTACGGCCTCACCGCCGCTGGTGATCATCGGCATCGGTGTCGGCATCGGACTGCTCGGCCTGCCATACGGGGCGCTGGGTTCGATGATGGCGGACATGTTCCCCGATCGATCTCGCTACACCGCTGTTGCTGTCTCCTACAACGTCTCGGGAGCCATCGGCGGCTTCGCGCCTTCGGTCGCCTTGGCTTCGGTGACCGTGTTCGGCGGGACGATCTGGGCCACCGCAGTTCTGCTGATACTGAGCATGCTCATCACCGCACTGGGCGGCATCCTCGCCGGTCGCGCTGCCCATAACGACTCGCTGACATTCTGAAGGGACTCCGGCCGAGCGCCTGCTCGATGCGTCAGCCGATCTGGTCAGCCAGGTCCTCGAAGTCGTCGGCGACGACGTCCCAGGCACTGGAGGGTTCGAGATCCGTCGTTTGTTCAGGACCGTGCTCGGTGGGGCGACGGACGAAGGCAGTGCGCAGCCCGAGAGCCTGCGCCGCGGCCAGGTCGCTGTTGTGTGCGGCGACCATGGCGACCTGATGCGGTTCGAGGCCGAGGATGTCGACGGTGCGCAGGTACGCGTCGGGATCGGGTTTGTAGGCACGAGCCACCTCGGCGCCGAGGACCGCATCCCACGGCAGGCCCGCACGTTTGGCGACGTCGAGGGCCAGGCGAAGGTTCGCATTCGACAGCGGCGCGATGATGAAACTCCTCTTGAGCCTGGTCAGTCCGGGAACGGCATCCGGCCACGGATCGAGTCGGTGCCAGGCAAGATTGGTTTCGTCGAGCACTTCGGCCGGGATCGAGGAAGGAATCACGCCGAGGCCCTCGAGAACCGCCTCGAGATTCTCCCGATGGAGCACATCGAGACGGACGAACTCTCGCTCACCGTTGCGCACCCGCTCCATCGACGGCTGGTATTCGGCCCGCCATGCATCGGCGAACTCCCGCGGCACGAGGTCGGGAACGTGGTCGCGCAAGTGCACGGCCACCTCGGCGGCTACGCTCTCACGCCAGTCGACGACGGTGCCGAACATGTCGAAGACGAGGGCCTCGACCGAATCGAATCCTGCGTTCATGGCTTCACGGTAGTCCGAGCACATCAGACCGTCCATGTCAGTCCGTACGCATAGACTGACCCCATCCGGAATCGACACGGAACCAATCGACACGGAACCACACGGCATCGGCGGAAGGACCTGACCGTGGGATGGAGCACGAGCGAATTGGCGCGCCTGACCGGCACGACGGTCAACACCATTCGGCACTATCACAAGCTCGGCCTGCTCACCGAGCCCGAACGGATGAGCAACGGCTACAAGCAGTACGGGGCGTCTCACCTGCTGCGGCTCAACCAGATCCGGCGGATGCGTGAGCTGGGGATTCCGCTGTCCGACATCGGTTCGGTCGCGGACGACCACGAACAGCAGCAGCTTGCGCTCAAACAGCTCGAGAGCGACCTCGGCGACCAGATCGCTGCCCTGGAGAAAGCCCGCTCCGAGGTGGCCCAACTCCTCGAACACGGCGCGCCGATCGATACGGCCTCCAGCTTCATCGACATCGCCACGAGGATGTCGAGCGCCGACCGCAGTCTGATGAACATCTACTCGAGCCTCTACGAAGACTCGGCGTTGGCGGAGATGAGAAGCATCATGTCCGAGACCGCGCCCTATGACCAGGAGGTCGACGAACTCGCCGAGGATGCCGATGAAGCCACCCGTGCGCGACTGGCCGAGCAGATCGCCCCGACGATGAAGCGTCATCTCGAGGCCAAACCTTGGATGCTCGCACCCACCGAGCGGATGACCGGGGACGTGAGGATGGGCCAAGCCGCCATCATCGGCACGATCAGCGAGCTGTACAACGACGCCCAGATCGACGTCATCCAGCGCGCCTTCATCTCCGTCTTCCCGACTCTCGATATTCCGGACGACGATCGCGAGCGATTCATCGCCTTCATCAAACAGATGGCGGCCGAGGAAGAGAGCTGAGGATTCGCTGGGTTCGCCGATGAGGGCTTGACCCTGTTCCGAGAACACAGTCTGTACTGAACGTATCGACCATCAGATCCGGTCCATCGGGGCCGGCTCTGCCGAACACGTTCAGGAGGACGCCCATGAACCCCATCATCGAATTCTTCCAAGGCCTCGCCGCCCAGGTCCCCGATCTGCTGCAGCCTTTCATCATCGCGACCGCCGGTGCCATCCCCTTCATCGAGGGTGAGGTCTCGTCGATCATCGGCGTCTGGGCGGGGATGAACCCCGTCCTTGCCGGTATTGCAGGAGCTGTAGGCAACTTCATCTGCGTCACCGTCATCGTGCTCCTCGGCGCCAGGGCCCGCCGTGCCGTCGCGGCTCGTCAGAACGAGAAACGTGAACTCGCCGCCCTCGGTGCCGCCCCTGCAGCGCCTCCAATGATGTCTGCACCGTCGAAGGCCGCAGCCGATCTGTCAGGAATCGACGGTGCCGTCGACCTGTCGGCGATTGATACTCCTGCCGATATCACTGCAGGTAAGACGGTCACGGAGGGCAGCCTCGGCGAGGATGGGAAGCCCGAATCCAAGGGGCGGGTCAAGTTCAAGAAGTTCCTCACCCGCTTCGGGGTTCCCGGTGCGAGCCTGCTCGGACCGCTCGCGATTCCCACTCAGATCACGTCGACGATCCTAGTCAGCGCCGGTGTGAAGACCTCGTGGATCCTGCTGTGGCAGGGCATCGCGATCATCGCCTGGACGACCCTGACCACGCTCATCGCCACCGGCTCGCTCGCCCTGCTGGCGGGCTGAGACCGAGCGCCCACAGCCGCAGCGCCACCGCCGCTCGACTCAGCACCGCCTCCCCACCCATCACCGAGTCCGCACGAGAAAGGACGTCCCATGACCATCGCCCACCGACATCGGAGCCCATTGACTCTCTCCGCGCTCGTCATCGTCGCGCTGGGTCTGCCGATCGTCCTTCCGTTCTCGGCGACGATCATCGGGTGGACGATGCAGCTGCCGATGCGACTGAACTTCGCCGAGTCGATGCTGGCCACACTCGGAGTCTTCAGCGCCTGGTTCGTCGTCTCCCGAACGATCGACGTCATCCTCGACGGCAGCGCGATCAGCGGAACGCTCACCGGCCGAGCCATCTCTGCAGCCGCGTCCCTGCTCCTCCTCGGCGGCGGCTACCTGCTCATCATCGATTCGGTGCCGCTGTCCGTCCTCATCGCGGCAGTCGTCAGCGCAGTGATCTTCATGCTGAGCACGATGATCGACCTGAGCATCCGCGGTCGGGCACATGCATTTCCCGTCTTAGGCGCGCGCCGACGCCTGAGATCGTAAGATGGAATGGATGTCTGATACCGGGAGAACCCACACCTCGTCGCTGGCCGTGCTCGGTGCGCTGCTGTTCATCACCGCCCGCAGCCTCGACTCCACCGGCGCGCCGGGGATCCCCGCGAGCGCCGACCCCGCGAAGCTCAGCCCCACCGACCGGGAGACCCTCGCCGAGGTGGAATCCGCACTGACCGTCCAACTCGAGGACTCAGCGACGTCCGTGACGTCAATTCTCGCCGAGGTGGCGGCGGCGGTAGCGTACGTCCGTGGTCGGGCCGAGGTCCCGAGTCTCACCGCCAGCAGGTATGACAAGGTCCGCACAACGGTACTCGACAGTTTGGGAGCGACCTCAGCGAAGGGCGCGACCATCTGGCCGCCGACCAGTCAGACCGCGGTGCAGCGGTTCGGCTCCTGGAACGAAGCACTTAAGGCGGCGGGACTGGCGACTAACAAGGTCGGCCGTGCCAAGGGGCAGCTGCGGTTTGACTCGGCCGCCTACGACAAGGCGATCGCCGCCTTCGTCGCCGACTGCGAATCGCGCGGCGTCGGAGCCACCTACAAGTCCTATACGGAATACGCTGCCGAGCACAAGGGCGAGGTGCCCTCAGCTGCGGCCGTGCGTAAGTTCTATGGTTCCTGGAACGCAGCACTCGCCGCTGTGGGGTGAGGGGCGAGATGTCGAACAGGACTTTTCCGCCGCGCTCGCCCGACTGAGAGAACTGATCCTGAACCAGAGAGGAAAGAGATCATGAGCACAGCAGCTTCCGCGGACGGTACGTCCATCGCCTACGAACTCCTTGGCGAGGGTCCGCCCGTCATCCTCGTCGACGGGGCGATGTGTTACCGCGAGGCAGGCCCGATGCGCGCGATCTCCGACCAGCTGCAAGGCACTCACACCGTGTGTCTCTACGACAGGCGCGGCCGTGGCGAGAGCGGTGACACTCTTCCCTATGCACCCGCCCGAGAAGTCGAGGATATCGAGGCTCTCATCGCGCAAGTGGGCGGACGAGCAGCTCTGTTCGGGATGTCGTCGGGCGGTGCTCTGGCTGTTCGGGCCGCGGCAAAGGTCGGCTCAGCGGCGACTCACCTGCTCGTCTACGAACCTCCATTTTCGGCGGAACCCGCCGACTCCAACACCGTGGAGCAGGCGGAGAAGGTGGCCGCGTGTCTCGAAGCCGACGATCACAGCGGAGCGGTCGCAGCCTTTATGAACCAAATCGGTATGCCCCTGCCGATGATCGAGGGAATGCAGCAGTCGCCGGAATGGGAGACCTTCACGGCCATTGCGCCGACGCTGGCCTATGACAACGAGATCATGGCGGACGGGGCGGTTCCGGAGTCTGCCTCCGAAGTGTCCGCGCCCACTCTGGCGCTTGCCGGAGGAGACTCGACTGACTCGCTGCGGTGGGGCGCCGAGGAACTTGCCAGGGCGGTGAGCCAGGGACGGTTCGACACCCTCGCCGGCCAGGCCCATGACGTCGATCCCGTAGTTCTTGCCGCTCGGCTGGAGGGATTCCTCACACCTCACCGCTGACCGGTGGGGCGCGTGGAAGTCAGCCGCGTTGATGACTGACCCGCGCACCTGAGACCTCACCGCCCGGCGGCGAAAGCCTCCAGCCGGTCGCACGCCGTGTTGATGGTGTCCTCGGACACCGCGAAGGTCAGACGCAGGTAGCCTTCGCCGGCCGGGCCGAAGGCCGAACCGGGAATCGTCGCGAGATTGTGCTCCTCGAGCAGTCGAGTGGCGAGCTCCCAAGAGTCCAAACCCCATTCGGACACGTTCACCCACGCGTAGAACGTCGCCGCCGGCCGCAGCAGACTCAGGCCGTCAATGGCATTGATGCGTTCGACCATGAGCTCGCGCCGTCGCGCATACGAGGCGACCATCTCCTCGACCGCGGTCTGCGGTCCCTCGATCGCTGCGAGAGCTGCCTCCTGGACGAAGCCGGGCAGGCTCGAGGTCAGCCCCTCCTGCAGCAGCGCCATCGGGGCAATGAAGTCGGTCGCACCGATGACGAAACCGCACCGCCAGCCTGTCATCGCATAGGTCTTCGAGAAGCTGCCGACGGCGAGGAACCGATCGAAGTCGGGGCGCACCTCGGCGATGGAGGTGAAGGCAGCGTCATCGAAGACCATCTCGTCGTAGACCTCATCGGAGATGACGGTGAAACCGTGCTCATCGGCCAGGTCGGCGATCTGTTCGATGTCGGCGCGGTCCATCACCGAGCCCAGAGGGTTCGAGGGGCTGTTGATGATGATCGCTGCGGTCTTGTCCGTGATCGCGGCGCGAACATCCTCGGCGCGGAGTTTGAAGTCGTTGTCCTCAGTCACGGGGACGGACACGGCCAACCCGCCGAGGCGATGCACTTGACCCATGTAGTTCGGGAAGCTCGGGTCGGGGATGATGACTTCCTGACCAGGGGAGACGGTGATGTCGAGGGCGAAGGTGAGTGCCTCCATCGCACCGAAGGAGACCATGACGTTCTCGGACGTGATGCTGCGATTCCACCGGGCCGAGTACTTCCGGGCGATCGCCTGACGCAGTTCGGGGACGCCGGCATTGGCGACGTAGCGGGTGTTGTCATTCTCGATGGCGCGGATTCCGGCGGCCTTGATGTGCTCAGGGGTGTTGAAGTCCGGCTCGCCGACGGTTAGCTTCACGGCGTCGGGGAAATCGAGCGCGCGGTTGAACATCTTGCGGATGCTCGAGGCGGGGTAGGAGGTGGCCATGGGGGAGATGCGGCTGTGCGAACTCGTCATGGCCTCAGTCTGCACCCGATTCTGCACGTGCGACAGAGGTCGGTCACAGCGTAAGACCGTGACTGCAGATGAGCAGTTTCGTCAGTGCCGAACTTCTGAGCGATCCAGCACTTCAGCTTGGTGAAATGACAACAGCTCGGTCCCTGGCCAAGCTCTTGTCGGTCCACCAAGCTGGTAGCGCGGATTGCCGGAGGGCCCGCACGTCGGCTCGCCTGGTGGACGCCGAAGCCGAAGCCGAAGCCGAAGCCATCCCGTCACTCGTGCAGCCCGGCCAGGCGGGAGCCGAAGCGGGCGAGCAGGCTCGTCTTCTTCGCCCCGGTTGCGGCCTCCCAGGAGTCGGCGATGCCGAAGATCCTGTACATCGACCGGATGCCCAGCCAGCGGATCGGCTCGGGCTCCCACTGACCGGAGAAGTGATCGTTCCACGGCAACCCGGTCAGTGGGGTCGACGCCCCGGCAGCCCGATCGAGCAGGGTCTTCGCGGCCAGATGCGTGGCCGTCACTCCGTGCCCGGCATAGCCGCGGGCCACGCCGATCCGCTGCTGCCGATCGAAGAAGATCCCGGCGCACCAATCGCGTGTCACTCCGAGCGCCCCGCGCCAGGCGTGCGCGACCTCGAAATCGAGGTCCGGGAACAGCGAGGACAGGCGCCCGGCCAGGAGGTCGACCACCTCGGCGGGAACTTTGCCGTCACCGGGCAGTCCCGACCGATACGCATACGGTGCCCCGCGGCCGCCGAGCGCGATCCGTTCATCGGCGGTGCGCTGGGCATAGATGAAGGTGTGCGCGGTATCGCCGAGGCATTCGCGCCCCTCCCAGCCGATCGACTCCCACGCCTCGGCTGACAGCGGCTCGGTCGCGATCATCGACGAGAACACCGGGATGACCTGCCGCCCGTTCAGCCCCGGAAGCTCGCCGCCGACCGTGTCCGAATACCCTTCGAGGCACACGAAGATCGTGTCCGCGTACACGGGACCGCGGTCCGTGGCGACCGAATCTTTGCGGATATGCCTCGCCGAGGTGGCTTCGCAGATGGTCACGCCCGATTCCCTCAGGGTCCGGGCCAGTCCCTGAGTGAGCAGCGCCGGATCGACGGCGGCGGTGCCGGGGAAGAAGATGCTGCCGAGAGCACCGTCGACGTTGATGTGAGCGCGGGTGGCTTCGGCGTCGAGGAACTGCATGTCCTCGGCCCCGTAGCCGAACTTCTCATTCCCCTCGAACAGATCTCCCAGCCGGGACAGGCCGGCTTCGGATTGGGCGATGTCGATATGGCCGCCGCGCACCTGGTGGGCATCGATGCCCTCGGTCGCACAGACCTCGAGCACTTCGTCGATGGAGTCGAAGAGCGCGGACTGGAAGGCCCGCACACTTGCCACACCGTCGAGCCCCGCGGACCCGACCGGCCCGTCGGGATCGTCCTTGCGGGCACGGTCGACCGCCTCGGCGAACTTGGCCCTGTTGCCCGGCATCAGGGTCGACAGCCATCCGCCGTTGCGGCCGGAGGCGCCGTAGCCGATGTGACGGGCCTCGATGATCGTGATCGACCAATCGGGATGGGCCCGTCTGGCGTAATACGCCGACCACAGGCCGGTCAGCCCGCCGCCGACGATGACGAGATCCTGTTTCTCGCGCGGCAGCGGGGCGGGGGCGATGTCTTCGGCGGGGGAGGCCGCCAGCCAGTGCGAGGCTTCACCATTGAAGTAGGACACGGATCAACTCCTGAACTCGAGGCGGACCAGTCGGTTGCCTACGGAAACAGTTCTATCTCACGCTCAAGGCGAAGTAAATGGTTGCGCCCGAATGTATCGACTGTTGATATCGTCCTGGCTCCATGCTGAATCCTCTGACTGCTCAGGTTGGCGGCCGACCAGCGAGCATCCCCAGCTCACCTGTCGTCGACGGTGCCGGTTCAGCTGCATCATCCCTAGACTGGGCTGAGGGCCAAACGCCCGGCAGACAAAGCCATTGCGGAGATTCAAGCCATTGCGGAGATTGAAGGAGGCATCGTGGCACGGACAATCGTCGTCACCGGAGCAGCATCGGGAATCGGGGAGGCGACCGCCGAGATCCTCGAACGCCAGGGAGACACCGTGCTCCGCGTCGACCTCGAGAAGGGAGACGTCACCGGTGACCTGGGGGACCGGGACTCCATCGCACAGGTCGCCCAGAAGATCGCAGACATCAGCGGCGGTCGCATCGACGGCCTCGTGGCCAATGCCGGCGTCTCCTTCCCGACTCCGCTGTCGCCGAAGATCAACTACATCGGCACGGTCCGGCTCATCGAAGCCCTGCGCCCGCTGCTCGTCGAATCCGGGGCGCCGCGGATCAGTGTGACCACCTCAGCGGCGACGCTGCAGGGAAACGACGAGAAGCTCGTCGACCTTCTGCTGGACGGAGACGTCGAGGCGGCTCTGGCCCGCGGTGCCGAACTGGCCGAGCAGGGACCCGAGGCCGGATATGCGAACTACTCGAGTTCGAAGCGGGCGATCTCGCGGTGGATCCGCCGAGTCGCGCCCACTGACGACTACGCCGGGCTGGGCATCGGCATCAACGGGGTCGGGCCCGGTCAGGTGCGCACCGCGATGACGAAGGAGCTCTTCGCCTCCGAGGAGGGACGGAAGCAGGCTGCGACGGCCATGCCCACGCCCTTCAACGGCCCCGCCGACGCCGAGGACATCGCGGCGGTGCACGCGTTCCTCGTCTCCGCGGCGAATTCGCGGATGACGGGGCAGATCATCTTCGTCGACGGCGGTTTCGACGCCCTCAGCCGCGGCGATGACATCTGGGGCACTGCCTGAGCCGATATTCCGCTCGTCGGCCGAGATCGCGAACCGGGATAGGCTTGCAGGTGACCTGTCCTCGATGAAGAGGAACTCCGATGATCGACCTGGCTCACCCCCGCGACCTCCTGATGATCGGAGCGATCTTCGGGCTCGCCGCTTTCGCCTGGGCCGGTTGGGCGCAGGAAGCTCCGCCGAAGGGCCTCATCTTCCGCCTCGTCCTCGCCGGTCTCACCGTCGCGGGCCTGTGCCTGATGATCCCGAGCATCCTGACAGTCATCGGGAGCTGGTCGGAATCGAGTGCCCTCACCACCGGGAGTTCAGCGTTCACGCTCTACCTCATCGTGTTCTGGGCGGAGGTCATCATCGGGGCGGTGGCGAGCTTCTTCCTCATTCGCACCGGACAGGCCGAGATCGTCGCCCCGCTCATCCTCGCGATCGTCGGCGTCCACTTCTTCGCGCTCGCCGTTGTGTTCGGGCAGCCCGTCCTCCACTTGGCGGGAGCGCTGCTGACGCTCATCGCAGTCCTGGCCTTCGTCCTGCCGCGCGAGACTGCCGCGCCGAGCTTCTGGTGCGGGATCCTCGGCGCTCCGGTCTTCCTCGTCATCGGCCTGTGGTGTCTGCTGGCCGGACGCAGTGCGTCGGCAGCCGGCTGAGGCAGCGGTCGACGTGCGAAGGCCCGGTGCCGTCCCGCACGGGCTGGGATGCCTGTGGCCGCCACGGCTCCGGCACCGTCTCTGCCGGGGCTGGGCCCGGGGCCGGGACGGTTCCGGCACCGTCTCTGCCGGGGCTGGGGCCGGTCCGGGACGCCGAAGCCACTGACATTTCCAGTCCTGGTGTTCTATCGTGAGTGAACCGTGACGAGCCGGGCCGAGTACTGGCTTCGCGATCGCCTATATGAAGGAGCCGAAATGAAGACTGCTCACCGCCTGGACAACCTCGGCACCGAGACCGCGTTCCGTGTGGCCCAAGCCGCCGCCGAGTGGAAGGCACGGGGCAACGAGGTGTTCCCGTTCCACCTCGGCGACCTCAACTTCCCCATGGGCGGGCATATCGTCGAAGCGCTCGAGCAGGCCATCGCCGACGGCAAGACCGGCTACTGCCCCGGACCGGGCATCCCCGAACTGCGGGAGGCGCTCGCCGATGACATCGGCTACCGGCGCGGAATGACGATCGACCCCGCCGAGGTGGTCGTGACCACCGGAGGCAAACCCGTGATCACGAAATTCCTCCAAGCGGTGATGAACCCCGGTGAAGGCGTGCTCTACCCGAACCCGGGATTCCCGATCTACGAGTCCCAGATCGAGTACCTCGGCGGCACGGCGCTGCCGTACCGGTATGTGCCGACCTCTGACGGCTTCGCCATCGACCTCGATCACTTGCGGGCGTCGATCGATGAGAACACCACGGCCATCATCTACAACGATCTGCAGAACCCGATCTCCGCCGAATCTACTCCGGGCGAGCGTGAGGCCATTGCCGCGATCGCGCAGGAATTCGACCTGTGGGTGCTCTCCGATGAAGCGTACTTCGAGATGCGCTATAAGGGCCGTTCCCAGTCGATCGCCGCTCTGCCGGGTATGCGCGAGCGCACTGTCATCCTCTACACGTTCTCGAAGAAGTACGCGATGACCGGTTCGCGGCTCGGCTGTGCGGTGGCGCCGAAAGAGGTCGCCGAGGCGATCTCGACCATGAACACCAACGACGAATCCTGCACGAACCAGTATGTGCAGTGGGCCGGGATCGCTGCGCTGCGCGGACCGCAGGGACCGGTCGGCCAGATGTTGGAGGTGCTGCGCAAACGTCGCGATGCCACCTGCCGCCTCATCAATGAGATTCCCGGGATGAGCGTGGCGACTCCCGGGTCGACGTTCTATGTCTTCCCCGATGTCACCGAGGCGATGGAAGCGAAGGGGATCGCGACCCTGGCCGACTTCTCCACCGAAGCCCTGCACAATACGGGAGTCTCATTCTGCACGCGTGAGCACTTCGGTTCACCGCAGCCGGGGGAGGACCGCTCCTATATCCGTCTGGCCTATTCGGGCATCGACGAAGCCGCGATCACGACCGGGCTCGGCCGCCTCAATGAGTGGATCGCTGCGGGCGAGTAGCTCGTGCGGTGGGCTCCTGTCCGATCCGGACCCGTATCCAGCCGTGCACCGCGGGGGACGGGAGCCCGGGCATGACCGACAGAGCCCAGCCGAGCCTGGCCACTGGCTCGGCTAGGCCCAGCTGTGCCACGCCGGTCGTCGAGTGCTCGGCAGCGAGTTGTGACGGCGCCAGTCGTGGATCCAGTCGGGCAGTTCAGGCTCTATCTCCGGCATCCCGAATGCATCCCCGAGGTCGTCCCTGGTGAGCGTGCCGTTCTCGGAGATCAGGCGTGTGGCGACGAAGGCCCGGGCAAAGATCTCTCCGTCGACCACCATGCGCTGTTCGAAGAACACTGTGCGCTCGTCGACCCCGCAGACCTTGGTCTCGAGGCTGTAGCTCTGCCAGAGTTTCAGCGACTTGCGGAAGCTGATGGTCTCGGCGCTGACGACGCCGGTCCATCCGCGGTCCCGCATCGCCTGCCATGCTCCGCTGCGCACCATCATGTCGAGTCGCCCCAGATCCATGATCGAGAAGTACTTGCCATTGTTGAGATGCATGAAGATGTCGATCTCGCCCAGGTGAACGCGCATGGGGAGGGAATACGTGTCCCAGATGTCGCGTGCAGAACGTCGCCGGGATCTGAGCAGGTGCAAGAGCATGCGTAGGAAGTGCATACGAACTATGTTACTTGACAGTAGCTTTACATGGAAACGCATCCCGGGTGGGAGAGAGTTTTCACGGTTGGGGGTGAATGCTTCCGCGAGCGGGGGAGCCGCCTCGGCTGGGAGTGAACGATTGCGCGAAGGGGAGAGCCGCCTCGGCGAGGGTTTGCTTGTCGGCGAGGGGTTCGTTCAGTCCTTCGCGGGCTGGGGTTCGCGGCCGGGGATGAACGGTGATTCCTCGGGTTCGGGGTGGCGTTTCCACTGGATGAGCATGATCGCCACTCCGAGGGCGACGGCGCCGATCGCGCCCCACACGTTCGTGCGCAGGCCGAGGATGACGAAGCTCGGGTCGATTCGGATGGATTCCCACACGATGCGGCCGGCGCCGTACCACATGAGGTAGACGGCGAACAGGCGTCCCCACTGGAAGAAGACATGCCGGCCGAGGTAGAGCAGAACGAGAGCGCCGAGGCTGTTCCAGATGACCTCGTAGAGGAACGTCGGGTGGAACAGGGTGCCGGGAGGAGTGCCCAGCGGAATGGCCGGATTGCCGGGATCGATCTCGAGGCCCCAGGGCAGGGTGGTGGGCAGGCCGAACAGCTCCTGGTTGAACCAGTTGCCGAAGCGTCCGCAGGCCTGGGCGAGGATGAGGCCCGGGGCCAGAGCGTCGAGCAGGGTGGTGAGTC
Organism: Brevibacterium limosum; assembly: GCF_011617705.1. NCBI lineage: Bacteria > Bacillati > Actinomycetota > Actinomycetes > Micrococcales > Brevibacteriaceae > Brevibacterium > Brevibacterium limosum. The sequence goes on along the minus strand of NZ_CP050154.1, from coordinate 3,893,964 downwards.
TGAGACCGAGTCTGCGGCACATGATCCACGCGCCGAGGGTGCCGCCGATGAGGGAGCCGAAGATGGCGATGCCGCCCTCCCAGATCGCCCACACGGATCCGGGTTCGAACGGATTCCAGGGGTTGCGGCCGGGACCGAAGTAGTCGGTGTAATGCGTGATGACGTGGTAGATGCGGGCGAAGACGATGGCCATCGGCACGGCCAGGGTCGCGATGTCGAGGACCTGCCAGTCCTCGACGCCGCGCTTGGTCAGGCGGCGGTTGGTCAGCACGATTGCGATGATGATGCCCACGAGGATGCACAGCGCATAGAAGTGGATCGTCAGCGGCCCGAGCTGGAAGCTCGAAACGGATGGGCTGGGGATCGCTGCCGAGATGTCGTGCGGAAGGGTGGTCTCGGCGAGGAGCGCGCTCGTGGGAACTGCAGGCATGAGTCCAGTCTATTTGCACCCGCCTGAGAATCTCTTATGCGGCCGCCAGCCCGCCGTCGGCCGTCTCTTCCGCGCGGATGCTCCGGCGGTGGCGCAGTCGGGCCCGCAGTCGGTGGCCGGCTTCGACCAGGGCGAAGCCGATGATGAGGATCCCGAGGGTGAACAGCCCGTACTCCAGAGGGAACGATCCCGGGGCGAAGACCGGGTCATCGGCTTCATCGAAACTGGCCAGAAGCAGGTACAGAGTCTGGAAGACGAATGCCCAGAGGTAGGCGACGGCATAGCTGAGGTGGGCGGCCAGCCGCGAGTGGAGGAGGCAGCCGAGCCCGAAGGCTCCGAGCACGGTGACGATGGCGATCATGATGATCATTTCCTTGGGATCGGTGGTGAATTGAGCAGAGAGATTCCCGCTCCGGACAGGTGCGGCAGCGCGGCCTCGGTGCGACCGGTGACGAGCAGGAGCAGATCGCCGAGGCGGCCCTCGACCGGTGCGCCCGATCCGACGGCGAGCTCCGCGTCCGTGGCGGTGAGCCGGATGCCGCGCAGGCGTCGCTGTGCGTGGAAGGGCCAGCCCATCGACCAGGCGCGGTCGAAGGCGGCGAGGCCCGCGCCGGTGGGGGCCGGACGGTCGATTCCCAGCGGCCGTGTGATGTCCTGTCCGTGGACGATGATGTCGAGGAGGGCGTTGTCCGGATTGGTCAGTGGCGGCAGGTGTCGGGAGGCGGCGGTGCGGCGGAGTTCGGCGACGATCTTGTCGGTCGCTCGTTGGGCGTAGTCTCGGGCGATGTCTCGGCCGAAGGCCCAGAGGTCGCCGCGGGAGCGCAGGAGGCCGACGGCGATCTGTCCCAATGTGGGCGCGGTCGGTGTCATGGCCAAGTGTGCTGCCACGTCCCGGACGCTCCATTCGGAGCACAGGGACTGAGTCGCCCACTGCTCGGGTGTGAGTGAGTCGAGTGTCTCGGCCAGGCTGAGGCGTTCGGCTTCGACAGTGGACCACAGTGCATCGTCCATGATGCTTTCTCCTCTGTGAAGAGCGTTACTTCTGTTCTTCTGTGCGGGTTGACGCGTCTGTGTGAGACGGCGTGTCTGTGCGGGATGGCCGGTCTGTGTGGGGGCGGCCCGTCTGTGCGGGACAGCGAGTCTGCGCGGGAACTCCCGTCTGCGGGGGACGGCCCGTTTCGGATTTCGAGTAGTTATTCGCGATCGGTGAGGGCGGTGGAACGAACAATAATAGTCAGATAGTCTGACTATTATAGGAGCCGCAGTGAAGCGGCACAAGAGCTATTTCGAGCGGTGGGGGAATGCTGATGGATGGGAAGAGCGCGCAATCGGGTTCAAGTGAGCTGTCGCGTCCGAGCGGGCAGCCGGGCCTCGGGATGCTCGCCTTCCTCGCCTACCGGCAGGTGGAGATGCGGTCGATGGCCGCCGTCGAAGCCGCCGGGCACTCCATCACCCTGTCGCAGGCGAGGTTGTTCGAGCGAGTGAACCCGGAAGGCTCACGACTGACCGAACTCGCCGAGTCCGCGCAGCTGACGAAGCAGAGTGCTGCCTACCTCGTCGACGAACTCATTGCGGCAGGCTACCTGCGGCGTTCGCATGATCCTGAGGACGGCCGCGCCAAGCTCATCACCATCACCGATCGAGGATATGAGGTCATCGCTGTCGCCCGTCGGTCGGAGGCCGAGGTCGAGGAAGAATGGTCGAACCACCTCGGGGACGAATCATTCGACACGCTACGCCGGCTGCTCATCGAACTGCGCGAAATCACGGATCCTTTTCGGTGACGGTGTGCGGGCTCGCGCTGTGAGGCCGACTGGCCATATTTCGCACAGGCTGCAGTGTGCGTCTGCGTCATTTCGCGTCTCGCGCATCTGCTCGCGTCATGAAACATGGATCAAATGTGGTCGGCAGGGCGGCGGTCGTGGAGTCAGACTGCGGTGCGGACGCCGATTGTGGGTGTGGGCGCGGATTGTGTCCTGCGCGCTCACGCCGGGATGAAGACACAACGGTGCCATTGAGCGACCGAGCAGAGCTACGTGCCGAAGAGACCGTCGATGATGTCGTCGGTGATGAACCGTGAGTGCAGGATGAGAGCGCGAGCGGGGTCAATGCTCTCTGGCGGGCGCCAGGCCGGCCGCCCATCAGTGAGCATACGGACTTCCCAGTCAGAGCGGTCCATGAGGTGGTGGTGGAAGCTGCAGAGCAGGCACATGTTATTGATGTCGGTCTCACCGCCCCTGGCGTGCGGCACGACATGGTTCACGTCGCACCATCCCGCCGGTGCGTCGCAGCCGGGGAACACGCATCCGCGATCCCGGGCGGTGACGATCGCAGTCTGCTTCTTGTTGGCGAAGCGCTGATCCGTGCGGACTTCCACCGTGCGAGCTTTTTCGTCCATCAAGTGGAAGAAGACCGTGCCGTTGAGGCCGCGACGGGTGATGTCGCTCATCGGGAAGCGGTCGCCGGAGCCTGTGGTGGCTTCGCCGGTGCCGTCGGCGACATCAGACGCCTTGGCTGTGACGACGAGAGCATAAGGCGAACCCTTGGCGGCTTCCTTCATACTGATGCGCGAGATGAGGGTGGCGAAACGCTCGTAGATCCAGACCCTCGCGCCGGGCTGCTCGCTCATGAGATCAACGGCCGCACCGTCGGCGCGGACACCGTGACCGGCAGGAATGGAGCGGTCGGCAGGGGAATCTGCGGAACCGGCCTCGGTCTCACCGGCAGCCTCGACAACGGCCCACGGGGGTGCGTCGAAACGGTCTCCGGTGAGTACAGCGTCGATCGGTTCGAACCGTTCCTCGCCGGGGGGCTGACCGAGTCCGGCGTTCGGGACGATTGCTGGAACGTCTTCGCCCTCGGCAACGGCCGCCTCGGCGTTCGTGGGCTCTGCTCCCGCTGTGCTCGATGTGTTGCCTTTGCCGGATTGAATCCGCGATGTCAGCAGCCCATGAAGCTCGGATCCCGCTACGGGATCGAGGACGCCCTCCAGCCTCCAATCGCCGTTGCGTTTGGGACGGGCGGTGACGAAGTAGGCGGAGCGATCGCTGGGGTCGAGCGGCTCCACACCGTCGGGGTCGATGAGAGCGAGCATCTGACGGAAGATGTCGCGGAGCTCGCTGACGGTCACCGACGCCGCGTACTTCACGAGGTCGGCTTCCACCCGGGATTTCGTCTCCTGGTCCACCCATGCGGGCAGCGCCTTGAGGCAGTCTTCGATGACAGTGAGATGCTCGGCCGGCAGGGTGCCGAGGTGGAGCTGCTCGGCAACGAGTGGGTGTTCGGGCTCGAGCGGTTGGCCATCGAGTGCGACACGTCCACCAAGATTCTCTGCGAGCTTTGCCCGGCGATTCGCTTCTCGCCCCGAGAGATTGAGGCGTTCCTGGATGAGCGCCTTGGTCGACTTGGCGCCACTGTCTGTGGGCGTGCCGACGCGTTCGTAGACGGCCAGCGCCAAAGTGGACAGGGATTCGCTGAGCCGACGCAGAGCCTCCGCACCATCGATGACCTGCAGGGCCTCGCTCGGCCCCATCGGTCGGTCGAATGCCCGAAGCGCTCCGACCAGTCCGGTCAGCGAGGCGATCGAGTCAGTGATCTCGGGAGCGCTCGCGGCAAGGTCGTTCCAAGCCGCGTCGGTGAGGATCGGGTGCTGCGAGGCGGGTCGCTGAGAATCGTCTCCAGCCTCGGGCTGAGCAGCAACGGGAACTGTGCTGTGGCTGCCTACGGCGGTCGGGTTCGCGGGCCCGGAGGTCTCGGGCTGCGTGGTTGAGCTGGTCTGCTCATTCGCATCGAACTGTGCAGTCGAATCCGTCTGTGCGTTCGGTTCAGCCTCGGCGGAAATCGCTGGTTCGACGGCTTCGGTCGGTTGTTCGGCGTCGGGAGCCGACGTATCTTCGCGCGATTCTTTGCCGTCGGTCGGCGGGGGCCCGTCGGTCGTCAGAGGACCGTCGGTCGACGGAGGATCGTCGGTCGATACAGGGTCAAGGGCGTCGAACATCTCGGCGAGGTAGTGGCCGCTGAGATCGAGTCCGGCTGCCTTGAGCTGTTCCGCCAGAGATGCAGGGTGTGGTGACTTGGCTTCGGGCTGCACGGGTGCGTTGTCCGCGGATTCTTGAGCAGCGCGCGGCGGGAGGTCGGGGAAATCCGCAGGGTTCGAATTGATCGGCGGCCTTCTGCTCGCTCCGCTGCGCGAGTCAGCGGCGGCACGACGGTCGCGCTTTCCTGACTTGCGTCGCTTGCGGTCGGGGGTGAAGGTCATCGCTGTCGAGTTCCGTTCGTCGTTGAAGGTCTCTTATTCATAGTGTAGACAGTCAATCTGGATAAAACAATAGAAACTTCGAAAATAATTCGATTTGAACTGGCATAGTCGGTGTTTGAGATGTTGCCGGCGGCGAATGCTTGTTTCAGGGTTGATTTGACGTCGATTCTACTCGTCGGCACTGACATGGAGCGGTGCCGATTGAGCCGGAGAGCGGATTCTCTGCGGCGGAGCGGCCCCGGTAGGGCCTCCTCGTCTCGGCGGGACCGCCTCGGCGGGGTTGCGTCTGAATGCAGGGTCATTGTGGGTGGGAAGATGAGGAGCTATGGGACTCGATTTCACACTCGTGCAGCTGCGGTACTTCCAGGAGGTCGCCCGGCGGGAGAATATGACCGAGGCGGCGAAGCAGCTCAACGTCACACAGTCGGCGATTTCGACGGCGATGGCTCAGCTCGAGCGGTCGATCGGACTGGACCTGTTCATCCGGCAGAGGAACCGGTCTGTCGTGCTCTCTCCGGCAGGGAAGCGCTTCCTTGCCGAAGTGACCGGCTTCCTCGAGGCCTCTGACGCGCTCGGCGAGACCGCGCAGGGGCTGTCCCGGTCTCTGAGTGGGAGTCTGACCGTCGGCGTGTTCTCGCCGATTGCGCCGACTCGGCTGCCGCTGATCCACGACGAGTTCGCAAAGCGGTTCCCGGAGGTGCAGGTGACGTACCTCGAGGCCGATCTGGAGGACCTGCAGAAAGCCGTCGCGGCAGGCGATTGCGATCTGGCGCTGACGTACATGCTCGGTCCGACGGGCCGATTCGACACCTTCCTTCTCGACGTCGTCGAACCTCACGTTCTGGTGTCCCGCGATCATCGCTTTGCCAGGGGTGGGAAGCCGAAGCCGGTGCACCTGCGTGAGCTTGCCGCAGAAGACTACATTCAACTCGATCTGCCGTTCACCAGGCAGTACTACGACGAGCTGTTCCGCATCGCCGGGGTTGTGCCGAAGATTCGGCACTCGTTCTCCGGCTATGAGACGTTGCGGTCGTTCGTGGCGATGGGGCACGGGTACTCGCTGCTGAGCCAAAGCGTGTCATCGGGAACCTATATCGGTCTGCAGACGGTCGATGTTCCCCTGCTCGACGACTTCCCGAGCATCGATCTTGCCGTGATCTGGCCCAATGGCGTGCGTTTGAGCCGGCGCGGGAGAGCCTTCTGTGAAGTCAGCAGAGAGGTGCTGGGTGCTGCTTCGAAAGGGTGATGCCTCGGAATTGACCTGTATGTGCGGTCCGTCGAAGCGGTAGGCGCGGGTTGTCTGAACGGCAGGCGCGAAGGCCCTGAGCGGCAAGCGCGGCGTTCCTGAGCGGCAAGCGCGAAGGCCCTGAGCGGCGACCGCGTCGTTCCTGAGCGGCAGACGCGGAACGGAAGACAGCCTGAGCCTCTGCCATGGATTCATTTGATGACAATGTTAGAAAGTATCTGTTGGACCGATCCCGATTCGCTGATGAGAATGAATGGCAAGCATCACTGGGACAGACAGTGATGCATCCGCCCACCAGGGTGACACGCTCACCAAAGTGACAGTCCCACCAGGGTGACAGGCCCACCAGGACGACAGACCCGAGAGGGTGACAGAGCAAAGGAGCTTTGATGTCCACTCCCATCACCGGCCAGGACCACGCGCCGGCAGCCGACGGTCACGGCCGATCGACGAAGATGCAGCGGAAGGTGCTTCTCGGCGGCAGCATCGGCCAGTTCGTCGAGTTCTACGACTTCACGCTCTACGGGCTCTCGGCCGTCATCCTGTCCGAATACTTCTTCCCCGACGGCGACCGGATCACCGGTCTGCTGGTCATCTTCGCGACCTTCGGCGTCGCCTTCGTCATGCGCCCCCTCGGCGGACTGTTCTTCGGAGCTCTCGGTGACAAAGTGGGCAGGCGCCAGACTCTGACCATCACGATCTTCCTCGTCGGAGCCTGCACCGCACTCATCGGCATCCTCCCCGGGTTCGACACGATCGGCTGGTTCGCCCCGATCCTGCTCATCCTCGCCCGACTCGGCCAGGGCTTCTCCGCAGGCGGCGAATCCGTGGGCGGGCCCTCATTCGTCTACGAACACGCCCCCGTGACCAAGCGCGGACTGTGGATCAACATCACTCTGGCCGCGACCGCTCTGCCCTCGGTCTTCGCCGGCGGCCTCATACTCCTGCTGTCGACCGTGATGAGCGACGCTGCCTTCGACTCATGGGGCTGGCGTGTTCCGTTCCTTCTGGCACTGCCGCTGTCGGCGGTCGGTCTGTGGATCCGGACGAAGACCGACGAGTCCGAGCTGTTCAAGAAGACAGCCGCCGAACGGCCCAAGGAATTCAGCCCGATCCGCGACTCCTTCCGCGAGAACTGGGTCGGCATGCTCCAGGTCTTCTTCGTCCTCGGCGTCACCGCGCTCGGCTTCTACATGCTCTCGGCCTACTTCGTCACCTACATCCAGACCACCGGCGACCTCAGCCGCGAACAGTCGCTGCTGACCAACGCGATCGCCATGGCCAGCTACACGATCTTCCTGCCCATCGCCGGCCACCTCGGTGACCGGTTCGGACGTCGGCCCATGCTCATCGCGGGTGCGATTCTGCTCGCGGTCACCTCGGTGCCGGCATTCGGGCTTGTGACCAGCGGACACATGGGGCTGGCATTCCTCGGGCAGACGATCTTCGTCCTCGCGCTCTGCTGCTACGGCGGAGGCTGCTACACCTTCTTCTGTGAGCGCTTTTCGACGAAGACGCGATTCACCTCGGCGGCCATCAGCTACAACATCTCCTACGCGGTGCTCGGCGGAACCGCGCCATTCGTGGGCACGTGGCTCGTCGACATCACCGGCGTCAACACCGCACCCGGCTACTACATGGCTGCGGCCGCAGCCGTGTGCCTCGTCCTCATCTTCGTCACCCGTCTGCCCGAGACCCGCGGCAGGCTGGGGTGAGTGCGCGATGACAGCAGAGGCCGCCGCCAGCCTATCCACACCCAACCCACCAGAGAGAAGCGATCAGCAATGAACCATCAGGCAGCCCCGTCTTCCGACGCAGCCCCGTCTTCCGACGCAGCCTTCCTCACCGACTTCCACTTCGTCGCCACCATCGGCGCCACGGACAACAACGGCGTCGACCGTCAGGCGCTGACTCCGGAGGACAAGCAGACGCGCGACTGGATGCGCGGCTGGGCGACCGACAAGGGCTTCGACGTGCGCGTGGACGCCATCGGGAATATGTTCGCGTGCCTCGAGTTCGTTCCCGGCGCCCCTTACGTCCTCATCGGCTCTCACCTTGACTCACAGCCGTTCGGCGGCCGTTTCGACGGCGCCTACGGCGTCATCGCCGCCCTGTTCGCGGCCCTGCGTGTGAAAGAGGAGCTCGCCGAATCCGGGCTCCCACCCACCTTCAACCTCGCTGTCGTCAACTGGTTCAACGAAGAGGGCGGCCGCTTCGCCCCGTCGATCATGGGCAGCTCCGTCTACGCCGGACTCTTCGACCTCGACGAGATGCTCGCCGTCACCGACCTTGAGGGCACCTCCGTCGCCGAGGCGCTGGACGCCATCGGCTACGCCGGCACCGACGCCCCGCCCGAGGCGATCTCCTACGCCGAGATCCATATCGAACAGGGCCGCATCCTCGAGCGTGAAGTCACGGACATCGGCGTCGTCGAATCCAGCTGGTACACGCAGAAGCTCGACATCGACGTCCTCGGCGAACAGTCCCACACCGGCGCCACAGCCATGGCCGATCGTCACGATGCGCTCGTCGCGGCCGCGAAGGTCGTCCTCGCCGTCGCCGAGGTGGTGAACGAGTTCGAGGAAGAAGCCCTCGTCTCTTCGGTCGGCCAGCACGTCGTCGAACCGAACTCGCCGATCGTCGTGCCCCGCCGCGTCCACATGGTCGCCGACCTCCGCTCCTCCGACCCAGCCATCGTCAAGGCAGCCAGAGACTCCTTGAAATCGCAGATCGCTGAGATCGCCCGCGCCCACGACATCACCATCAACGTCGAGGACTTCGACATCCGCGACAAGCGCCAGTTCCCGAGCGAAGGCGTCGAACTCGCCGAGAAGGCCGTCGCCAACGAAGGCCTGAGCATCCGCCGCCTCGAGACGATGGCCGGTCACGATTCCGTAGCGATGAATCACCGTGTGCCCGCCGTGATGATGTTCGTGCCCAGCGTCGACGGCGTCTCCCACTGCGAACGCGAGTTCACCACCGATGAGGACATGCTTCGCGGTGTCCGCGTGCTCACGTCCGTGGCCGGCGAACTCGTCCGCGGTGAGCTCGCCGATGTCCGTGACGGCGCCGTGTGGGTCGGTTCGTCCGTTGCCGAGGTGCGCGCATGAACACCGACACCCCGCGCCCCGGCACCGCCAATCCAACCGGGCCAGCCACCCCACCGAGCCACGCGACCGAACCCTGGACCCTGTCCGCCACCGAGGCGCTCGCCGCCTTCCGGTCCAAGGAGCTGTCGCCGGTCGACTACCTGACCTCTCTCCTCGGCCGCATCACGTCCGAAGATGAGCGCATCAATGCGGTCACGGAAGTCATCGAGGAGGCGGTCACCTCGGCGCGGGAGGCGGAGGACTTCTACGCGAACGCCACGAGCGATGACCTCGCCGAGGCGGCCGCCACCCGGCCCTTGCTCGGACTTCCCGTGATCGCCAAGGAGAAGCACGCCCTGGCCGGGCGCGGGCTGACCCAGGGTCTCCTCCACGAACGCGACACCGTCGCGACAGCCGACGCCGCGATCATCGGACGCATCCGCGCCGCCGGCGGGTACGTCCATGCCAGAGCGACCTCTCCGGAGTTCAGCTGCGCGACGATCACGCATTCGCCGATGTGGGGAGTCACCCGCAATCCCTGGAACCTCGAGCTCTCACCGGGCGGGTCCTCGGGCGGATCGGGTGCCGCGCTCGCCGCCGGTTTCGCGTCCCTGGCCACCGCCTCGGACATCGCCGGCTCGACGCGGCTGCCCGCAGCGTTCACCGGAACCGTCGGGTTCAAGGCACCCTACGGCCGCATCCCCGGCGTCCAGCCCCTGGCCGCGGACTGGTACCGCGGCGATGGGCCGATGGCCCGCTCCGTCGCCGACACCGCCCTGCTCGCCCGGGTGATGGTCGGAGTCGATGCCAGCGATCACGCGACGATCGCCTCGCCCGGATTCCTCGATGACTTCGACCCCGCCGAGGCGGCCGACCGGCTCCGCGGACGCAGGGTCGCGCTGTGCGTGCGCTTGGGGGACTTCCCCGTCGGGAAGGACATCGAAGCGAACACCCGCGCGATCGCCTCGGCGCTGGAGTCGGCGGGCGCGGAAGTCGAGGAGATCGAACTGCCGTGGACATACGAGCGGATCTTCGAGACCGCGTTCACGCACTTCGGGTACCTGCTCGCCCCCGCCATGCGCGCGGCCACCCGCGGCCACGAGGACACTCTGGCCGACTACACGCTGCGGTTCATGGCCGACACCGAGGCGGTCGCCTCCCGTCGTTCCTTCTATGACGGTCTCGCCATGGAAGCGCAGATCCAGGCGGAGCTCGCCGCAGCGATGGACGGATTCGATGTGCTGCTAGCCCCCACCTCGGCGGTGGCGGGATTGGAAGCCGGAGCCAGCTATCTCGACGGGATCACGGTCGGTGGCGACGGAGTCGGTCGCGAGGGCGCAGGTGACGGTGCAGTCGCTGCCACTGGTGGGACGGCTGGTGTGCGCCTCGATCACTACTGGCAGGCGCACATGACGATGCCGTTCAACATCTGCAACCGGGTGCCGATCGTGGGCGTGCCCTCCGGGATGGCCGACTGCGGCATCCCCACCGGCGTCCAGGTCATCGCCCACCCGTTTGACGACGGCACTGCCTTCGACGTCGCCGCCGCGATCGAGGCACTGCGTCCGTGGACGGGGCTCGCGCCAATGTGACACCGAGGGCAGGTGACGCCCAGACCAGAGGCGGCAAGGCCATTCGATTCCTATAGAAACTGACAAATCACTCAGCACGAAGGACCAACATTGACGTCTGATCCACATGGCACGAGCCCACAGAGTGCGACCCGTAAGGGTGCTCTGACCAGTCCCGCGGGCGGCGCAAGCACCAACCCTGGAAAGGTTGCATTCGCCAGCTTCATCGGCACTACCGTCGAGTGGTATGACTATTTCCTCTTCGGCACCGCAGCCGTGCTCGTGCTCAATGAGCAGTTCTTCCCCTCGCTCGACCCTGTCGCCGGTCAGCTAGCTTCGCTCAGCACCTTCGCAGTCGCCTTCGTCGCACGGCCCCTGGGCGGCGTGATCTTCGGGCACTTCGGTGACCGACTCAGCCGCAAATCCATGCTCGTGCTGTCCTTGCTGATGATGGGTGTGGCGACCTTCGCCATCGGCTTGCTGCCCGGCTACGCCACGATAGGTGTCGCCGCACCCGTCCTTCTCGTGCTCCTGCGGGTGGTCCAGGGCTTCGGTGTCGGAGGGGAATGGGGAGGCGCGGTTCTCATGGCCGTCGAACATGCCCCTCCGCATAAGAAGGCGTTCTACGGAGCCTGGCCGCAGGCGGGTGTGCCAGCTGGGTCAGTCCTCTCGAGCCTCGTGTTCTTTCTCGTCCAGCTCATGCCCAATGACCAGTTCATGTCCTGGGGCTGGCGCATCCCGTTCCTCATTTCCGCCGTGCTCGTTCTCATCGGCCTCTTCATTCGCCTGCGCCTGACCGAATCTCCGGAACTGAATGAGGTCAAGGAAGAGAAGAAGGTCGCCGGTCTGCCGTTCATCGAACTCTTCAAAGCCTCGAAGAAGTCGCTGCTCATCGGCGTCTTCTGCCTCGTCGGCTCGAACACCCTCTTCTATATCGCGAGCGTCTACCTTCTGTCCTATGCTCCAGAGGCCACCGGGTTGACTCGCGGTGAGGTGCTGCTGGCGATTGCTATCGGTGCCTCTTTCGATGTCATCGCCATCCCTCTCGTGGCGATCTTCGCCGACCGGCACGGCAAGCGCACCATGATGCTCATCGGCAGCCTCGTTACCGCGATCGCAGCAATCCCGATCTTCTGGGCGATCAATACCGGGACGTTCCTCGGTGCCGTGCTGGCCATGATCATCGCGTTTCCGGTCGCACATTCGATTGTCTATGCGACGTCCTCGGGCTTCATCTCCGGACTCTTCGACCCGCAGGTCCGCTATACCGGCGCATCGATCTCCTACCAAATCGGCGGTCTGATCTCCTCAGCTCCGGCACCGATGATCTCCGTGCTGCTGTTCACGACGTTCCAGTCGTGGGTGCCAGTGGCCCTGTACCTCGTTGCGGCTAACCTGTTGGCAGGGGTCTTTGTCTTCTTCGACGACAGAAATCGTTCCATAGCCAAATGAGAAGGAGCAGGCAGATGATCGACGGGCAGTCGCAGCCGACGGATGGACAGGTTCAGCCGATGGGCCGGCAGGCTCATCGGATGGATGCGCACACCCTCGCCGAGGTGGAGCGTGCCGGTGCGCAGTTCAACGCCGTCACAGCGATGACCGTTGACCGCGCCGAAGCAGTCGACGCCGAGTCGTCCGAGCGTCGGGACTCCGGCCAGCCGCCTCGGCGGCTCGAAGGGATCCCGTTCGCGATCAAGGACGTCATCGACCTCGTCGGATATCCGACGACGATGGGATCGGACGTGCGCAGCGATAAGTCGGCGGCAGCCTCGGCGACGGTCGTGACCCGACTCGAGGAAGCGGGTGCGATCCCGGTCGCGAAGACGAACTGCCAGGAGTACTCGTACGGGATCCTCGGTGACGAATCCGCATTCGGCCGCGTCGTCAATACCGTCGATCCGGCGTTGTGCACCGCCGGGTCGAGCTCGGGTTCGGCCGCACTCGTCGCTGCCGGCGCTGTGCCGTTGGCGCTGGGCACGGACACGGCCGGATCCGTGCGTGTCCCCGCCGCCTGCCAGGGCGTGTTCGGGTTCAAACCGAGCTTCGGCGTCGTGCCCGTCGACGGGGTGTTCCCGCTTTCGCCTGCCTTCGACACCGTCGGACTGTTTGCTTCCGACCTCGGCCTGCTGACCACGGCGTTCGAGGTGATCAGGGAAGACGATTCCGGCGAGGCCACCGGTTCGAGTGCGGCGTCCTTCCCCGCGGGCAGCGGCGAACGGACGATCGATGTCAGTCTCTTCGCCGATGAGGACGACCGGGCGAGAGACCTGCTCATGACGGTCCCGGACCTCACGATCACCTCGGCGAACGGGCCGGGCTTGGTCGAACTCCTCGACGACCTTGCACCGATCTACGACTTCATCCGCCTCTACGAGGCATTCGATGTGCATCGGGAGCTCTTCGCCGAGCACGCCGCGAACTATCAGCCCGGGGTGGCGAAGAAGATCGAAGCCGGCCTGGGCCTCGGCGAGGCCGAATATCGGATGCAGCTGAAGGCGCTCGCCGAACTGCGGGAACGGGCGCTCACGGTGTTCGATGCCGCCGATTTCCTGCTCACTCCAGCCATCGACGGACCCGTGATCCGCTGGGACGAGATCGCCGCGGATTCGGCTGCGAAGTTCATGCGCTATTCGATGCCGTTCAACGTCCTCGGCTGGCCGGCGCTGACGATCCCGCTGCCCGGGGCCGGAACGTCGGAAGGGCCGCAGGCCGTGCAGCTGGTCGGACGTCCCGGCGGTGACCGCGAACTCCTCGCCTTCGCCTCTCGGCTGGGATGAGCGGCCTCGACGAGACCGAGCTCTTATCATCGCCACGCTCGTGTCGATGATCCAGTCGTACGTGCTGTGGGCTGCGCGAACGTGAGGTGAATGTCGCCGAGGCGGCCCACCCTGGTGGGATGGACCGCCTCGGTGGGATGGACCGCCTCGGTGAGGTCGGGCCGCCTCGGTGGGGTGGGCCGCCTCGGCGAGGTGGGAGGTCACAGCCTCCAGCAGCTGTCGAGCGGAGCCTTGCCGGCGAAGGTGCGACTGGTGAAGGTTTCGACGCGAGGCAGCGCAGCGATGTAGCCGCCGATGTGAGTGGGGCCGAGATTGTCCTCGAACGCCACCTTGTGACCGGCGCGGCACCAGGTCGCGGCGAGCTCCTTGCCCTGTTCGAACGGAATGACGTCATCGAGGCGGCTGTGGTTGACCAGCAGCGGGACATCGGGCACGGGAGCCTCGCCCAAGCGCTGCCTGTCCGCGATGTCCAGGAACCGCTCATCGATGATCTCCTGGAGGGTCCGGCCGTCCTTCGTCAGCGACTGCGAATCCGTGAACGCAGTCGAGAGCAGCGCCTCGACGGTGCACTTATTCGACGTTTCGGCCACCGTCTTCTGCCCCTTCTCGTTGAGGAATTCGGACAGATCGATGTCGGCCTGATCGGCGAACCCGGCGACACCGTACAGCGCGAATGCCGTATAGACGCTCGAGAGCTCGGACACGGTCTTGTACAGGTCCGTGGGAACGGCGCCCGCCGAGGCGGAGGCGATGTTGAGCTCGGGTGCCCATTCCTTCTGCAGTTCCAGGGCCGCGGTCGTGGCGTGGCCGCCCTGCGAGTATCCGCGCAGCTGGAGCTGAGTCTCCTCGTCGACGTCGCTGCCGTCGACCTGCTGGACGGCGCGCGCCGCATCAAGGACCGAACGCCCTTCTTCGACACGATTGACGAAGTGGTGGGTGCCTTCGGTGCCGAGGCCCATGTAGTCGACGACGACAACGGGATGCTTCGCGGCCAAGGCCGAGGCGATGGAGATGCCCTCGTACTCGGTGCCCATGCCCATCTGACGGCTGGGAGCGCACTTATCGGCAATCCCCTGGGTCCCGGGCGAGAGGACGACGGCGTCATCGGCGTGGCCGCTCGCGCCCTTCGGAGTGAGCAGGGTGGCGGTGGCGGCTCGGGCCTGGCCCTTCTCATCGGTGGTTTTGTACATGAAGACCGTCGACTTCGCGTCATGCTTGATGAGTTTGACGGGATCGAGGTAGAACTCCGAATCGGCTTGCTTGAGCACTGCGCCGTCTTCGCTCGGCAGCGAGTTCGGAGTCTGATAGAAGTCCTCGGGGACTCCGGACACGGGCAGGTCCTCCTGCGCGGCGGCGTATTCGACGTCGGCTGTGGTGAGCTCATCGGACTTCTCGACGGCCTTCTGCGCCCGTTCGACGCTGACGCCTTCGGGAACGCTGCTGCGGTCGAGTGAGCTCGGATCCTCAGCTGCGCGGTCTTCGATGAGCTGTTCGGCTTCGGACTCGGTCTGCGGGACCAGGTCGGCGGCATTCGCGGGAGCTGCGGGGGCGCCCAGGGCGAGCGCGAGGCTGGTCAGCGTTGCGGCTCCGACCACGGCGGTCAGACGTCTGCGGCGCCGCAGTGTGCCCTCGTGAGTGAGTGCGGATTCATAGGCGGTTGTGCGCATAGGCGGTTGTCCTGTTCAGTCGTGGAACTCTGCGTTGAGGTCGTACGGTTGAGCGGAGTTGAGCCTCGGGACAGGGGTGTCGTCGTCGAAGCCACCCGAAGTGCGGTGCCCGATCCGTGACGGGCGTCACCCACATTACTGGATAGTAGAACCGAACGGTAGTTAAGGAGCGAACTCTGTTCTGCGTCGATTCAAGCGCTGGTGACGCGGACGGCTATTCAGGCGAAATAGACGACTATTCAGGCGAAGTGGACGACTGTTCAGGCGAAGCGGGAACAGCAACCTTGGCGATCACGATCTCCCTGGGATCGCCCCGGCACGACAGCGGCCGCCGGTCGACAGCCTGGTGCGCTGCCGACCGACGGCCGAATCGCCAGCCCGTCCGCAAATGACGAGCCGCAGAGTCTCTACTTCCGCTCGAGCTCCTCGAGGCTCGGGTAGATCGTCTCCTTCGGGGCGACCCCGTGATTGCGGATGAGGACGAAGTAGAGGACGAAGGTGACGACGATGCCCACGAGCCACGAGATGTCAGCGCCGCCGAGCTTCGCGACCAGCGGGCCGGTGTAGAAGGACTGAGCGAGGAACGGGATCTGGATGACGATACCGACTCCGTAGGCCACCAGCGCGCGCCAGTTCCATGCGCCGTAGCGGCCGGCCCGGTGGTAGAACGCGGGGATGTCGAACCGGTCCTTCGAGATCAGGTAGTAGTCGGTGAGGTTGATGACGCTCCAGGGCGTGAACACCATGAGCAGCGCGAGCACGAAGTTCTTGAAGTTCGCGAGGAAGTCCGCCGATGCCAGCAGCGCCACGAGCACGGTGAGGGTGACGATGCCGACGACGAAGACCGCACGGGTCCAACGGCGGATCGTCGCCCGGTTGCCGAAGGAGGTGAGGATCGTCAGCGTGCACATGAACGCGCCGTAGGCGTTGAGCGTGTTGACGGTGAGCTTGCCCAGCAGGATGACGATGAAGATGAGGAGTGCGAACAGGCCCCCGCCGACGATGTCGCCGACATAGGCGACCTGGTTCTCGACGAAGAGGTTGCCCGACTCCGTCATGGCGGCGGCGCCAATGAGCGCACCGAGGGTCATCGACCACTGCGAACCGATGACCGATCCGCCGAAGGTGAACCAGAAGGTCTTCGACGACGGGGTCGAGCGCGGTAGGTAGCGCGAGTAGTCGGCGACATACGGCCCATAGGTCAGCTGCCAGCCCACGGACAGCGCGATTGCGGACAGGAAGGCCGGGAAGGCGAACGACGAGTTCGAGATCAGTCCGGGGACGTCGACCTGCGTGAGCACGCAGTAGGTGATGAAGAGGAACCCGAGCAGACCCGTCACCGAGGAGATCCGACCGAGCACGTGGATGTACTTGTATCCCAGCAGGGCCACCAGCGCGGTGAGCGCACCGAAGATGACGATGCCGATCCACGGAGTCTCGACGCCGATGATGAGGTTGACGGCCTGACCGGACAGCACCGCGCCGGTCGAGGCGAAGCCGATGTACATGAGCACGACGAGCACGAGTGGGATGATCGCGCCGATGATGCCGAACTGGGCGCGCGAGGAGATCATCTGCGGCAGACCCAGTTGCGGTCCCTGTGCCGAGTGCAGAGCCATGACGATGCCGCCGATGATGTTGCCGATGAGCAGGCCGACGATGGCCCACAGCGCATCGGCGCCGAAGACGACGGCCAGGGCCCCGTCGACGATGGCGGTGATCTGAGTGTTGGCGCCGAACCACAGGGTGAACTGGGAACGCGGTGTTCCGTGACGCTCGGCGTCAGGCACCATCTCGATGGACCGCTTCTCGATCCCCGAATTGGTCGTACCAGCCATGATCTTCTCCTTTGAACTGATGAACCTGGTTCAGTGTGCCACCGCTGAGCAACCCTGGACGAGGCCCGGATCACACTTTCTGCCCGAAATATCGGAATTGGGGCGCTGGTGCCTGGAGGACGCCATGATCTTCGGGCCGTACGCGGAGGGTTGAAGATTCCGCGGGAGAAGAGTGTCGATTGTGGCGTCGGAATTCAACAGTCAGTTCCCGCAGAATCGTGAGTCGTCGACATGCCGCCGAGGCAGTCCGAGGCCTCGGCGCCGTTGTCCTCGGCATCTGCCTCTCAGCGCGACAGGGAGCGCGCAATGATCGTGCGCTGGATCTCCGAGGAACCTTCGTAGATGCGGTAGATCCGGGCGTCGCGGACGTAGCGCTCGAGCGGGAAGTCGCGGGTGAAGCCGTAGCCGCCGTGGATCTGCAGTGCTTCGTCGGCGATGAACGCGGCGGCCTCGGAGGCGGCGAGCTTCGCCGTCGCCGACGACCGGGTGAAGTCCACTCCGGCGTCGCGCTGTTCGGCGGCGTCCATCGTCAGCAGCCACGCCGAGCGGTACTTCGTGTACATGTCCGCGAGCTTGAACGCGATGCCCTGCAGGCGGTTGAGCGGCTTGCCGCTGATCGTGCGCTCGCCCGCCCAATCCACGGCCGCGTCGAGGGCGGCCTTGCCGATCCCCAGACTCATCGCCGCCACCTCGATGCGGCCGCGGTCGAGCACCCGCATGGCCGTGGTGAAGCCCTCACCCTCGATGCCGAGGAGGGCGTCCTCGGGCACGACCGTGTCGATGACGAATTCGTAGACGGGGCTTCCGCGCAGACCCATCGTCTTCTCCGGGGGATTGAAGTCCAACCCCGACGACGCGGCCTTGGTGTCGACGATGAATGCGCTGATTCCCTTGTGGCCGGCGTCGACGTCGGTCTTCGCGTAGACGACGATGAAGTCCGCGAACCCGGCGTTCGTGATGAAGCACTTCGTGCCCTTGAGATGCCAGCCGCCGTCGACCCGGGTGGCTTTCGTCGACATCTCCGCAGGGTTCGAGCCGGCACCGGGTTCGGTGAGTCCGAACGAGCCGATGACCTCGCCGGCGGCGGCCCGCGGCAGCCACGCTACGCGCTGAGCGTCGGTGCCGCCGAGCAGGATCGAATCCGTGGCAAGGAACTGCGCGGTGACGATCGACGCGGTCGAGGCGCACGCCTCCGTCACGGAGGCGACCATCTGGCTCATCGCCACCGAACCGACTCCCGGCCCGCCGAACTTCTCGGGCAGGTTCAGTCCCATGACTCCCACCTCGGCGAGGGTCTGCAACGTCTCATCCGAGACGCATTCATTCGCGTCGGCGGCCGCGGCTTGTGGGACGAGGACGTCCTTGCTGATCTGGGCGACGGCATCGACGAATTCCTGTTCGTCGGCAGTGATGTCAAAGGCCATGAGTGCTCCTTGGAGGTGTCGTGGATGTGGGATGAGGCCGATCGGATCGCCGAGGCGGGCCGATCGTGGAGTGCGACCGGCCGCGGGGTGGGGCCGAGCCTTGCGGTCAGGCGCTCAGTCCGGGGATTCCGCCTCGGCGAAGTCGGCATTGTGCTCGCCGAGGCGGGGTGCCGGAAGCGTTGACGCGGGGCGGGTGCCGTCGACGAGGAGCGGATGGCCGAGATAGGCGTGCCCGGTGCGGGCATCGGCGGCTGTCAGCCCCCGGGCGGTGCCGAGCGGTCCGTCGACCGCCTCGGCGAAATCGAGGACGGGGGAGTTCGGGATTCCCGCGTCATCGAAGAGCTCGCACAGCTCGGCGACGGTGCGGCCGATGGTGAAGTCCTCGATCTCGGTGCGCAGTGACTCGTCGTTGGCCGAGCGCTGCCCGTCCGTGGCGAACCGCGGGTCGGTGGCGAGTCCGGGCTTGCCGAGGGTGCGGGCGAGAGCGCCGAAGAGCCGGTCGTTGGCCACGGCGATGACGAGGAGTCCGTCGGCGGCGCGGTAGGTGTCGAAAGGGGCCGAGACCGGGTGGCGGTTGCCGACTCGGGTCGGGCTGGTGCCGGCGGCGTGGATGGAGGCGTTTGTCGGCTGCATGGCGAGCATGACGTCGAGCATCGGAATGTCGATATGGGCGCCCTCGCCTGTGATCTGGCGGTGGAAGAGCGCCGTTGAGATGCCGAAGGCGGTGAAGACTCCCGCGGAGACGTCGGCGATGGATTCGCCGACGCGGGTGGGGGAGCCTTCGGGGAAGCCGGTCGAGGCCATGAGTCCGCTCAGCGCCTGGATGACGGTGTCGTAGGCGGGGCGTTTGGCCTGCTCCCCGACCTGGCCGAAGCCGGAGATCGACGCGTAAACGATATCGGGCTTGACGGCCTTGAGGTCCTCGTAGGACAGGCCGAGCTTCGCTGCGACACCCGGGCGGAAGTTCTCGACGACGACGTCGCATTCGGCGATGAGTTCGAGTAGGCGAGCGTGGTCCTCTGGGTCCTTGAGATCGGCCTCGATCGAGCGCTTTCCGCGGTTGAGTCCGGTGAAGTAAGTCGACCCGGATTCTGTGAAGGGTCCGAGATGTCGGGAATCGTCGCCGTGACCGGGCATCTCGATCTTGATGACCTCGGCACCCTGATCGGCGAGCATCGCCGTGGCGTAGGGACCGGCGAGGACGCGGGAGAAATCGGCGACTCGCACCCCGGTCAGCAGCTGCTTCGTTGCGTTCATGATCCTCATCCTCGGCGCTGACCAGGGCGAAGACAACGGGGTTGGCGAGGATTTCGTCCGAGGTGTCGGACTGTCACGGGTGCTGACGGGCGGTCCGTCGCTGGGGTGGCTTGAGTCGGTATGAAGGGCCGTCCGCGACAGATGCGGACGGCCCTTCACTCGGCCTGCGGTGAGCTGTGGGCCTCAGGCGAGGCCCTCCTGTCAGGCCACGCGTTCGAAGACGGCTGCCATGCCCTGACCGCCGCCGATGCACATGGTCTCGAGGCCGTAGCGCGATTCGCGGCGATCCATCTCGCGCAGCAGGGTGGCGAGGATGCGCCCACCGGTCGCGCCGACCGGGTGACCCAGGGAGATGCCCGAGCCGTTGACGTTGAGACGCTCGGCGAAGTCGGACTCGGACAGCTTCCATTCGGTCGTGCAGGCGAGCACCTGCGCCGCGAATGCCTCGTTGAGTTCGATGAGGTCGATCTCGCCGAGTTCGAGACCCGCTCGCTGCAGTGCCTTCGCGGTCGCCGGGACCGGACCGATGCCCATGGTCTTCGGCGGCACTCCGGCCACTGCCCAGCTGCGCATGCGGGCGAAGACCCGCAGGCCGAGCTCGGCGGCCTTGGACGCGGTGGTGACGATGCACAGAGCAGCGCCGTCGTTCTGGCCCGAGGCATTGCCGGCGGTCACCGTGGCCTCATCGTCGGACTTCCCGAGCATCGGCTTGAGCTTCGCGAGCTTCTCGACCGTCGATCCGGGACGGATGTGCTCGTCGGTCGTGATGACCTGTTCGGGAGTCTTCCGGGTGGCAGGCAGGGTGATCGGCACGATCTCATCGGCGAACTTCCCTTCTTCCGTCGCCGAGGCGGCCCGACGATGCGATTCAACGGCGTAGGCGTCCTGGTCCTCCCGCGAGATCTTGTACTCCCGACGCAGGTTCTCCGCGGTTTCGATCATTCCGCCGGGAACCGGGTAATCGTTGCCGCCGGCGGTGAGGCGGCCGCGGACGAGACCGTCCTTGAGCTCGATGTTGCCGCCCTTGACGCCCCAGCGGATCTCCTCGTTGAAGAACGGTGCGCGGCTCATCGACTCGACGCCGCCGGCAACGACGAGGTCGGCGAAGCCGGCTGAGATCATCGCGTGAGCGTCGGCGATCGCCTGCAGGCCGGAGCCGCAGCGACGGTCGACCTGGCGGCCGGGAACGGTGATCGGCAGTCCCGCATTGAGGGCGACGACGCGACCGATCGCCGGCGTCTCCATGTGCGGATAACAGTTGCCGAGGACGACATCTTCAATTGCCTCGCCCGGCAGGTTGGTCTTCTCCAGCAGGGCTGTGAGGACCTGTCGGCCGAGCTCCTCATGCGGAACGTCCTTGAACTGTCCGCCGAATCCGCCCACGGGGGAGCGGAGAGGTTCGCAGATGACGATGTCTTCGGACACAGTGTCTCCCTTTTGGTTGTGATCGAGCCGTCCTGCCGCGGCGGTGGGGCATCGATCCCTTCGGCATCACTGCCGAAGCTGATATCAATACATTCTGATTTATGAACATATCCGAATAGATTGCCGGAGACAAGAGGTCGTCTCAATGAATGGGCATCCGGACACGCAGCTGATGGCCGGCAGACGCGCCGACGGCGGATGCGCCGACGGCGGACGCGTGCGCGGTGGTGGGGCCGGTCGCGTGGGCGACGGTCGCGGAGGTTCTGTGAACGTCGGTGAGACCGGCCGAGCTCAGCGGACTGTCGGCAGGACCGCCTCGGCGACATCGAGGACCGTATTCAGGGCCGCGTCCTGCTGATCGAGTCGATAGGCGAGGTGCAGCTGGGTGGCTTCGTTCGGGAGATCGAGCGGCACCGCAGTGATCCGCGAGTCATAGCCGGCGGCGACGGAGTCGAACGTGATCGTCACGCCCATCCCGGCGGCCACGAGCGCAGAGATCGACTGTGAGTCGGGCGCCTCCTGGACGGTGCGCGGGCTGAACCCGGCATCGAGGCACAGGCGCATGGCGGTCTCGCGCAGGTTCGAATTCGGTCGCGCGGGCAGGAGGACGAACGGTTCGTCGGCGAGCTCGTCGACGCCGATCTTCTTCCGACCTGCCAGGCGATGGGAGCTCGGCATGGCGACGCAGGGGCGCTCGATCGCCACGGGGCGGCCGGCGATGAGCGGAGGTCGCCTGCGCCAGCGGACCAGCGCGAGGTCGAGAGTGCCGTCCATGATCCGCTCGAGTCCCTCGTCGGCATAGATCGTCGACTCGAGCTGGAAGGTGATGCCCGGATTGCGTTCGTGCGAGGCCGCTACGAGGGTGGCGGCCAGGTCACGGGAGGACGGGTGCGAATACCCGAAGCGAACGCGGCCGACCTCGCCGCTGGAAGAACGGTGGACGGATTCGATGGCGGCCTGCTGGGTGGCGAGCATGTGTTTGGCCGGTTCGAGCAGAGCCTCACCGGCGGGGGAGAGGCTGACTGAGCGCGTCGTGCGTTGGAACACTGAGGCGCCGAGTTCGGTCTCCAGGGAGCGGATGGTGCGGCTCAGCGGGGGCTGGGCCATGCCGAGGCGTTCGGCGGCGCGGCCGAAGTGGAGTTCCTCGGCGACGGCGACGAAGGCGCGGATCTGCTGCAGCTCCACTGTGTTCTCCTGTATCAGGCGGTCCGGGCGAATGTCTTAATTATTGCATGAATTGACAATAATCACAGAGATATTTTGCGGATTTCGGTAATTGCTATAGCCTGCGAACCATGCACAGTGACACAGTCGTCAGTCTGCCTGAGGCCATCGAACGCTACGTCGAGGACGGGGCCACGGTGGCGCTCGAGGGGTTCTCCCACCTTATCCCGTTCGCCGCCGGACACGAGATCATCCGACAGGGAATCTCCGGACTCACCTTCTGCCGGCTCACCCCCGATCTGCTCAGCGACATGATGATCGCCGCCGACTGCGTCGATCGCCTTGTCTGCTCCTTCTTCGCCTCCGGTTCGGCCGGCAGCCTCTACGAGGCGCGGCGCCGCATCGAATCGGCCGACCCGCGGCCGCTCGCGGTCGAAGAGTACTCACACCACGCGATGACCCTGCGCTATCACGCCGGAGCCGCTCGCCTGCCGTTTGCTCCGATCGGCTCCTTCGTCGGCTCCGACATCCCCGGCATCAACCCGGACATCCGCTCCGTCGTCGACCCGTATTCGGGCAAGAAGACGTACGTCGTGCCGCCGCTCAACCCCGATGTCACGATCATCCACGCCCAGCGCGCCGACCGTCATGGCAACGTCCAGATCTGGGGCATCACCGGCACTCAGCAGGAAGCCGTCTACGCGGCCGACCATGTCATCGTCACCGTCGAGGAGATCGTCGACGACGAGGTCGTCCGCTCCGACCCGAACCGCACTCTCATCCCGGCTCACGCCGTCGACGCGGTGTGCGAAGTGCGAACCGGGGCGCACCCGTCCTATGTGCAGGGCTCCTACGATCGCGACAATGCCTTCTATCGCGAATGGACCGCGATCTCGAAGGACCCCGCCCGGTTGCAGGAGTGGCTCGACGTCCATGTGCGCGGGGCCCGCGACCATGCCGAGTACCTCGAATCGATCGGTCACGATCGTCTCCGCGGTCTGCTCGTGGATCCGCACCCCTCGGGCGTGGTCGATTACGGACGCCGTACGCAACCGAGCGAAGGGAGCCTGAAGTGAGCACCGCCTCGGCGAAGGACTTCACCGAAACCGAACTCATCGTCTGCGCGGCTGCGAAGATGCTCGCCCGCAGCCGCACCGTCTTCGCCGGGGTCGGCCTGCCCACGCTGGCCGTCGACCTCGCCCACCGCACGGTCAATCCGAGCATCCAGCTCATCTACGAATCCGGGGTCGCCGGCGCGCACCCCGAATCGATGGCCGAAGGCATCGCGGACTCCGTCGTCGTCTCCGGGGCCGAGGCGGTCGTCAGCATGCATGCTCTCTTCGGCTACGTCCTCCAAGGTGGGAACGTCGATGTGGGATTCCTCGGTGCAGCGCAGGTGGACCGGTTCGGTTCGCTCAACACCACCGTCATCGGCGACTGGGAATCTCCGAGAGTGCGTCTGCCCGGTTCGGGCGGCGCCGCCGACATCATGGCCAATGCCGGAGAGGTCTTCGTCGTCCTCCGCCGCCATGACCCGGCCGCCTTTCCCGCCGAACTCGACTTCGTCACCTCGGCCTCGCCCGTGCGCGCGGCGGAGCAGCCGGACTTCATCCAACCGCGCGGATTCGGAGTCTCCACCGTCATCACCCCACTGGGGATCCTGCGGCGGCGTGAGCGCCTCGGTGAGCTCGAACTCAGCGAGGTCCACCCGGGAGTGACCGTCGAGCAGGTGCAGGAAGCGACCGGCTGGGACCTCGCCGTCGCCGAGGATGTCACGCAGACCCAGGCGCCGACGGCCGAAGAAGTGCGCCTGCTCCGTGACGAGATCGACACGGTCCGCCTCTACCTGCGCTGAGGCGGGGGCGGGTGCGGGAGTCGGCAGAGTTTGGTCGGCCGGCCCCAGCCCCGCTGCGCCAGCCCGAGGGCACCAGCGCCACGGCACTGTCTACGACGAATAGCACTGGTTGCAACCCGTGCTATTCGTCGTAGACAGTGCCGTCAGCTGTTGGCTGCGGGAGTGGAATGTCGAGACGGTACACTTTTCTCTCAATTGCCCACCGAGGAACGTGAGCAGTTCAGAGCAGACAGTACCTCAACGTTGCTGGCCATGAAGTTGTTGACGTGTCTTGGGAGGTGCGGTGCAGACCCGTACGATGAGCCGTATGTCGAGCCCTGAATCGGACACTCAGGGGCTGTCGGTCACGCCGTCAGCCCCTCACCTTCGCTGAACCCCTGACGCTGCTGCCCAGTGCTGCACGCAGCTCGATCTTCAGGTGTTTCTTTGGGTGCTGGCCGTGGTGACGAGACGTTCTCTTGTTCGTACTCTCGCTTCGGAGCTGAATCGATGCCTTTCGTTCTCTATCTTCTTGCCCTGGTGGTCTTCGCCATGGGTACTTCCGAATTCATGCTTGCCGGCCTCGTGCCCGACATCTCGACCAATTTCGGCATTTCCGTGGCAACCGCCGGTCTCCTGACATCGGCGTTCGCTGTAGGGATGGTGATCGGCGCACCTGCGATGGCCGCGCTCACTCGTCGCCTCCCAGTGAAAGCGACGCTCGTGGGCTGCGTAGTCGTGTTCGCGCTGTCCCATGCCGTCGGAGCACTCACGCCCGACTTCACTGTTCTGTTCATTGCGCGCGTGATCGCCGCAGTTGTCAATGCAGGTTTCTTGGCTGTCGCCCTGGTCGCGGCGACGAAACTCGTGGCGCCCGATGCCAAAGGTCGGGCCGTGGCGATTCTGCTGGCGGGGACCACCGTCGCAACCGTCGCCGGCGTACCAGCGGGGGCTCTGCTCGGTACGGCACTCGGTTGGCAGTCGACGTTCTGGGCGATCGCTCTTCTCTGCATCCCGCCGCCGTCGGCATTGCCACGGGCTTCACTGCTCAACCTGACGATTCGTCAAAGGACCCGTCAGAGGAGGAGCCGTTCTCGACTTCGCTGCGGGCGGAGCTGTCGCAGCTTGCCTCCCCTCGCCTCGTCTTGACGATGCTGCTCGCCGCCCTGGTGAATGCCGGAACCTTCTCCACTCTGACTTTCCTGGCGCCGATCGTTACTGATACCGCCGAGCTGAGCCAGTGGTGGGTGTCGGTGGCTCTTGTGCTCTTCGGTGTTGGCTCCTTCATCGGCGTCACAGTTGCAGGACGGTTCTCAGACTCCCGACCCCGAATCGTCATCGTGGGCGGCGGAAGCATCCTTGTGCTCGGGTGGATCGCGGTGGCAATATTCGCGACGAACCCCGTTGCCCTGCTCGGGCTCATCTTCGCTCAGGGAGTGTTGGGGTTCGCTGTCGGGAGCACGCTGATCACGCGAGTGCTCTATGCGGCGGCGAGTGCGCCCACCATGGCGGGGGCGTATGCGACAGCAGCACTCAACATCGGCGCAGCCGTCGGCCCCGTCCTTGCCGCTGTGGCACTCAGCGTCATGCCAGGTGCTCTCGGACCTGTTTGGGTTGCCGTCGTCGCGACCGCAACGGCATTGCTGGTCGCAGTTCCACTTCTTCGGCTGATTGCCCCCGTCGATAGCGTCTTGACCTCTGACACCTAGCAGGCCGAGCAAATCCGTGCGGCCCCGAGCCCATCAGGGGACTCGGGACCGCATGGTTATCGAGGCAGGGGCCTCATCGTTGTTGAGGTCATCGTTGTTGAGGCCGGGGCCTCATCGCCGTCGAGGCGAAGACCTCAGGGAGTGACGGGAGCGCGCGCCGGTGCAGGCTCGGAGTCCGCGCCTGTGGCGTCGGCGGCCGGCACGGAATCGCTCGTGCCGACCGCGTCCGCGGAGCCGGCGGCCGGCGCCGAGCCGGTCGCGCCAGGCGCGACCGCGGCGTCGGCAGGCGCGCCCTTCGAGTCGGCGTCGCGCTCGGTCTGCTCGGCGGCGAGGGCTGCGGCGAACTCCTCCTCGTCGGCGGCCTCGGCCTTCGAATTCTCGCTGGCCGTCCAGCCGGTCTTGTTGAGCAGGATGAGCGTGCAGACGAGGGAGACGAGTGCATAGCCGGCGCTGAGGATCGCCACCGGAACGATGGATCCCGAGCTCGTGTACATCCACTGTGCTGCCGCAGCGGTGCCGCCGCCCACGGTCATCGAACACAGCTGGTAGGCCAGCGAGATTCCCGTGTACCGGACCCGCGTGGGGAACGCCCGGGCGATGATGCCGCCGATGCCGGCATAGAACAGCGAGTGCGGAACGGTCGCAGCGGCCATGGCTGCCAGCGCGATGCCGGGATGGCCCAATTCGATCGCGAAGAACATGAGCGGCATGAGGACGAACTCCGGCAGGATGATCCAGAAGATCGCCTTGCGCATGTCCTTGACCCGGTCGAGGATGATCGCGCCGAAGGGCTGGACGATGAACTGCACCACGAGCGCGAGCGTGACGACGGCGAGGAACGTCGACGAGCTGTACGCCCAAGAGTGAGAGGTGTCCGTGGCCCAGGCCGTGGCGAACGTCGTCTTGAGGTAGGTGACCTGGATGAGCGGCAGCGCACCGGCGCCGAGGAGGATGAGCACCCAGTGCTTCCTGATCGCCTCGAAGGCGGGAACCTTGGCGACGGCGTCCTTCTTCTTCACGACCTTCATGTTCTCCGGCTCTTCGAGCTTGAGGCGGATGACGAGGCCGATGACGATGAGGAAGATCGAGGCGAGGAACGCGATCCTCCAGCCGTAGAGGAGGAACTGCGGGGTCGGCAGGAGCGCGAGGAGGAAGAACATGCCCGAGGAGATGAGATTTCCTGCCGGTGATCCCTGCTGGGCGAAGGCCGAGTAGAGGACTCCCTTGCCCTTCGGGGCGTTCTCGCTGGCGATGAGCACGGATCCGCCCCATTCGCCGCCGACCGCGATGCCCTGCAGGATGCGCAGGCAGGTGAGGATGATCGGAGCGGCGATGCCGATGGTCGCATATCCGGGCAGCAGACCGACGAGGAACGACGCCGCGCCCATCAGCACGAGGGTGACGACGAGGGTCTTCTTCCGGCCGTACTTGTCACCGAAGTGACCGAAGATGATGCCGCCGAGCGGACGCGCGAGGAAACCCGCCCACAGTGTGACGAAGGAGAGCAGAGTGCCGACGCCGGCAGGCAGGGTGTCGGGGAAGAACACATGCCCGAAGACCAGCGCCGAGGCGGTGCCGTAGATGTAGAAGTCGTACCACTCGATGGTGGTTCCGATGAATGATGCGATTCCGGCTTTGCGGGCACGTTTCGCGGTGTTGACCGAATCAGACATGCGATTCCTCTCAGGTGGAGCGTCATTGCGCCGACCGATGCCAGGCGTCTCTGACGTGGCATGGGTGCTCGTTCACCGTAAGTTGCCCTTGTGGGCCGCGCAAACACTTTCTAGTTATATCGTCATAACTTGGAGTGATGCTATAGCCGGGTTCCCTTATGTTCTGCGGCTTACCGGGCCGTAGGACGCGAGGAGAGAATTTCTGCTGATACTGGCACCGGTAGTCGAGTAACGGATTGTTGCGCGATGTGTATCAGAGTGCGGCCAAGCCCTCGCCGAGGCGGCTGTGCCCGCACGTCAAGCGAAGCAGATGCTCTCGCTCGCCGTTGCGGTGCCGGGCGGGGTGGGGCCGCCCGGTTCCAGCCGGGCCGGAGTGTCCGTGCGGCGGGGCTCGGTTCCTCAGTCGGCGACCGGGTCGGCGAGAGTTTCCGAAGCGATGACGAGGTCGAGCGCGAGATCGCCGATGAGCGTCGACTGATCTTCCCGGCGGACCGTGATCCACGCCTGCGGGGCATTCGGGCGAGTGCCGACCCGCGTGAAGGTCAGTCGCTCATCGCCGTGGTAGCTGCGCGCCACGGGTGAGGGGACGAGGGAGACGCCGAGTCCGTGGGCGACCATTTCGACGGCCGCAGACCAGCTTGCCGTCCGATGGTGGATCTGCGGCTCGAAGCCATGCGTGCGACAGATGCCCACGACGGTGTCGTGGTAGATCGGGGACGCGCTCTTGCGGAAGATGACGAACGGGGAGTCGACCGCTTCGGCGATGGTGGTGATCGGCGATCCCGCCGGAGTGCACAGCCAGAAGGACTCCCTGGCCGCCGGGGTGCACACGACGCCGGGGTTCTGGAGCGGCATGTGTCCACAGGCGATGTCGATATCGTGGCCGAGCAGCATATCCGACTGCGCCGCCGAGGTGGCCTCTTCGGTGGTGACGAGGATATCCGGGTGTGCGTCGGAGAAGTCAGTGATCGTCTGCGGCAGACCGCGGTGGAGGAATGTGGCCACGGTGCCGATCGAGATCGACGTCGGCGCCCCGGTGTTCACGGCCACGGCGAATTCGTTGAATCGGTGGGCGGCGCCGACGGCGGACTTCGCATAGGGCAGCAGTGCCGCTCCCGTTGCCGTCAGCTTCGTCACGGGGCTCCGCTGGAACAACGGCTTGCCGACGAAGTCCTCGAGGCGTTTGAGTTCGGCACTCAAAGCGGGCTGCGAGATGTTCACAGCATCGGCGGCGAGCTGGAATTTGCCGTGCTCGGCCAGAGCGATGAAGTACTGGAGGCGCTTGAGACTCGGTTCAGCCATAACCGAAGATTATCAGGGATAAGAGAAATGTCTTTGTCAGCCGCAGATTCGCGGGCGTACCGTCGAAGCAACCATCAAAGGAGATTATCTTGCGCGAGACTATCCCGTCGCCCGATACGACCATGACCCCCGTGCCGGACAGCTTCGGCATCGACCGATTCGCCGACGACCGGTCGCTTAACGACCTGCTGCCGCTCTACCTCGACGAGAAGCTGCTCGCGCATCTGCGACCGGTGTTCGAGGACCTCGGGCCCCGCCTCGGCGGAGAACTCGACGACCTCGCCCACGATGCCGACGTCAATCCTCCGGTTCTCCAGCACCGCACCCGCAACGGCGCCGATCAGCAGTCGATCAAGATCCATCCGGCCTACCGTCGTCTCCAGGAAGTCGCCTTCGGCGAACTCGGCCTGGCCGCGATGAGCCACCGGCCCGGCGTCCTCGGCTGGGACGAACCGATGCCTCCGATCGTCAAGTACCTCCTCGTGTACCTCTTCACGCAGGCGGAATTCGGACTGCTGTGCCCGGTGAACATGACCGACTCGCTCACCCGCACCCTGCGCAAGTACGGTTCACCCGAACTCGTCGACCGCTTCATCGACGGGCTGACCAGCACCGACGTCGACGCTCTGACCCAGGGTGCGATGTTCATGACCGAACAGGACGCCGGCTCCGACGTCGGCCGGGCGACGACCACGGCCGTCGACAACGGCGACGGCACCTGGGCGCTGACCGGTGAGAAGTGGTTCTGCTCGAACGCCGACGCCGAGCTCGCCATGGTCCTCGCCCGCCCCGAGGGTGCGAAGCCGGGAATCAAGGGTATCGGACTCTTCCTCTTACCGCGCACTCTTGAGGACGGTTCGCCGAACTCCATGCGCATCGTCCGCCTTAAGGACAAGCTCGGCACCCGGTCGATGCCCAGCGGCGAGATGAGCCTGCAGGGAGCGACGGCCTACCTCGTCGGCGATATCGGACGCGGATTCGTGCAGATGGCCGATATGGTCAACTCCTCCCGCCTGTCCAACGCCGTGCGCGCGGCCGGCCTCATGCGGCGGGCCTTCGGCGAGTCGAAGTTCATCTGCCGCAATCGCGAAGCCTTCGGTTCGACGTTGAGCAAGCTGCCCCTGCAGCGTCGCCAGCTCGCGAAGATCATGACGACCACGGAACAGGCGCTGTCGATCTCCCTGCACACGGCGGAGGTCTTCGCCCGGGCCGATGCCGGTGATGCCGAAGCCGCCTCGGTGCTGCGCATCCTCACTCCGCTCATCAAGTTCCGCGCCACCCGCGACGCCCGCAAGGTCACCGCGGACGCGATGGAGATCCGCGGCGGAGTCGGCTACATCGAGGAGTACGGTGACGCCCGCGTCTTCCGCGACTCCCAGCTCGGATCGATCTGGGAGGGCACCTCGAACATCGTCGCCCTCGACGTCATCCGTGCCGCTCACCGGGCGGGAACGCTCAAACCGCTGTTCCTGCACCTGGAGACGCTCATCGCCGAGGCGGCCGACCTCCCGGCCGCGTTCCGCAGCCAGATCCAATCGCTGAGCTCGACGCTGCTGCACGCGCTCGAGTCCACGCCCGAAGGTGTTGAGCAGGCACGGGTGCGTCAGCTCGCGACCGCGACCTACAACCTCGTGTGCGCGTCCATCATGGCCTCGGAAGGCGCGCGGATCGGAGACAGCCGCGGCGACTGGTCGCGCATCGTCATCGCCGCACTGGTGCTGCGCCACAAGCTGATGCCGCAGAACCCGCTCGTCCCGGTCGTCGAAGACGATGCCGTACTGGACGCCCTCATCGACGGTGCCGGCATGGGCCGGGACGAAGCGTTCGCGGCTGTCGAGGAGATCCTCGGCGAGGGTGGAGCAGCTCAGTCCGCCGAGGATGGAACTGCGCGTTCCGGAGGGAGCGGGCAGTGAGCGCGGGAGCACTCGCCGGGATCACGGTCATCG
This sequence comes from Brevibacterium limosum, assembly GCF_011617705.1. Lineage (NCBI taxonomy): Bacteria > Bacillati > Actinomycetota > Actinomycetes > Micrococcales > Brevibacteriaceae > Brevibacterium > Brevibacterium limosum. The sequence continues at coordinate 3,863,354 of NZ_CP050154.1, read as the reverse complement.
ATCTCTCGCGCATCCTCGGCGGGCCCTATTGCACGCAGATCCTGGCCGATCACGGTGCCGAGGTCATCAAGGTCGAACCTCCGGCCGGCGATGATACGCGCAGCTGGGGGCCGCCGTTCGTGGCGCCGGAAGTGTCGAGCTACTTCGCCGGGATCAACCGGAACAAGCGGATGATCACCCTCGACCTGCGCACCGAGGAGGGACAGGAGGCGCTGCACGGGCTGCTGGCCGGGGCCGATGTGCTCGTCGAGAATTTCAAGACCGGGACCCTGGCGAAGTGGGGGCTTGACCCGGTGTCGGACATTCCGGACCGCTACCCGCACCTCGTGCACGCGTCCATCACCGGCTTCGGCGATGACGGTCCGCTGGGTGGGCGGCCCGGATACGACGCGATCATCCAGGCGATGTCGGGACTGATGTCGGTCAACGGGGATGAGTCGACCGGGCCGATGCGCATCGGCATGCCCGCCGTCGACATGGTCACCGGGCTCAACGCGGCCATCGGCGTGCTCATGGCGCTGAAGGAACGGGTGACCAGCGGACGCGGTCAGCGGGTCGAGACGACGCTCTTCGACTGCGGAATCTCCGTCATGCATCCGCACCTGCCGAACTTCTTCGGCGGTGGGGCCGTGCCGAAGCTGTCCGGCAACGACCATCCGAACATCGCCCCGTATTCGGCGTTCGCGACCGGGGCCGGGCAGGTATTCATCACTGCCGGAAACGACGGGCAGTTCGCCAAGCTCGTCGACCACCTCGGTGCTCCGGGGCTCGCCCGGGACCCGCGGTTCGTCGACAATGCTGCGCGTCTGGGCAACAGGGATGCGCTGCGGGTCGAACTCGAAGCGCTCATGGTCTCGACGTCGGCAGAGGCGCTGTCCGAGGAGCTCATGAGCATCGGCGTGCCCGCCGGTCCGATCCTCGACGCCGCCGAGGTGGTCGAGCATCCGCATACCGCGCACCGGGAGATGGTCGTGGAGATGGGCGACGGCTACCGCGGAGTGGCCTCGCCGATCAAGCTCGCCCGGACTCCGGCCAGCTACCGGATCTCGCCGGTGCAGCCGGTTGCGGAGGTCGCCGGCGGGGACGATGGCGAAGGGCAGTATGGCGCGGAGGTCGAAGGGCACCCGCACGCGGCTGTCGAGGAGTCGGCGAGGATCTGAACGAAACTGCCGGGGCTGCCTCGGTGGGAAATCTGTGTGGGTGGCGCGTGGAACCGACCAGTGCTGCGTGAGTCTCGGGGAGCGGCGAACCCGGCATCGATTCATCTATGTCCGAAATGTCGGACGGAACTTGATGCGGGCCACTTTCGCATTCTGCTCCAGTCGTCAGAATGGATGGTGTAGTCAGAGCCGACAGCGCAGGGGAGCCCACACCTCGGCGCGACGGCGAAGCGGTAGCCAAGCATCCGCCTCGTCGGACACAGCGACAAGGAGAATCCCATGACCACCAAGCCGTCGTTCACCCAGCACGACCCGTCCCGCGTCATCCGTGCCGACCGCGGAACCGAGATCACCGCGAAGTCCTGGCAGACCGAAGCACCCAAGCGCATGCTCATGAACAACCTCGACCCCGAGGTCGCCGAACGTCCCGAGGACCTCGTCGTCTACGGCGGCACCGGTCGCGCCGCCCGCTCCTGGGAAGCCTACGATGCGATCGTGCGCACCCTCGACGACCTCGAGGACGACGAGACCCTGCTCATCCAGTCGGGCAAGCCCGTCGGTGTCATGCGCACCCATGAATGGGCCCCGCGCGTGCTCATTGCGAACTCCAACCTCGTCGGCGACTGGGCCAACTGGGAGCACTTCCGCGAACTCGAGGCCGAAGGCCTCATGATGTACGGCCAGATGACCGCCGGGTCCTGGATCTACATCGCCACCCAGGGCATCCTCCAGGGCACCTACGAGACCTTCGGCGCCATCGCCCGCAAGCGCTTCGACGGCACCCTCGCCGGAACCCTGACCATCACCGCCGGCTGCGGCGGAATGGGCGGAGCCCAGCCGCTGTCCGTGACCCTCAACGGCGGCGCCTGCCTCATCATCGACGTCGACAAGACCCGCCTCGATCGCCGCAAGGGCAAGCGCTACCTCGACGAAGTCGAAACCGACCTCGACACCGCACTGGCCAAGGTCATCGAAGCGAAGAAGAACAAGCAGGCCCTGTCCGTCGGACTCGTCGGCAACGCCGCCGAGATCCTCCCGCTCATCCTCGACCGCCCTGAGGCAGCCGAAGTCGACATCGTCACCGACCAGACCTCGGCCCACGACCCGCTGTCCTACCTGCCGGTGGGCGTGAGCGTCGACGACTGGCACGACGAAGCCGAACAGGATGCGGAGAAGTTCACCATCCGCGCCGAGGAGTCCATGGCCAAGCACGTCAAGGCCATGGTCGAATTCCAGGACCGCGGCGCCGAGGTATTCGACTACGGCAACTCGATCCGCGACGAGGCCCGCAAGGCCGGCTACGACCGCGCCTTCGAATTCCCCGGCTTCGTCCCCGCCTACATCCGTCCCCTCTTCTGCGAGGGACTCGGACCGTTCCGCTGGGTCGCGCTGTCCGGCGATCCGAAGGACATCGAGGTCACCGACGCCGCTCTCAAGGAACTCTTCCCGGAGAACGAACACCTGGCTACGTGGCTCGACGCTGCCAACGAGTACGTCGAGTTCGAGGGTCTCCCGGCCCGCATCTGCTGGCTCGGCTACAAGGAACGCCACCAGGCGGGACTCCTGTTCAACCAACTCGTCGCCGAAGGCAAGATCTCGGCCCCGATCGTCATCGGCCGGGACCATCTCGACTCCGGATCGGTGGCCAGCCCCTACCGTGAGACCGAATCCATGCTCGACGGCACCGACGCCGTGGCCGACTGGCCGCTGCTCAATGCGCTGGTCAACACCTCCTCGGGTGCCACCTGGGTGTCGATCCACCACGGCGGCGGCGTCGGCATCGGCCGCTCCATCCACGCCGGACAGGTCTCCGTGGCCGACGGCACCGAACTGGCCGCCCAGAAACTGGCGCGCCTGCTCACGAACGACCCGGGCATGGGCGTCATCCGCCACGTCGACGCCGGCTACGACCGCGCCGCCGAGGTGGCCGAAGAACGCGGCCAGCGCGTGCCGATGATCCCCGAGCTCGATCGACGCGACGAGGAATCCGCCGCACAGTAAGCGGCCTGCGGTCCAAGCAGGCTCTTTGGTACACGCTGTTGCGAAATGCTCACGTTCCTCGGGGGGCATTTCAGAGAAAGGTGTACCGAACGTGGAATCCACAGCACGAACCCGCTGAATAGCTCGGAAAAAGTCGAGCAGCACAGGTTTGAAACTGTGCTGCTCGACTTTTTGTGTGTCGCGGGGAGTTGCCGACCGCGAGTCATCGGCCGCCGCCCACCCCTATTCGTCGAGGAAGAGGTCGAGTTCGAGGTCGTCGGGGCCGTGACCGACAGAGCCGGGCCGTGACGGATCGTATGCATAGACGGACAGATCCGTGACGCCCCGAGCCTGCAGCACCTCGTCGTCGATGAAGAAGCTGCCCGTGACCTCGCGCGGATCGGAGGTGAGGATCGCCCATGCGGCCTCGGCCATGATCTCGGGTTTGCGGCTGCGCGCCATGAGCTGTTCGCCGCCGAGGAGGTTGTTCACAGCGGCCGTCGCGATCGTCGTCCGCGGCCACAGGCTGTTGGCCGCGACTCCCGACCCGCGCAGCTCTTCGGCCAGCCCGAGCGTGACCAGCGACATCCCGTACTTCGCCATCGTGTAGCCCAAGTGCTTGCCTGCCCACGCCGGATTGAGGTTGAGCGGCGGAGACAGCGTGAGCACATGCGCGGCATCCGAGGCCCTCAGGTGGGGGATGGCGGTCTTGGCCAGCAGGAACGAGCCGCGCGAGTTGATCGAGTTCATGAGATCGAACTTCTTCATCGGCAGGTCCTCGGTCGAGGAGAGATCGATGGCGCTGGCGTTGTTGACGACGACGTCGATCCCACCGAAGGTCTCCGCGGTCTGCTTGACCGCCTCCGCGACGGATTCCTCGCCGCGGACATCGCCGACGATCGGCAGGGCCTTGCCGCCGGCCGCTTCGATCTGCTCGGCCGCGGTATAGATCGTGCCCTCGAGCTTCGGATGCGGTTCGGCGGTCTTCGCCAGCAGCGCGACATTCGCCCCGTCCTGGGCCGCGCGCAGAGCGATCGCCAGACCGATTCCACGGCTGCCGCCGCTCATGATCATCGTTCGACCGGCCAGCGAACGACCGGATTCTCCTCCTGCGCCGAGGTTGTTGTCAGTGGTCATCGTCCGTCTCCTCTGTCAGTGGAACCTTGATCGTGTCCGTGGATCGGTGGACGTCGTCGGTATGCTGCCAGGCTACTCGTCGCCGGAGGTTGTGCCCAGGCCGTCACCTCCGATCGCCCGCACGGGTCCGGACCACCCGCACGGTCCCGGATCGCGGGCATGTGCCTAGAACGCCGATTGTCCGAAATATCGGACAATTATCGGCGAGAGCGGTTCTGCCCCGCCATCGAGTGCGTCCATACTGAGAGGGAACCACTCTCGATCGGAAAGGGCCGACCGTCATGCAGCTCATCACCGGGATCAGCGAATTGGTCGTCAACGACCTCGATGCACTCGGAGAACTCGGCGTCATCACCGATGCCGCCCTGCTCATCGACGACGGTCGAGTCGTCTGGTCCGGACCGTCCGCTGAGGCGGACACGGCGCTGCAGGAGCACTTCGTCGATGCCAATGCGGATGCTCCAGCATCCCCGCGGGCCGATGTGGCCACGGTCAACGACGATGACATCGTCAACGGGGAAGTCACCTCGGTGGGCGGGTTGGCCGAAGTCGAAACCACCGACCTCGGCGGCAAGGCCGTCATCCCCGGCTTCGTCGACAGCCACAATCACCTCATCTTCGCCGGTGACAGGTCCGAGGAATTCGCCGCCCGGATGGCCGGGCAGAAGTACTCGGCCGGGGGCATCGCCACCACTGTGGCCGCCACCCGCGCCGCCACCGAGGCCGAACTCGAAGCCAACCTCGTCCACCTCCTCGACCAGGCGAGGCGGCAGGGAACGACGACCTTCGAGATCAAATCCGGCTACGGACTGACCGTTGCCGATGAGATCCAGGCCCTCGACATCATCAACCGGCACACCGCGGAATCGACGCTCATCGCCGCCCACGTCGTCCCGCCCGAGTTCAAGGACGATCCGGAACGCTACGTCGACCTCGTCGTCGACGAGATCATCCCGGCAGCCGAAGGCAAGGCGAAGTGGATCGACGTGTTCTGCGAAACCGGGGCCTTCACCGAGGATCAGACGCGGCGGATCATCGACGCCGGCAAGACCGTCGGAATGAAACCGCGGCTGCACGCCAATCAGCTCACGGAGGGTGGGGCGCTCAAGCTCGGGGCCGAACTCGGCTGCGTGTCCGTCGACCACGCCACCTTCGCCTCCGATGAGGACCTCGCCGTCCTCGCCGAGGCGGGCACCGTCGTCACCCTGCTGCCGAGCATCGAGTTCTCCACCCGCCAGCCCTACCCCGACGCCCGCCGCTACGTCGACGCCGGAGTCGCGCTGGCCATCGCCACCGACTGCAATCCCGGCTCCGGGTTCTCCAACAGCATGCCGTTCGTCATCGCCATCGGCGTCCGCGATATGCACTTCACCGTCGAACAGGCGGTGTGGGCGGCGACCGCCGGCGGAGCCAACGCTCTGCAGCGGACCGACGTCGGCCACCTCGGTGTGGGAGCCCGTGCGGACCTCGCCGTCCTCGACGCGCCGAGCTGCCGGCACCTGGCCTACCGGCCCGGTGTCCAACTGGTCGAACGCGTCTACTCCGGCGGCGAGCTCATCGTCGACAACCGCCCACAGGTCTGAGACGCACAGGCGTCGTGGGCACTTCCGCGCTTTCACCGGCTAACGCCACCACACGAAGCGCATAACAGCACCACACGAACGTTTCACTCAAGCAACCGAAAGGTCCCAGATGTCAGTCTTCATCGATCTCGACCCCGACACCCTCACATTCGCCCAGGTCGTCGACGTCGCCCGCCACGACGCGAAGGTCTCCCTGAGCGAGGCCACACTGGCCCGAGTGAACAAGTACCGCGAGGCCATCGACGCCCTCGCCCAGGCCGAGAAGCCCGTCTACGGTGTCTCCACCGGATTCGGGGCACTCGCCCAGCGGCACATCCCCGCCGAACTGCGCACTCAGCTGCAGAAATCCCTCATCCGCTCCCACGCCGCCGGCGTCGGCGAACCCGTCGAACGCGAAGTCGTGCGGGCGCTGATGCTGCTGCGCGCCCGGACGCTCGCCACCGGCCGGGCAGGCGTCCGCGCCGAGGTCCTCCAGACCTACGTCGACCTGCTCAACGCCGGCATCACCCCGGTCGTCCACGAATACGGTTCGCTGGGCTGCTCGGGCGACCTCGCGCCACTGTCGGCCTGCGCGCTCGTCGTCATGGGCGAAGGCGTGGCCGAAGGACCCGACGGAGTGGCAGGCCCCGCCGATGAGATCCTCGCCGCCGCCGGCATCACCCCGGTGACGCTAGCCGAGAAGGAGGGCCTCGCGCTCGTCAACGGCACCGACGGGATGCTCGGCATGCTCATCATGGCCCTGACCGACCTGGAGAACCTGCTCACCGCCGTCGACGTCTCCGCGGCCATGAGCATCGAAGGACTCTTCGGCACCGACGCCGTCTTCGCTCCCGAACTCCACTACGCGCTGCGTCCGCACGACGGCCAGGCCGCCTCGGCCGCGAACATGCTCGCCTCGCTGGCCGACTCGGGCATCACCGCCAGCCACCGCGACTCCACCCACCTCGTCCAAGATGCGTACTCGATGCGCTGCGCCCCGCAGGTCAACGGTGCCGCCCGCGATACCGTTGCGTTTGCCACCCAGGTCGCCGAGCGCGAACTGCGCGCCGCCATCGACAACCCGGTCGTGCTCACCAACGGAATGGTGTCCTCGAACGGCAACTTCCACGGCGCACCCCTGGCCCACGCCCTGGACTTCCTCGCCATCGTCGCCGCCGACGTCGCCTCGATGTCCGAGCGTCGCACCGACCGGATGATGGATGTCGCCCGCAACCAGAACCTCACCCCGTTCCTCGCCGATGATGCCGGAGTCGACTCTGGCCTGATGATCGCCCACTACACGCAGGCGGCCATGGTCTCGGAGGCCAAACGGGGCGCGACACCGGCCTCGGTCGACTCGATCCCGTCCTCGGCGATGCAGGAAGACCACGTGTCCATGGGCTGGTCGGCCGCACGCAAGCTGCGCAAGGTCGTCGACAACCTCGCCTCCGTCGTCGGCATCGAACTCTATGCCGCATCCCGAGCCTGCGATATGCGGGAAGCAGCACCGGCGCCGGTGACCGGAGCCGTGATCGCAGCGATTCGCGAGACCGTGCCTGGACCCGGCCCCGACCGGTTCCTCTCGCCCGAACTCGCCGAGACCATCGCGAAGGTCAAGGACGGGACGCTGGTCGCCGCCGCGGAGTCGGTGTCACCGTTGAACCACACCGTCACCTCCGCTGCCGGAACCTGGCAGCCGGTCGGCGGCGGACCGGCCGTCAACGACCCCGAGTTCACGGCGCTGGGCAATCTCGAAGCCGCAGCCGAAGCATCGGGCACGGACGCCGCCACCACCCACCAGGACTGAGACCGATTCGGGGCCCATCCTGCAATGCGGCTGGCCCACCCGAGCCCGGTCTGCACAGCGGCCCGCCTTTACCCGGCCGGCCTGGGCAGGGGCCGGTCGTCGACCGGATCCGACCGATTTCGAACGGAGTGAACTGTAATGAGCGATGTCGTCTCGCTGCTGAGCCAGATCGAGGACACCGGCCGCGATACCCGCGGCCCGGGCTACCAGCGGCCCGGGTTCTCCGCCACCGAGCGGGAACTGCGTGAGTGGTTCCTCGCCGAGGCGGCCCGCCGCGGTCTCGACACGGAGATCGACGCCAACGGCATCACCTGGGCATGGGCGACCCCGCAGGGCGCGAATGCCGTCGTCACCGGATCCCACCTCGACTCCGTCCCCGGCGGCGGTGAGTTCGACGGGCCCCTCGGCGTCGCCTCGGCGCTGGCGGCGTTCGACGTGCTCAAGGCCTCCGGTGCACTCGAACGGTCCACCCGGCCCCTCGCGCTCGCCGTGTTCCCCGAGGAGGAAGGCTCACGCTTCGGTGTCGCCTGCCTCGGTTCGCGACTGCTCACCGGTGCCATCGACGCCGACCGGGCACTCGGTCTCCAGGACGCAGCCGGTGACACCTTCGCCGACGTCGCCCGTGGCTATGGCCTCGATCCGGATCGGATCGGGCGTGACCAGTCTCGGCTGGCCGGAATCGGTTCCTTCATCGAACTCCATGTCGAACAGGGCGTGGGTCTGGTGGGCACCGATCAGGCCGTCGCCATCGGCTCCTCGATCATCGGCCATGGGCGGTGGCACTTCTCCTTCTCCGGTCAGGGCAACCATGCCGGCACGACGCCGATGAGTCATCGCGCCGACCCGGTGGTCGCGGCCTCCCGAGTGATCGGGGATATCCCGACCCTAGCGGCCGCCACTGACGCGACCGCCGTGGCAACCGTCGGCCGTACGCTCATCCATCCGGGCGGAACGAATGTCATCGCCTCTGCCATGAGCTTCTGGCTCGACATCCGCCACCCCGACGACGCCGTCGTCGATCAGGTGCTCGAGGCCATCAGCCGCTGGGCCCGCGATCACGCCTCCGACGGCGGGGTCGAGGTGAGCATCTCGCAGGAGTCGTACTCGCCGACGACCCACTTCACCGCCGACCTCAACTCGCGCCTGACCTCGGTGCTGCCGGATGCGCCGCTGCTGCCCTCAGGTGCCGGGCACGACGCCGGAATCCTTGCAGCCCATGTGCCCTCGGCGATGCTCTACGTCCGCAACCCGACCGGTGTCTCCCACGCTCCCGAAGAAGCCTGCGAGGTCGACGATCAGCGAGCCGGAGTCGATGCGCTCGTCAAGGTGCTCGCCCGCGAACTCGGGATCGAAGACGCCCTCGCCGACGGTGCCGCCGGAAGCCCGACGACAGGAGGTGCGCAATGAGCACCCGCTACTGGTGCGAATCCGCCTGGGTCGACGGAGCCGTCGCCCGCGGAGTCCTGCTGAGCGCCGATGACGCCGGAACGCTGACCGCCGTCGAAACCGGGATCGACACCGCACCCTCCGACGCCGAGGCGGTACACGGGTTCGTTCTGCCCGGCGGAGTCAACGCGCATTCGCATGCCTTCCACCGGATGCTGCGCGGCCGCACCCACGGTGACGGCGGCACCTTCTGGACCTGGCGCGAGGTCATGTACTCCGTCGCCGCGAAACTCGACCCGCAGTCCTACGAGACCGTAGCCCGTGCCGTCTTCGCCGAGATGCTCGCCGGCGGGTACACCTCGGTGGGCGAATTCCACTACATCCACCACGACCAGGACGGGACGCCGTACGGAACCGACCGTCCCCACAGGGACGGCGCGGATCCGGTCGCCGAGGCGCACGACCACACCGAACGTCCCCGCGGGGACGCGGACGCCGGTGCCGGGCCTCGGGCCCACGCGATGGAGCGAGCGCTGGCACGGGCGGCCGCCTCGGCGGGGATCCGGATTCGACTGCTCGACACCTGCTACCTCACCGGCGCCATCGACGCCGAACTCTCGGTCGAACAGGCCCGATTCGGCGACGGCACGATCGACGGCTATATGGACCGGCACTCTGCCCTCGCCGAATCCTTCGCGCAGGAATTTCCCGTCAACGCTCCAGGTGAGAGCTTCGTGCACGTGGGGGCGGCCATTCACTCGATCCGCGCCGTGCCCGCCGCGAACCTGCCGAGGTTCACCGAACTGACCGGGCCCGTGCATGTGCACCTGTCCGAACAGCCGGCGGAGAACGAAGCCTGCCAGGCCGCGTACGGTGCCACCCCGACCGAGGTGCTCGCCCGCTCCGGAGCCGTCGACGACCGGCTTTCGGCCGTTCACGCCACCCACCTCAGCGATGAGGACATCGCGCTCCTCGGAGGCTCACGCTCGACGATCGTCATGTGCCCGTGCACCGAGGCGGACCTCGCCGACGGCATCGGACCGGCGCGGGAACTCGCCGACGCCGGAGCCGTGATCTCGCTCGGCTCCGACCAGCACGTCGTCCTCGACGCATTGCGGGAGACTCAGGGACTCGAGGCTGGCGAACGCCTGCGCTCCGGACAGCGCGGACGCTTCTCCCCAGCCGAACTCATCACGGCGCTGACCGAAGGCGGGGCGCACAGCCTCGAGCTTCCCGTCGGCTCGCTCGAGGTCGGGAAGGCGTGTGACTTCGTGGCCCTGCGCACCGACAGCATGCGCACCATGGGATCACTGGACGAACAGATCATCCTCACGGCCACCTCGGCGGATGTGCATCTGACCGTCAGCGGCGGCCGGGTCCGCGTGCGCGACGGAGTGCACACCGACCTCGGCGATATCTCCGGACTCTACGCGCAGGCCTTCGCAGCCTTGGAGATGGAGGGCTGAGTCGTGGCTGAGGTTCCCGCACTGCGGCGGGCGATCGCGATCCTGCGGCACATGGCGTCGTCGAACCGGGCGATCACGGCCGGTGCGCTGGTCCGGTCCCTCGATATTCCCCGGTCGAGCGCGTACGACATCCTCGCCGTGCTCGAGGAACTCGGGCTCGTGGCGCGAACCGAATCCGGGTATGTGCTGGGAGCCGGCGTGCACGAGCTCGGGTCGTCCTACCTGCGGACGAACCCCCTGCAGCGGTTGGCGCAGCCGATCGTCCGTCAGCTCGCCGAGGATACGGCCACGACCGCACAGCTCGCCGTCATCCGCGGCTGGGAGACGGAGTACGTGCTCAAGGAGCAGTCGCTCAAATCCGTCGCACTCATCACCGCCACCGGGGTGCGCATGCCCAGCTACCTCACGGCGACCGGACGGGCGATCCTCGCGCAGCTGCCGAAGTCCGAGGTGCTCGCGATGCTGCAGTCCGAGACCGAGTTCGTCACTCGAACCGGCAAAGGCCCGAACTCGGTGAAGGCGCTCAACGCGGTCCTCGCCCAGGAACGACGGACCGGCAGTGCGATCGAACACGGGGAAGTCACCCCCGGAATCTCGACGATCGCGGCTCCCGTCTTCGACGTGCTCGGTCGCCCGATCGCGGCCATCGGCCTCTCGTTCGTCACCGAGACCCTGCCAGAGGACACCGAATCTCTGATCGAGCGGGTCAGAACCGCCGCCGCCGAGGTGACCGCCAAGCTGCGGTGACATTGTTCAGTTCTGGTCACGCCACCTGCTTCGGCTGCCGCAGCTGAAAGTCCTTGCCGACGGAGTGTCAGAATCCGAGGACTCGCCGTTCGCGTGCGACCTCCTCGACGATCTGGTGGTCGCTGCGCAGTTCCTTGACCAGTGCGATGCCGAGAATGACCACGATGACGGTGAACGGAACCGCCGAGAGCATCGCCGCCTGCTGCAGAGCCTGCAGCCCGCCCACGAGGAGCAGCACGATCGCGCAGGCTCCGGTGAGAAAGCCCCAGGTCGCGATGACCGGGCGCCGGGGAGCGAAGGACCCTCGCGAGGACAGGGAACTGAGGACGAAGGTGTTCGAGTCGGCTGAGGAGACGAAGAACAGGATCACCATGATGATCGTGAAGACCGAGGCGAGCATGGACAGCGGCAGCTGGTCGAGCAGGCTGAAGAACGCGGTGTCCAAGTTGTCCTGAGTCGCCTCACCGATTCCGGCCCCGTCCAGGTCGAACTTGATCGCCGAACCGCCCATCACGGTGAACCAGACGAAGAATACGGCGCTCGGCACGAGAAGGACTCCGGCGACGAACTGACGGATCGTGCGGCCCTTCGAGATCTTCGCCAGGAAGATGCCGACGAACGCGCTCCACGACAGCCACCACGCCATCATGAAGTACGTCCAACTCAGCATCCATTCGCTGTCCTCGGCGTTCGTGGGTGTCATGAAGCTCAGTTCGATGAAGTCGCCGGCGAACGCGCCGACGGAATGAACGAACAGGTTGGAGATGAAGCCGCTGGGACCGGTGACGAAGACGAAAAGCCCGAGCAACGTCGCCATGGTCAAGGTGATCTGTGAGATGTATCTGATGCCGCGGCTCACTCCGGTCAGGGCCGACCCGGTGAAGAGGAGAGTGAGGACGGAGATGACGAGGATCTGCAGGATGATGGTGGAGTCGATGCCGAAGATCGTGTTGAGACCTTCGCCGATCTGCGAGGCGCCGAGGCCCAGGGACGTCGTCGTCCCGAAGAGTGTGGCGATGATGGTGAGGATGTCGATCGCGTTGCCGACCCAGCCGTCGACGAATCGGCCGAGGACGGGGCGCAGCATCGTCGACACGAGTGCCGGACGACCCTTCCGGTGGGTGGAATAGCCGATCGCCAGTCCGAAGACGCCGAAGATCGCCCAGGCCTGGAAGCCCCAGTCGAGGTAGGAGAACTGCATCGCGCGAATCGCCGCGTCCATGGTCTCCGGCTCGGCCAGACCGTGGGGCGGAACCATGAAGTGCGACATCGGTTCGGCCACTCCATAGCTGACCAGACCGATTCCCATCACGGCGGCTAGGATCATCGCCAACCAGGTGATCGTCCGGTATTCGGGGCGGGAATCGGATGAGCCGAGGCGGAGGCGACCGAAGCGGCTGGCGGCGAACCACACCAGCATCGCGATCGCGGCGAAGGGAACGACGAGGTAGATCCAGCCGAATCCGGTGGAGACCGCGGTCATCGCCCGCGTCATGATCCCAGCCAGGGCGTCAGGAGAGATCGTCGCCCACACCATGAACGCGATGACGATGGCGACCGAGCACACGAACACTTTTCCGACCCGGTTCGAGCGGGTGGCCGCGGCAAATACAGTCTGGCCGTCGCCCGGACCGGGCTCGGTCCCGGTCCGGTCAGCAGGGGGAGGGTCGTCGGACCCGCTCGAGGAGGCGGTCGCAGTTGAGCGATCGGATCCGCCTGCAGTGCTGCTTGCGGGTCCAGGGGCGGGTGAGTTCAGCATCGTCATCGTGGTCTCCGGACTCATGGCCGCCTCGGTGGCAGGCATGAGCAGTAGTCGGGGCGGTTGGTCGGAATCGGCAGATTACGCAACAGGCCCCGCGAACTGGGACGTTCGTGGGGCCGTGCGACTGACGAGTCTATGCGCTCCGTGACGAATCACCACATGGTTGAGGACGGAAACGGCAGAGTGTGAGTCTTCTCGCGGTAGAGCACCGACGCTGCCGTCCCCCGCGGACCGGCCTCACCGCCGCTCGAGCAGCACCGCGACCTCAAGGTGCTTTGTGTGCGGGAACATGTCGAAGATCCGCGCCTGAGCCACCTGATAGCTGGGCATCCGTGCGAGGTCCTTCGCTAGAGAGGTGGGATTGCAGCTCGAGTAGACGATGTGCTCGAGTCCGGAACCCTCCAGCGCGGCCGACAGCCGTGCACCGATCCCTCGCCGAGGCGGGTTGACGATCACGCAGTCCGGACGTTCGACGCCGGCAGGGCCGGTCGCATCGGTTGAGGTGACCAAGTTCGCCTCGGCGAACTCCGTGGCATCGCCGGCGAGGAACCGGGCATCGACACCGAGCTCACCGGCGCTGATCTTCGCCGACTCGATCGCCTGCTCACTGACCTCGACGCCGGTGACCCGACGGGACGGGGTCGCACAGTAGAGCGCGAACCCACCGACACCGCAGTAGAGATCCCACAGATTCGCAGACTCGACCGCGTCCACCCACTCGGCCACCTGGTTGTACAAGCCGATAGCCACGTGCGTGTTCGTCTGGAAGAAGCTCTGCGGCCGCAGATGCAGATCGACCCGATTGAGGTTCATCCGCAGCGACTCGCCGCGAAGCATCTCCTCCCGACTGCCCTCGAGGACCGCCTTGTGTTCGGGCAGCAGATTCACCGACACCACCGAGGCATCCGGCACACGTTCGATCAATCGCGCTCGCCGCGACCTCAGCACGTCCAGACCATGCTGAGTGCGCACGACGAACCGGATCATCAGCTCACCCGATGGAGCCGCCGTGACATGGACGAACTTCAACTCTCCGCGACGAGCAGAGACATCGTAGGGCTCGAGTCCGGTGGCATCGAGGAAGTTCGCGAGCACCGGAATGACAGCTCGGATCGCCGGAGCCTGAATCCCGCATTCGCGCAGGTCGACGCCGTGGAACTCCTGATCGAGGATGCCCAAGGTCACCCGCCCGGCCGAACCTCCGATGGCGAGCTTCGCCCGATTCCTGAAGCCCCGCACTCCGCCGGCGAAGGTCGGCAGCCATTCCCGCGGGGCCGCCTCGGCGAGGATTTCCCGACACCAGGCCTCCTTGTCCGTGATCTGCTGTCCGTAAGAGGTCTCGAGGAGCGCACAGGAACGGCATTCCCCGCGCTCGAAATAGCCGCAATGCAGGTGCCCATGATCCGCCGAGGCGGGGGTGAGCGGCAGGGTTGTCATCCCCTCATTCTAATCGGCGATCCTCCTGGGAGATCCCGTTGACCCTGCCCACGGGGGGCCGTAGACTGGACTTAGCCAAATCGATTTGGCCCACCCTCGAGCGCAAAGGACCCCATGACTCAGCTGCGCGGCCTCCACGAATCCCCGACCCTGCTCGTCCCGGAGAAGGTCCTCCTGCCCGAAGGCGCGCAGACCGGCCATGCGGTGCTCGTCGACGACGGTCGGATCCTTGCCGTCGGTCCCCTCGCCGAGGTGGCCGCCCAGGCCGAATCGCTGCTCATCGGTGCCGATGCCGACGATCCGAATCTCCGTGCTGACCGAGCAGCCGGATTCACCCGCATCGACCTGCCCGGACGCCTGCTCATGCCCGGCTTCATCGACGCACACCACCACCTGACGCAGACCTTCGGCAAGTCCCTCGTCTTCGGCGAACCCTCGGAGATCTTCCAGCGCGTATGGGTGCCGATGGAGTCGAACATGGACGCCGAAGCCATCGACGTCGCCACCCGACTGGCAGCCTGGGAGTCCCTGCGCGGCGGCTTCACCACCGTCGCCGACGCCGGCACCCGCTCGAGCGTCGACGTCTCCGCGATCTCCGACGTCACAGCGGACGTCGGCCTGCGCTGCGTGCTCGGCGTCATCTGCAACGACCTCGGCGGGGGAGTGCGCACCTCGACCGTCGCCGAGGTGGTCGCCGCCGCCGATAGACATCTGAACAGGTGGGACGCCGAGCCCCTCGTCCATCCCTCCCTGGCCGTGTCCATCCCCGAGGGCGCCTCCGACGAGGCGCTCGTGGAGATCACGCAGATGGCCCGAGGCGCGGGGGTGCCCTTCCAGACCCACCTCAACGAACACATCGTCGCCGTCGAGCGCTCCCTCATCTCCAGCGGTGAACGCCCGCTCGAACGCTTGGCCCGCCTCGGGGCTCTGGGGCCGGAACTGCTGGCCGCTCATGCCACGCTGCTCACCTCGCGCGAGATCCGACTGCTGCGCGACTCCGGGGGCGCGATCGCCTACAATCCGGTCGCGAGTTCGTGGAAGGGCAACGCAGTGGCGCCGGCTCTGCTCATGCACGAGCTCGGTATGCGCATCGGCCTCGGCACCGACGGCACCCGTTCGGATGCCTTCCGCCTCCTCGACGCCGCCGAGACCGCCCAGCGACTCACCGGCGGAATGGACGTCATCGACTCCTCCGCCGGCGGCGGTTGGACCTGGCTCGAACAGGGTCTGCGCGGCGGTGCCGACGCCGTGGGACTGGGCGGGCAGATCGGAGAGATCTCGCCCGGCACCCGTGCCGACCTGCTCGTTCTCAACATCGACACCCCGGAGTTCGTGCCCTCGTGGGATGTGCCGTGGGAACTCGTGCGCCTGGCCAATCGCGACCAGATCGAAGCGGTCATCGTCGACGGCAAGCTGCGCCTCGAACACGGTTGGCCAGTCGACTGGGACGGCAGGGCATTCCTCGAGCAGGCGAAAGACGTCTCCCGCCGCGTCGTAGAGAACTCACCGATCACGCGCATCGACCCGAGCGCGACCGAGCACAGAGCGAAATGGATGGCCGAGCACGAGCCGACGTCGGAACTGCACGGAGCAGCCGCCTCGGCGAGGGATGACTTCTGATGTCGATGCTCGCGTTCGCGATCATCGCCGCGGTCGTCCTCATCTCCGCGTTCGTGCAGGGATCGACGGGGATGGGGTTCGCGATGCTCCTCGCCCCGGTCGTGACGTTCATCGACCCGAGTCTCATCCCGGTGATGCTGCTCGTGCTCATGATCCCGCTCAACCTCTACATCGCCGCGCGGGAGCGGGAGCATATCGACTGGACCGGGGTGAAATGGATCAGTGTCGGGCGTTTTGCGGGCACATTCGCCGGTCTGTGGATCCTCGTCATCGTCAACCTCCACCAGCTCGCGCTGCTCATCGGCTGGTCGACGCTCATCGCCGCGGTCGTCGCGCTGCTGGCGCCGAAATTCACGCCGAACAAGCCGGTGCTCGCGACGGTCGGGCTCGTCACCGGAGTCACCGAGACTTCGACGGGCATCGGCGGGCCGCCCTATGCGCTGGCCTATCAGCACAGCCCGGGGCCGGAGCTGCGGTCGACGGTGGCGGTGTGCTTCCTCGTCGGTGAGGTCATCTCGCTCATCGTGCTGGCCTTCAGCGGGCAGGTGTCGACGGAGACGATGATCACGACAGCGTGGATGCTGCCGTTCCTCGCCGTCGGATCGTTCCTCTCCCGCTACGTCCACCACCGCCTCGACGGGCCGGTGCTGCGCTATATCGTGCTCGGCTTCGCCATCGTCTCCGGCATCATCGTCATCGTCCAGGCGTGAGGGCGGTTGCCAGGCGTGAAGTAGGCTGATTCCATGTCTGACTTCCCACGCGCACACCGCGTCACGATCGCCGATGTGGCGCATGAGGCCGGTGTTTCGCGGACGACGGTCTCGCATGCGCTCAGCGGTCAGGGGAAGGTCAACGCCGCCACCCGTGCCAAGGTCAAAGAGGTCGCCGACCGGCTGAACTATCGGCCCAGCGTCCGAGCCCAGAGCCTCCGATCGGGTAAGTCGCAGACCCTGGCCCTCCTGTCGTCGATGCCGGCAGCCGTCTCCGCGGGGCCTTCCCAACTCGGCTTCTTCACCGAACTGGCCATGGGGTGTGCGCGAACCGCGCTGCTCGAGGGCTATGTGTTCGCCCTCGCTCCGCCGAATGAAGAGACCAATCCCGTCGACCTGCTCGACATCGATGGGGCGATCCTCCTGGAGCCGACCGTCGACGACCCCCTCGCCGAGGCGCTGCGTGACCGTGGCATCCCCTACGTCACGATCGACGGGCCGGGCCCGGGTGGCGGACCAGGTGCGGGAGTCGGGCCGGGCGCGGGTGGCGGACTGCCGGTCGATCAGGCCGGAGATGCCGAAGCAGGGGCCGACAGCAAGTGGAGCATCGACCTGCACCACCGGGCGACAGCCGGACTGCTGCTCGACCACCTCGTCGAGCAGGGCGCCGCACAGCCGGCGCTGCTGGTCAGCCGCAGCCTGCGCGGCGCCCAGACAGCGGCCCGCGAAGTCTACGCAGAGACCGCCGCAGCCCGCAGTTTCACACCGCTGATCGCCGAGGCGGATGAGACCTCCGGAGAAGACGGAGCCTTCTCCGCCACGAAGAGGCTGTTGGCAGAGCACCCGGACATCGACGCGGTGCTCGCCCCCATCGACACCTTCGCCACCGGCGCGGTGAGGGCCGCCCAGGACTCCGGTCGGACGGTCGGCGAAGACCTGCTCGTCGCCACTCGCTACGACGGTCTGCGCGCCCGGACGAGCAATCCGCCGCTGACCGCCGTCGACCTCGGGCTCGAGGCGATCTCGAGTGCGGCGGTCGAGATGCTAGTGACCGTTCTCGATGGCGACCACGCGTCGAATGCGGGAGCAGCCCTTGTCGGCGGCGACAGGGGACCCGCCGCGGCGGACGATTCCGGGTCGGCCGCCTCGGCGGGTTCATCTGGCCCTGCCCTTGTCGTCAGGGAATCAACGGCCGGCGTATCCCCGGACAGGCGCAGGGACTGAGCTGGATACTCGAGCTGGGACTTCGGTTCCTGGCCGAACCTCAGATCCGGTAGTCGGCGGGTCTCTGGTCGAGCTTGCTCGGATCGGCGATCGGGGTCCGGGCCTTCGGGTGCCGATTGCGCTTGCCGGTGTGGTGGAAGAGCAGGTTGAGCAGCACGGAGACGAACGCAGCCATGGCGACACCGCTTCCCAACAGGGACGATGCGCTCTGCGGCAGCTGTGAGTACATGCCGGGAATGAGCACCGGCATGAGTCCTGCGGCCAGGCCGACGGTGGCCGTGATGAGGTTGCCCGTCTGATTGAAATCGATCTTCGCGAGCATCTGGATGCCGAGGACGGCGATGATCGCGAAGACGACCACGGCGGTGCCGCCGACGACGGCCGAGGGCACACCGTTGAGGATGCGTGCGACGGGGCTGAGGCCGATGAGGATGAGGAGGATTCCGGCGATCGCGGTCACGTATCGGCTGCGCACACCCGAGGCACGCACGATTCCGACGTTCTCGCCGCTGGTGACCATCGCCGGGGTGCCGAAGAGGCCGCCGAGGACGGTGATGATGCCGTCGGAGCGGATGAGGCGGGGGACCGCGCGGTGGGGTTCGACCTCTTTGCCGACGATCTCGCCGTTGATGATCGTCTGTCCGGTCGCCTCGGCCATCGACGCCAGCGCCCACAGCAGCATGGGGATCGCGGCGATGAGATCGAACTTCGGCGAGCCGAAGGGGAAGAGGGTCGGCACGGCGAACAGCGGGCCGTCGGTCTGGCCGGAGAAGTCGGTGGCGCCCATGAGCGCGCCGACGATGGTGCCGCCGACGAGCCCGACGGCCACGGAGAGCTTGCCGAGCATTCCGCGGAAGAACCGGAAGCACAGCACGGTGATGACGATTGTGATGAGGCCGAGGAGCAGGTTCTGCGGGTCGCCGAAGTCCGGCGAATCAGGTTCGCCGACCATGAGCTTGCCGGTCACCTGGACGAGGTTGATGCCGATGACGATGACCACGATCCCGATGACCAGCGGCGGGAAGAACTTGAGCACCTTGACGAACAGCGTCACCGCGAGGATGTAGAAGACACCCGTGAGCAGGACCGCACCGACCGCGGTCTCGACATCGGTGCCCTGCGCGATCGTGATGAACAGGATCGTCGCCGCCCCACCGGGAAGCATTACGAACGGCAGTCGGACGCCGATCTTCCACACGCCCACCGACTGCAGGATCGACCCGAGACCGGAGAAGACGAAGACCGCCGACAGCACCGCCGAGGTGGTCTGCCCATCCAGCCCCAGTGCGGTGGCGATGAGGAACACCGACGAGATCGGAGTCGCCACCATGACCAGCACGTGCTGAATGGCGAACGGGATGAGGTTGCGGATCGGACGCAGCTGATCGACGGGGTGGACGGCCGTGCCGGATGCGTCGGTGTCCGCGGATGGGGTTGTGTCTGCTTCGACGGCGGTGTCGGCGTCGTTGCCGGCGGTGCTGTCGGATTTGTCCGGATCGGGTGTTGCGGGCATGGCACTGCTCCTCGAGGCACATCGTGATCGGCCTGAAATCCAGCGGCCAAATCGATTTGTTCAATCGTGCATCGCGGGAGAGGCGGTGTCAATGACTGGTTCGGAATTCGGACGGCAGGCGCGTGCACGGCACCAGGCCACCAGCCGCCTCAAACATAGGTCACTAAGGATACTTTCGCCGGCTCAGAAGTGTCCGTTTGCGACCTGAGTTTGGGGTTCAGGGTCCGCGGGGCGACCCGAGCGCTCTCGAAACTCTGCCGTGCTCAGACTCAGGCTGCAGGCATGAGCGTCGGCCATCTGAACGACCGTGGCTGCTGCTGCCGCGGCACCGACGCCTTGGCCTCCTGCAGCCAGTCTCTCGGCGGAGACAGGTAAGGGCAGTGACGGGCGAGAGCGGTGTCAGGCGAAGATGAAGCTGAGGGCGACGAAGGTGCCGAAGGAGACGAACGGGGCAATCGCTGCCACTGCGATGGCGATGATGCCGGGTGTCCGGCCCCGCCCGGTGACCGTGGAGACGATGCCGAGCACGATGCCCGTGATGCCCACGCAGGTGCACAGGCCCTGGACCCCGACGAGCACGGTCGCCAGGGTCTGATACCAGTCCGGCGTGTCGGTGAAGTAGTAGCCGGACGCCGCCTCGGAGGGCCCGGCGGTGGCTCCCAGAATCGCCGAGGCGGCCAGACTGAGAACCATGGCGACGATCGAGAGGGTCAACGCCGCCTTGCCCAGTGTCGGCGACTTCGCCGAGGCGTCACCATCCATTCGAGCCGTCGCGCCAGCATCGTGCGCATGGTCCAGGTCGTCGGGGTGCGGAGAGGCATAGATCGGCTGGGCGGGAGGGTTCGGGACCCGGGGCTGCTGTGCCGCGAGCTCATCATCGGTGGGCTGGGGGTACGAGAAGTCCGTCGAAGTCATGCTTCGACGCTATCGACGCGGACCATCGGCGTCCCATCCTGCTATCCCATGAGTGGGGTCGGGAAAACCTCCTTCCGGTCACTGCCCGACCGGTCGCCGCAAACATAGGTCGCAAACGGATACTTTCGAGCGGGCGCGAGAAGCATCCGTTGGTGACCTATGTTCGGGGTTCAGGGCTTGCGGGCGACGATGAGGAACCTCTTCTGCGTGACCGAGATCGGCTCACTCGACTCGGCCAGGCGTCTGAGGACGTCGAGGTTGGACCTGACGGTGAACCCGGGCACGTCCCACGGAATATAGGCGAGGTACTCGATGACCGCCTCGACGTCGGTGAAGCGCATCGTCCCCTGCCATTTGCGAGCCGCCTCGATCGACAGGCCCTGACTCTCGGCATCGCTGATGCAGGGTTCGAGCTGCTGATGCAGATCGCCCACCCCACCGCCGAAGAGGTCGCGGAACTCCTGCGCCTCCGTGCCGTCGACCTGCTGGGTGAGGAACAGCCCGCCCGGGGAGAGCACGCGGGCCACCTCGGCGAGGTCGTAGCTTTCGTGGCGGTTCATCACGAGGTCGAACTCCCCGTCGCCCCACGGCATCTCCGGGTGATGATCGCTGTCGTAGCGGGTGACCTCGACGCCGTAGTCCTCCAGCATCGAGGTGGCCAAGGGAACGTTCGGCTCCCACCCCTCGGTCGCGGAGATCGTCGGTGACGATTCGCCGGGAGGCCGGGCCTCGTTGAGACGATCGATGAGTTCGCCGAGGCGCTCGCCGCCTCCCGTGCCCATATCGAGGCAGCTGCTCGACTCGGCCATCGCGTCGAGGCAGATCTGATCGAAGTCCCATGGCGGATCATCGGCGATGAGGCGGCCGGACAGCGGAGAGAAATCCCACCCCGTCATCGACGCCGTCTCATGGATCCAGGCCCACCGCTCATGGCGTTCGTGGGGAGTCTCGTCGCGGGTGCGACTGCTGTCGGCATATTCGGGCATGTCTACACTCCTCTGCCGGGGTGGCCCGGCCGCACTGCCGGGCAGTTCAGCGATGCTGCCGGTCGGCTCAGCGCCTCGGCGGCGCCGGTGCCGTACTTCGACTCTAGGGCAAAACACGGCCGACGTGCAGGATGTGGGAGAAGCATTCTCCGTACTGAGACTTAGGCGCCGGCTCTGGGGCCCGGCCCCTATCCGAGGAAGCTGAAGACGAGGACCGCCAGGCAGACGATGAGCATTCCCAGACAGTTGAGCCAGAAATCCCGCCCGACATATCGGGCGCGCAGGTGCGCGGCAGCTGCGCAGAGGAAATAGACGACGAGGCCCGCCGCGGCTGCCGCGCCGAGGCCGGGAACCCAGATCCCGGCCACCAGCCCCGCCGCAGCGAGGAATTTCACGACCGCGAGCACCCACCACCAGTCGCGCGGAAATCCGACCCCGTCGAGGCAGTCGGCGATCGCCCGCGGCGGACGGAAGGTGAGCAGACCGTCCCCGAAGACGATGACGGCAAGGACGACGGCCGGCCAGACCGGGTCGGGCAGCAGAGTCACAGCGGCCCCCGTGCACGCGTGTGGAAGGCGATCGTGGCGAGCAGCGCGTCACTCGCCTCGGACAGCGTCATCGTCGTCGCGGCCCAGCGGAAGAGAATCCCCAGGTAGGAGTCGTAGAGTGCCGCAGCGCTGGCGCGCGCATGGCCGTCGTCGATTCCGATCGAGATCAAGGACTCGCTGAGGCGGCCCTGCAGATCCAGCGCGAGAGCGTTGAACACCTCGGGCTCAGCCTTGACCCGCATCATCGCCGCTGCATAGTCCCGCGACAGGTCCTCATGCGCGGCGAAGAATTCGAGGAACGGCAGAAAGAGCTCAGGCAGATGACGCTGCACCGCCGAGGTGGCCCTGGGAGGCCCGGGCGCGGCCGCATAGGTGGCATTCGCCGACACTCCGGTTCCCGCAGATGCTCGCGGCGCGGTTCCGGCTCCCCGCTTCGACAGGCTCGCTCGCCGAGGCAGCGGCGAATATGTCCCGTCCTGGAGCTGGCCGATCCACCTGTCGAAACAGGCGACGAGGATCGCGTCCTTGTCGCCGACCGACATCACCCGGCCGACGGACACCTCGGCGGCCCTGGCGACGGCGCGCACTGTCGTGGCCCTGAATCCGTGCTCGAGGAACAGATCGGCAGCGGCGCGGATGATCCGGGCCTCCGTCTGCCGCCACTTCTCGGAGCGGAATTGAACGCGTTCACCAACCATGCTCGAAGCCTAGGTCCTTGTTCAGTTTCCATACCGCGCAGCCTCATCCGTTCAACGCAGTGCAGCCGGCCCGGTTCCATGCCGCGCAGCCCGTGCCCGCCGGCTTCGCCCGCCGCACTCGCCGGTTGTGCCAGCCGCGCTCGCCGTGTTGCCCGAATCGGCAAAGTCAATGTACCTTAACTTCATGAACGTCGATCCCTCTGTCGCTGTACACGCCGGCTGGCGCAGGCGGAAGAAGCACGGCCGGAAGAAGATCTCCACCGCCGTCCTCCTCGGCCCGGCCTTCGTCGCTGCCATCGCGTATGTCGATCCGGGAAACGTCGCGGCCAATCTCACCGCCGGCGCGGAGTACGGATACCTCCTCGTCTGGGTGCTCGTGGCTGCGAATCTCATCGCCGTTCTCGTCCAATACCTGTCCTCGAAGCTCGGGCTCGTCTCCGGGCAGTCGCTGCCGAGCCTCCTCGGTGATCGCCTCCGCAGGCGAACCCGCCTCGCGTACTGGGGACAGGCCGAGGTCGTCGCCATCGCCACCGATCTCGCCGAAGTCATCGGCGGTGCGATCGCCCTGAAGATCCTCTTCGACCTGCCGCTCCTGCTGGGCGGGGTCATCGTCGGAGTGGTGTCGCTGTTCCTGCTCTCGATCCAATCCACCCGCGGTCAGCGTCCCTTCGAGTTCGTCATCATCGGATTCCTGGTCATCATCGCCATCGGCTTTCTAGCAGGCCTGTTCGTCGGGGACGTGAATTGGGGGCAAGCCGCAGGTGGAATCGTGCCCCGGCTCGAAGGCACGAACTCCGTGGTCCTGGCCGCGAGCATGCTCGGCGCCACCGTCATGCCCCACGCGATCTACCTCCACTCGGCGCTCTCGGTCGACCGTCACCGCGACAATGCGACCGCCTCGACCGGACAGCTGCTGCGCGCAAGCCGCTGGGACGTCGTGCTCTCCCTCGTCGTCGCCGGATCCGTGAACATCGCCATGCTGCTCCTGGCCGCCGCCTCCCTGCGCGGCCAGACCGGCACCGACACCATCGAAGGTGCGCACGCGGTCGTCACGGCCAACCTCGGCGAGATCGTCGGCCTCTTCTTCGGCATCGGACTCCTCGCCTCCGGGCTGGCCTCGAGCGCCGTCGGGTCCTATGCGGGCGCCTCGATCATGCAGGGCCTGCTGCGCGTGAACATCTCGATCGTGTGGCAGCGCGCGGTCACGATGATCCCGGCGCTCATCGTTCTCGCCATCGGCGTCGACCCGACCTGGGCGCTCGTGCTCAGCCAGGTCGTGCTCAGCCTCGGCATCCCGTTTGCGATGATCCCCCTGGTCAGGCTCACGAGCAGCCGCCGAGTGATGGGCGAATTCGCGAACGCACGCTGGATCACGCTCATCGCCGTGGCCGCCTCGGTGCTCATCATCGTCCTCAACGTCGTCCTCATCGTTCTGCTCGCGCTCGGCGTGGACTGACCCTCGCCGAGGCGGGGCGGCCGGCTTCGGTCGACACCGGGCGGATCCGGGTATTCCCGCGCCGTCGGCGCATCGCTGCCAGGCGACGGCCGATGAGCCCGTGTCGAGGAGCGAAGAGGTAGACGAGCGCGAAGACCGTGCCCTGCGAAAGCACCACCATCCCACCGGATGCGGTGTCGAGGTAGTAGCTCGAATAGAGACCGATCACTGCGCACAGAATCGAGATCACCGGGGCGATGAGCAGCATCCGCTGGAACCTGTCCGTGAGCAGGTATGCGGTCGCGCCGGGCACAATGAGCATTGCCACGACGAGCACGACCCCGACCGCCTGCAGTGCGACCACGGAGGTCAGGGCGAGCAGCCCGAGCAGCGCGGCGCCGAGGAGGCGCGGATTGATCCCCAGCGCATGTGCATGAGTCGGGTCGAAGGCGTAGAGCGTGAAATCGCGGTTCTTGGCTGCGAGCACGAGCAGGGTGATCACCCCGAGGATGGCCACCTGGACCAGTTCGGAACTCGAGACTCCGAGAAGGTTGCCGAAGATGATGTGGTTGAGGTCGACGTGGGAAGGGGTGACAGAGATGAGGACGAGGCCCAGGGCGAAGAGCGAAGTGAAGACGATGCCGATCGCCGCGTCCTCCTTGATTCGGCTGGTATCGCGGACGGCTCCGATGAGTCCGACTGCGAGGAATCCGAAGACCACCGCACCGAGGGCGAACGGCGCGCCGACGACATAGGCGAGAACGACTCCGGGCAGTACTGCATGCGAAACGGCATCGCCCATGAGTGACCAGCCGATGAGCACCAGCCAACAGGAGAGAACGGCACACACGACCGAAGCGATGAGAGTCGTCGCCAAGGCGCGGAGCATGAAGTCGAAGCCGAAGGGCTCGAGCAGGAAGTCGATGAGCGTCATGCCGTCTCTCCTTCGATGCGGTCGGCTCGGTCGGAGTTGGGACTCTCACCGTCCCGGGGTGTCTCGCTCGCACCGGACGGGTCGAGGCCGAACGCCAGGGCGAGATTCTCCGGTCGGAGCACCTCGGCAGGAGAGCCGTGGAGGAGGACGCGGCGCATCAGGAGGATCGCCTCGTCGGCGAGTGCAGGCAGCGCATTGAGGTCGTGAGTGGACACGAGCACCGTCGCCCCCGACTCGGCGAGTTCCTTCAGCAGGCCGGTGATCGTCGCCTCGCTGCGTTTGTCGACGCCGGCGAAAGGCTCGTCGAGGAGCAGGATCGTCGCCCCCTGCGCGAGTCCGCGGGCGACGAAGGCCCGTTTCTTCAGCCCGCCCGAGAGCTGACCGATCTGGCGGTCGGCGAACTCGGTGAGTTCGACGCGGTCCAGGGCACTCTCTACGGCTTCGCGGTCGGCTCTCCGGCTCATCCGGAGTGGGCCCATGCGGCCATAGCGACCCATCATCACCACATCGCGGACCGAGAGTGGGAAGTCCCAGTCGACGTCCTCGCTCTGAGGGACATAGCCGAGTGCTCCGGCCCTGCGGGCCCGCCGTGTCGGGCCGCCGTCGATGCTCACTCGCCCGGTGTCGGGGTCGACGATGCCCATGATCGTTTTGAACAGGGTCGACTTGCCCGAGCCGTTCATCCCGATCAGCCCGCAGATGCGTCCCCGCTCGAGCGTCAGGGAGGCGCGATCAAGAGCGAGCGTGTCCCCGTAGTGGACGGTCACCTCGTCGACGGTGATCGCCGGTGGTGCATCGCCGGCCGGCCCGACCGTGGAGCTCTTCTGTTCGTTCACGGACGCAGCGGCTGCGGAACTCACGATTCGCTCCCGGTCAGCGCCTCGGAGATGACCGATGCGTCGTGGCGGATGAGGTCGAGGTAGGTGGGCACCGGACCGTCGGCCTCCGACAGTGAATCGACGTAGAGTGTGCCGCCGAATTCGGCCTCCGTGGCCTCGACGACTCGATCCATCGGCGCCTGCGAGACCGTGGATTCGCAGAACACCGCTGGCACCTCGTTGTCCTCGACGAAGTCGATCGCCGAGGTGATCTGGCCCGGTGTCGCCTGCGATTCGGCATTGACGGGCCAGATGTACTTCTCGCTCAGTCCGGCATCGCGTGCGAGGTAGGAGAACGCTCCTTCACAGGTGACCAGCGCACGCTGGGACTTCGGCAGCGTGGAGAGGTCGTCGACGAGGTCGTCCTGGACCGTCTGCAGCTGCTCGCCGTAGTCCTTCGCATTCGCGGTGAAGTCCTCGGCGTGGTCCGGATCGAGGTCGGCGAAGGCGCGGGCCATGTTCTCGGCGTAGATCTGGACGTTGAGCGGGCTCATCCACGCGTGCGGGTTGGGTTTGCCGGCGTAGGCATCCTCGGTGATCGAGAGCTCGTCGACACCCTCGCTGACGACGACGTGGGGGACGTCGATCTCGTCGACGAACTGGGAGAACCACTGTTCGAGGTTGAGTCCGTTGTCGAGCACGAGGTCGGCCTTCGCGGCCTTGCGGACGTCGCCGGGAGTGGGTTCGTAGCCGTGGATCTCGGCTCCGGCCTTCGTGATCGACTCGACATCGAGGTGCTCGCCCGCGACATTGTCTGCGATGTCGGCGAGCACCGTGAACGTCGTGAGCACGACCGGTCTGTCGCCGGCATCCTCGGCGGTCGCGGTGCCGCCACAGGCGGCCAGACCGAGGGGCAGAGCCGCGGCCAGGGCTGCAGCGGCTGCGCGGTGGGCGCGGCGAACACCCTGCTCTGCGGGAACGTCGTCGGGGGCGGATGGTCTCTCGGCGGAGGTGGTGGAACTGCTGTGGTCAGACACGAGGGGCTCCTTGTCGTCGGGGTCCCGAATAAAAGTTAAGGTACGTTAACTTTAGAGTCTGACCGTGGGAAAGCCAAGTCGCACCTCGTCACCGAGGCGTCTCTTCAGACGGGGAGGATCTCCGCGCGGGCGAGGGTGGGGGAGAGGCCTCGTCTGCGTTCGCGCAAGACCGGTCAGTCCTCCCGCAGGCCGATCGGGCGGACGAGGATGCGCGGATCCGAACGCACCCACCAAGGTCGCGGCTCACCCGCGGCCTTCGCCGCGCGGCGTTCGGTGCGGGTGGCATAACGGTAGGTGAAGACGCGGACGCGGATGAGGTCCGGCGCCACGCCGTCGAAGGGGTCTGATCCCATGAGGCGGCGGATCTGGCCGTCCCCGGAGCCGATCCGGCGCACGAGCTCGGAGAACCAGGTCTGCCGATAGTCACCGAGCGCGGCGAACCACATGAGCCAGTCGAGCCGCAGATGATAGGGCGCGACGACGGGCCCGCGGCGAAGAACATCCCCGGGCTTGCCCTTGAACCGATACTCCCGCCAACCGGCGTCTGGGTCATCGCGGCTCGGACCGTCTGCGCGGGTACCGCCGGCGTCTGCGCTGTCGATGGCTGCGCCCTCAGCGTCGCCGTCGCCGATCCACCCTTCGATGATGATCTCGTTGCGGGTCTCGGTCATCGACCCGAATGCCCCGTAGGCATTGCCGAGGCCGAGCCGATTGAAGCTCGCATTCATCAGCTGATTCGGGGAGAACAGGTTCCGGAGAGCCGGCACATTCAGCCATACCTGCCACGCGACGAACACGAGGACGACGATCAGCCACCAGACGGGCAGAGCCTCGCCGGGATAGGTGGCAGCGGCACGGTCGGCCGCCTCGGTGCCGGTGGAATCGGTGAACACATTCCACCCCCACCCGGGGAACGGTCCGCCGACGATCCAGCGGAAGAAGGTGTCGCTGAGACCGGAGCAGGCGAGCAGGATCGTCGCCCAATTCAGCCACGCGTAGTTGCCGCTGATCACGAGTGCGAGCTGGGTGATGATGATGGCTGAGGCCGCGAAGGAGGCGATCGGCTGCGGTGCGAACAGCAGCCACGGGGCGACGAGCTGGACGATATGGCTGCCCAGGGTCTCGCCCTTGTGCCACCAGCCGGGCATGAGGTGGGCCAGACGGGAGGCCGGGTTCGGCATCGGCTGAGTCTGATGGTGATAGTCCATCGCGGTGAGGTCGCGCCAGGATGAGTCCCCGCGCATCTTGATCATTCCGGCACCGAATTCGACGCGGATGACGAACCACCGCAGCAGCAGGATCATCGGCAGGGCCGGGGCCACCTCGTGGGAGCCGAGGAATCCGATGAGGAATCCCGCCTCGAGCAGCAGCGATTCCCAGCCGAAGCCGTAGAAGCGCTGCCCGATCGACACGATCGAGAAGTACATCGCCCACATCGCCAGGAACACCGGGATCGGCACCCACGCAGGGCCCGCCTGCGGCAGGCCGACGATCGCCGAGGCGGCCAGGACCATTCCGATCACGCAGACGAGGCGCAGCCGTCGGTCCGAATACGAAAACCGCTTCCACCGGAAGAGGCTCGGAGCCTGCCTTGCCGTGGTCAGGGCGATGAACCGTGGGGCGGGGGTCAGCCCGCGTTCGCCGAGGAGGGCCGGGAACTGGTTGAACGCGGACACGAAGGCGATGAGGAAGAGCACACCGAAGCCGCGTTGGATGATCTCGCGGGAGATCGTGTAGTCGCCTGCGGTGAGCAGAGCGGTCAGCTGGCTGAGTTCCATGAGTCACCTCGGCAGACTGCCCGTACGGGCGAGCGAATTGAGTGCATCGGCGAAGCGCTGCGACGCGATCGGATCGCCGCCGTGTGCCGTCATCTCCTGCTGTCCGCGCAGACCGATGGCGGTGACGAGGTCGGTCTCGAACGGTTCGGGTCCCGGCCCGCCGGGTCCTGGGTTGCCGAGTCCTGTTCCGAGTCGTTCGGAGCGCGCGCCGAGGAGCTGGCCGGGCTCGGCCTGCTCGATGACGAAAGTCTGTCCCGGTGCGCGGACGAGGGCCCTGACTACTCGGCGATTCGTGGCGACGAGCATCTCCGGTTCCGGCGCCCCGCTGCCGATGAAGTGGGCGAGCAGCGTCTCCCCGGCACCGAGTATGTCATACGGCGGCTGACCGGTGCCCTGGTGGCGTGATCCGAACCGCTTCCGCCGACGGCGTGCGCGGGCTCCCAGCTGATCTTCCTTCGCTTCGGCCCTGAAACGGGGCATCGCCCAGAGCCGCACACCGGTGAGCCCAGCCAGGGAGGCGAGGAGGGCAGATCCGCACCCGGCCAGTGCTGTGCCGGGCTGCATGTCCGGCAATGCGGCCAGGAAGACGACGACGACTCCTGCGGCAGCGAGGAAGAGCAGTACCAAAGAGACGATGCAGAGCGGCGGATTGTCACGGCGGCCCGCCTCGGCGAGGGTGGAGAGGATGAAACAGAGATTCGTCGCCGCCCAGCAGCCGCAGAAGACGGCCAGTGCCGGAAGCGGCGAATGGCCGTAGTCGCCCCACACCGTTCCGATGGTGCCGGGCACCTCTGCCGCAGCGAACCAGATGAAGATCACCGCCGCCGAGGCCGCCGCCCAGATCGGGCCGACCGAAAAGACCTTGAGCGCCGGCTGGCGGACGAACTCGGTGAATGACCCGGCTTTCCTCGGTGCCGTCGGATCATCGGACTGCCGACCATCCTCGGCAGAGACCAGTGCGGGGTCGTCGTCGAAGAAGATGATCGCGATCGCATGATAGAGACCGAAGAGACCGATGCCCACAGTGCCGGCGCCCGCGGGATCGAAGTCGCCATAGCGATTGGGTCGCGGATCGATGCCTGCGTTCGTCAGGAAGAAGACGACAGTGACGAATCCGGCGAGGGCAATTCCGTAGAGAACTGTCGTGCTCAGCTTTCGGGCTCTCAGCTTCATGAATCGATTCTCTCAGCCGGATCCGCATCGCGCAGAGATATTCTGTTCCAGTTCTGGTTCGACGATGCAGAAGGAGCGGTGACCCGATGGGCCACCGCTCCTTCCGAACTCATGCCTTCACCGAATCGGGTTCAGTGCTTCGGCTCGTCGAGCTCCTCGACTTCGTCGGCGTCCTTGGGCACCGCTGGAATCGTGTCCGTGGTCGGCGGCGTCGGCGGGGTGACGACCGACTGATACGAATGCTCGTGCGAGTAGGCGAGGAACGACAGGTGGTTCTCGTACCGGTCGAGCACGTCGTCGATGATCTGCTGAGCGCTCAGGCCCATGAGGTCGTAGCCTTCCGAGCCGGTCTGGGTGAAGACCTCGATGCGGAAGTACTTGTCGTCACCGCGCGGGGCATTGCGGGCGCCGAACGACGGGACATTCGCCTCGATGGCCGCGGCCTCATAGTGGAAGTCGCGCTGATCGCCCATGTCGACATTGAGCGTGTTCGTCGTGATCTCGCTGTCCTCGTCGAGGGTCTGGATGTGATCGACGGTGTAGCCGAGTTCGCGGAACTCCTTGGCCACGGCCTCCAGGGACGGTCCGACCACCTCGGCGACGAAGCGTTCGACGGACTTCTTCGTCGGGTAGGACCGCAGGGTCGCCAGACGCTGACGCCAGGTCTTCTCCGGAGCACGCCCGCCGTGGGCGGCGGTGGTGCGGCGACGACGGATCCGGCCCTCGCGCTCGGCGCGCTCCATGCGCAGCACCTTCGAGAACGAGGCCATGACGAGGTAGGCGATGATTGTGACCGGCAGGGCGAAGATGAGGGTCGCGTACTCCATCGTCGTCACACCGCCGGCGACGAGCATGGCGATGGTGAGCACCGCAGTGACCAGGGCCCAGAAGATGCGCAGCCACTTCTTTCCGTCCTCCTCCGGGTTGGGAATCGAGGAGGAGAAGTTCGACATCACCATGGCACCGGAGTTCGCACTCGTGAGGTAGAACAGAAGTCCCGACAGGGTTGCCAGGCCGATGAGGAACGTCGATCCCGGGAACATCCCGAGCAGGTCGTACCAGCCCTGTTCCGGGGAGGCGATGGCCGTCTGCGCGAACTCGTCGTTGCCGTTGAAGACCTCGGACAGGGCCGAGTTGCCGAAGATCGTGACGATGATGAAGTCGCAGATGACGGGAGCGGTGATTGCGGCGATGACGAACTCACGCAGGGTGCGTCCGCGGGAGATGCGGGCCAGGAACAGGCCGACGAAGGGACCCCAGGCGAGCCAGAAGGCCCAGAAGAAGAGGGTCCAGCCGCCCATCCATTCGGAGCCGCCGTCGACATAGGCGAAGGTCGACAAGGTGCGTTCGGGAAGGGTGAAGATGAAGCGGCCGATGTTCTCGACCATGGCGTTGAGCAGGAAGGCGGTCTTGCCGGTGACGAGGATGTAGAGCATCATCGCCGCGCACGACCAGAGGTTGAGTTCGGAGACGAGGCGAATGCCCTTGTCCACGCCCGAGGTGCAGGCGGCGACGGTCATGACGACGGCCACGATGACCAGAGCGATCTGCAGGGCCAATCCTGTTTCGAGGCCGAAGAGGGTGGCGAATCCGACGTTGAGCAGGACCACGCCGATGCCCATCGAGGTGGCCACACCGAAGACGGTGCCGACGAGCGCGAAGATGTCGATGACGTCACCGGTGGTGCCGCGCACGCGCTTGCCCAGCAGCGGGTAGAGGACCGCACGGATCGACAGGGGCATGCCCCAGCGGTACGCGAAGTAGCCCATCGCCATGCCCAGCAGCGAGTACATCGACCAGCCGGCGATGCCGTAGTGGAACATCGTCCACACGACCGAGTCCTGGGCGGCAGCCGCTGATTCCGGGGAGGCATTGACGGGGTGGAGGTACTGGGTGATCGGTCCGGTCACCGAGTAGAAGAGCATATCGATGCCCACGCCGGCGGCGAAGAGCATCGCGACCCAAGTGAAGAGGTTGTACTGCGGACGGGAATGGTCCGGGCCGAGCCTGACGCTGCCTTCCTTGGACAGTGCCACCCAGAGGACGAAGCCGATGACGACGGTGACGGTGACGACATAGAACCAGCCGAGGTTCTCTGCGATCCAGTCCACGGCGGTCTTCATCGTCGACTGAGCCGAGTCCGGCATCATCATCGCCCATACGGAGAAGGCGAGGATGATGAGGGAGGCGACGATGAAGACCCGCCAATTGACTCGGGAGCCGCGTTCGTCGGAGAGCTCCTCCGGGCCCTTGCTCATCTCCGTGCTGTCGATCGGAGCGCGCTTCTCGGGGTCGACGTGCCTGCTGATTCTCGTCGCCCGGTCGGTGCCGCCGAATCGTTCTCGTTCGACGACTGGGCGCTTCAACTTCTCTTCGTTCGGATCCTGCACGCATCGACCTCCGGTAGACAAAAAAGGGGACAGGGCCCGAAATCGGGCCCGATCCATTCTACGGGTGGAGGTTTCTCACAAATTCAGCGCCCCCTGTTTTCAGGAAACGGACTAAGCCGCAGGGTTGTCCAGTTCAGGCTCGGGAGCGGGCGTGGTCATGTCCGGGAGCGGGTGTGGTCAGGATCGGCACGGACGTCGTCATGTCCGGGAGCGGGCAGCCACCTCGGTGACGGTGTCGACGAAACGCTGCGCCTCTGCGGGAGTGGTCTCCTCGAGCCGCATCGACGATCCGACGTGCAGTTCGACGGTGACGGTCGCACGTCCACGGAACTCTTCTGCTCGGATTGCGCCGATCTGCCGCGGAGTCGCCTGCGAGAGCTGGGCGACGGAGCCCTGGGCATCGGTGCGCACCCGCATGATCCGCAGGTCGGTGAGGATGAGCAGATCGGTGTCGAACGGCGGCAGACTCTGCAGCCGCTGGTATTCGATCTCACCGGGGCGGAACAGGCCGGTCGCGTCGATCGACTCTGATCGCGTCCGTGGGCTGCTCGGCCTTCGACGGGCTGCTGATGCCGTCCTGCGGGTTCGCCACCAGCGGCGTAACACGCGGAGCGGCGACCCCGCCCCAGCGGGGGGACCGTCGGGGATCTCGGGTCGGGCCGATTCCGATCGATCGGCGTCGTCTGGGGGAACGGGATCGGAGGGGAGGGAATGTGGGGTCATGTCTGTGATTCTGGCAGGGCCGCCTCGGTGCCGGGCCGGATCGCAGGTAATCGTTTCGCAACATCTGTGCCGGTTCGTCCATGGGATACTGAAGGCATGCGTGCAGGTGAAGTCTCCGAGGTCAGCCAGGACTACCTCAAGGCCATCTGGTCGGCCCAGGAATGGGGCGGGGACCCGATGACGGCCACCGAGCTTGCGAACCGGTTCGGGACGACGAAGGCCAACGTCTCCGAGGTGCTCAAACGTCTCGACGAGCTCGACCTCATCACCCGGGTGCCCTACCGCCCGCCGGTGCTCACCGAGCAGGGCAAGGGGATCGCCCTGTCGATGGTGCGCAGGCACCGGCTCATCGAGACCTTCCTCGTCGAGTCGCTCGGCTACGGCTGGGACGAGGTCCACGATGAGGCCGAGATCCTCGAACACGCTGCCTCCGATAGGCTCATCGACCGCATCGACGCGTTCCTCGGCCACCCGACGTCCGACCCGCACGGCGATCCCATTCCGGGTGCCGACGGTGCCGTCGATTCCCATACCCCGACCCTCCTCGCCGAGGCTGCTGCCGGGCCCTATGCGGTGCTGAGGGTCTCCGACGCCGATCCTGTTGTTCTCGGGAAGCTCGCCGAGGCGGGGGTGCTCCCCGATGTCGCGCTCGAGGTCCTCGACCGCACCGATGACGAGGTCACCGTGGACATCGGAGGCACCCGGCAGACGATCGCTGCCGCGCTCGCCGCGGCCGTGTACCTGCGCGCGGCCGCGGCGACAGGCTGATCGACCGGGTCGGTCCGGTTGATCCGACCGGCTCGGGCAGTTGGGTTGGGCCAGGTCGGCGACTCTCGCCTCAGTCGTCGGTGCGCGGCCGCGGGAACTTCGGTTCGGCGCGCAGCAGCGTCAGGGCCGTGGCAGTGCGGGCATCGAATCCCTCGGTGAGGAAGAGCTTCGGCCAATCGCACCAGAGTTCGGATTCATACGGTGTGCCGGGCAGATAGGTCTTGAATGTCGACTGCCGGTGTCCAGGATGGGACCGGAATGCCGTTTTCGAGATCGTGCGCAGGCTCTCGAACAGCGCCTGATAGAGCACCGGGTTGAAGCCGTCTGCGCGGGCAGAGTCGGCGGTGGGCACCCAATCGGGGCCGGCGATCGGAATTCCGCGGGCGATCGCTGAACTCATCTGAGCTTTGATGGCGGCCCGCTTTGGACCGGGGGAGTGATGCAGGAGCACCTTCGACCAGTGCAGCGCCTCCTCGGGCTCGAAACCCGGCCACTGTTCAGCCGCCCTGCGGCGGTTTTCGGCATCGCGGCGATCGGCTGCTTCATTGAATTCGGCTGCACCACGGCCATCGGCTGAACCGTCGGGCGCGGAATCGTCGTGGAAGTCTGAGTTGTCATGGAAGTCTGCGGACATGGCGGACCGTCCTTCTCGGGCGCATCGGCCCGAATCGAAGCTTGCCCGAGCGGTCGGCGCGGGCCCGTTCTTCCCCTGGGGCACCCGGTCGATGACGGGTTGCCGTGTGGCCGGCCAGGTACCGATGGCCACAGCTCGCGAACGTGATTTCAGTGTAGACGGAGGGTCTGACACGACCGGTTGGGAGGTTAGACGAGTTCTATGGTCTCGCCGCGGAGAAGGCTGGACGAGTCCTTCTTCATCGGCGTCGGCGGCCGGTGAAGATGAACTTCCGGAGAAGATGACGGAGCTGCGGTGACTTGATCCGTCAGCACACTGGCCTGTCAGCGCCCCGGCCCGACGGGGAAACGTCGGGCCGAGGCGCTGGAGACTCACCTGCGGGGCAGGTTCCACCTCGGCTGGGGCTGCTGCGGTTTCTGATGCTGATTCATGAAACCGCGTTCGGCCTGCAGATGACCCTTGTCATGGCTCTTCGCCTTCGGATCGGCACCCGGGATGGGGGCCTGCAGCTTCTCGGTCGCCGGTTTGGCGCCGACGATGGGCAGCTCCCCGGTGATCAACGGTGTCTGCGGTGCCGCCTCGGTGATGGGGTTCTTCTTGGGCCCTCTGTCGTTGCGCATGGTCTTTCCCTTCTTCGCAGTCTTCTGTTGCTTCGCGGTCTTCGCGGATTTCTGTCGGTCACCGGTGTTCTTCGGGCTCGGTTCGGCGGCGAGTTCGGTGAACAGTCCGGTCCACTGGTCGGGGGTGAGGTCTTTGGGCAAGGTGTCTCCTCTGATGTCATTGCGGTCCATGGTCGATTGCAGCGTGCGGTGATCGGTGATGCTCATCTTCGTAAGAATTCCTTTCATTCCTCGCCCGCGACCGGTGAAGACCGAACGGACGAACTGTTGATAATCGGATCGAGCACCGGCTGGGATCGATCCGGTGGGACAGCGATCGATGGTGAGGATGCCGCCATCGACGCTGGGTTTCGGGGTGAACGCGTCTGCGGGGACGCGAGTGACGAGGCGGAAGTCGAACCACGGGGCCCACTGGGCGGTCATCATGGTCGACCCGCCGACTCCTGCGCGCTTGCGAGCGACCTCCCATTGGGTGAGCAGGATCGCCTGCTGCCAGCGTCCGGAGCGCAGCAGCTTGCGGAGGATGGGAGTGGTGAGATGGAACGGCAGATTGCCGACGATGACCGGCCGGTCGAGCCGGGTGGTCAGTACGTCGGCGTGGCGGACCTCGGCCCGCGGGTACGTGTCTTCAAGGTGATCCAACCTCGTTTCGTCGAGTTCGACGAGTGTGAGCTCTCGCCCGAGCCGGTAGAGCTCGGCGGTGACTGCCCCGTCGCCCGGGCCGATCTCCATGATCGGTCCGGAGGTGGAGCGAGCCAGGCTCGCAATCGTTGTGATGGTGGTGTGTGAGCGGAGGAAGTTCTGGCCGAGTTCATGCCGGCCGCCGTGCATCGACCGTGAAGTCGAACGCGGATGTGTCGAACGGTTTCCTGGCGATTGGGGTCGCAATGGGATGTGCTCCAGTCAAGAAGATGGAGGCACCCGAGGCAGCGCAATGATGGTGAGTCAGATCGGTCCGTGATGACCTGGTCGACCATTGACGATCGAGGTGGTCACAGGGCCGGAAGGGATTCAGCCGATTGCCGCATCGCCCGGATGCCGAGGGCTCTCCGGGAGGACAACGCGCTTGCAGAGGAGATCAGGGTGACCGTCGTCGGTCAGCCGATCACAGAAGAATTCGTCTGGCGCGCTGTCAGGCGCTGCGGTGACGAATGTAGAAGCAAGGCGCAGTCATTGCGCTGCTGTTCAATGTTCCCATGCCGAACAAGATAGCACAGGAGGCTTTGCCTCCACCAGGGTGCGGACGAAAAACACCCCGCCGACTTCGTGTGGAAATCGGCGGGGCGGGAGATCGGATCCGGTCGAACTGATGTCTCGACTGGGTCCCGGCGAACGGCTGTGGGGCGTTCGTGTCAGTGGGTCATCCCATAATGGTGCGCAGGGTGATGACGCCGATCGAACCGATGGCCGCGGCGGCCGGAAGGGTGATGATCCAAGCCAGCGCGATCGGCTTCATGAGCTTCCAGTTCGCCGAGCGGTTGACCAGGCCGACACCGATGATCGCGCCGATGAGGATGTGCGTCGACGACACCGGAAGACCACTCACCGAGGCGGCCATGACGATTCCCGCGGCAGCGAGCTCCGCTGCGAATCCGGAGGCCGGGTGGATCTC
Organism: Brevibacterium limosum; assembly: GCF_011617705.1. Classification (NCBI taxonomy): domain Bacteria; kingdom Bacillati; phylum Actinomycetota; class Actinomycetes; order Micrococcales; family Brevibacteriaceae; genus Brevibacterium; species Brevibacterium limosum. The sequence goes on along the minus strand of NZ_CP050154.1, from coordinate 3,826,774 downwards.
GGTGAGGTTCGTTCCGACGGTCGCGATGACCTTGCGGCCGATGAACCAGAGACCGACGATGAGGGCGATACCGCAGGTGAGCATGGCCGCAAACGGCACGGTCGTCTCGGAGCTGATGCTGTCGGTGCGGAGCACATCGAGGACGGCGGCGAAGGGGCCGACAGCGTTGGCGATGTCATTCGAACCGTGGCTGAACGCGAAGGCTGAGGCGGTGAACACCTGCATCCAGGAGAACAGAATGTACGTGGCACGCGGAACCGTCTGCTTGCGCAGCGTCTTGGCGAAGACGAACACGGCCAGCCACACGGCCGCGCCGATCATCGCCATGATGAGCAGGCCGCCGACGGTGGTCACGCTCATGTCGAGGTTCTTCAGACCCTTGAACAGCAGCATTGCGGTGATGATGACCGCGCCCGCGGAGGCGATGAGGGGGACCCACCGCTGCAGTGCCGAGTGCGTGCCGATCGATCCGTCGCCGGTGGGGGCCTCCTCGGCGGCGGTGTCGATCTGTGCGTCGACGGATCCCTCGGCCGCGGAGACCGGGGCGAGCATGTGGGGCTTCAGCGTGTGCGACAGCGTCTTGCCGAGCACGTACTTCTTGATCAGCCCGTAGATGATGAACGCGGCGAGTCCGCCGAGAGCTGGGGAGAGGACCCAGGAGATCGCGATCTGACCGACCTCCGACCACTGCACCATGGCGAATCCGCCGGTGCCGGTGACGAAGCCGATCGTCAGGGAGGCGCCGATGATGCCGCCGATGATGGCGTGCGTCGTCGACACCGGCCAACCCATCCGAGTCGCCAGGAGCAGCCACACCGCGGCGCCGAGGAGGGCCGCCATCATGATGAACGCGAAGTCCATCGGGTTGATGTCGGCCCCGCTGAGGTCGACGATTCCGCTCTTGACCGTGTCGGTGACGTCTCCGCCGGCGAGGAGCGCGCCGCTGACTTCGAAGATCGCGGCGATGAGCAGTGCCTGCTTCATCGTCAGAGTGCCGGCGCCGACTGAGGTGCCGAAGGCGTTGGCGACGTCGTTGCCGCCGATGTTGAAGGCCATGAAGGCGCCGAAGATGACCGTGGTGATGAGCACCATGCGGGGTGCGTCCCGGCCCACGAAGTCGAAGGACCACAGGGTGAAGGCGATGAGGGTGATCGCCAGCAGGCCGCCGAAGGCCAGATGCCAGAGACGGTCGTTGCTGCGGCCGACGGCAGGCGGCGGAGTGTGGCGCTCCGGTGCCAGAACCTGGGTCATTCGTACTCCTAGCGAGATTCAGTCGATGAGGCGGTGTCTGCCTCCATGATTCGCAGGCCGAATGACCGCCAGGTTACGAGGAAAGTGAATGGACGGTTAACTCGCATGCCGGCATCCGCGAAATGCTCATGCACAATCGGTGCTTTTCGCCGTCCGTTCACGCAATGTTCCAGGTCAGGTGCTAAATGAGCGGGTCCTCGCGGGAGGAGCGGGTGGAGGTTGCATGCGCGAAAAGTCATGTTGTGACAATGACCACTTCGGCCCGAAACGGGTGCACGAACGAGCCCGGATCCGCGCTTCTGCGGATCCGGGCTCAGTCGAAGCCGGAGGAGCTCGCCGAGGCGGCCCGATTCAGTCGATGATCTCGCCGCGGATGACGTCGCCGCCACCGTCGTCGGGACGGTTCCGGTGCGGATCGGACTTCATCTGCCGATCGACTCTGCGCAGGCGACGGCCGAGCGCGATGAGGGCGATTCCGACGAGGATGATGAATCCGGCGAGAGTGAAGATCAGCGCGGTCACCCCGGCGCCCGGGGCGAAGAGGAAGAAAGCGCCGAGGATGATGCCGAGGACACCGATGACGGTGAGCACCCACCAGGACCTGACACCCATCCGGCGGATGAAGAGGGACACGGTGAGTGCGAGGAAGCTGAAGAAGATGATCGCGAAACCGGTGAGGACCGTGACCATGGATGCGAACAGCATCGGGGTGAGGAAGATGAGCACACCGAGGAGGATGAGCAGCACCGCGCGTGTGACCAAACTGCCGGTGCGGCCTCCCCGCGGCGCGAACACGAGGGAGGAGATGGCGATGACGGCGAGCCAGCAGGCGAAGATCCGCACAACCACCTCGGCGGAGGTGCCGGGCCAGACCATCATCAGCGCACCCATCACGAGGGCGATGACGCCGTTGACGATGACTGTTCTTCCAGTGCGCTTGAGGTCCATGCGCTCAGCCTAGTCCTCTGGATTGGACAGACGCTGAAGACTGCGAGACGGGGTCGGTGAATGAGCGGGGCGCTTGCGCTTCAGGCGTGCCCGAGGTGCTCCTCCTGTTCGGCTGAGTCGGATTGTGCGGCCGAATCCGACGTGGTCCGCTCCTCCTCCGGCATGTCCGAGGTGACACGCTCCTGCTCGGGCATCAGCCCGGTGAGCTTGAGCGATTCGGACATCGCCTGGACGATGGCATCGAGGTCGGCCGGGGCGCTCGATGTCGCGCCCGCGGCGGACCGGTCGGCCGCCTCGGTGGGGGTGTCCGTCGTGGGCTCGGCCTTCGCCTCGGCGGTGGGAGGAGCGGCGGGGGTGTTGTTCTCGAGGAAGCGCAGCAGCTCGACGGGGAAGGGCAGGACGAGGGTCGAGTTCCTCTCGGCGGCGACTTCGACGATGGTCTGCAGCAGGCGCAGCTGCAGGGCGGACGGGGTGTGGGCCATGGCCTCGGAGGCTTGGGCGAGCTTGTTCGACGCCTGCAGCTCACCATCGGCGATGATGACGCGGGAGCGGCGTTCGCGTTCGGCTTCGGCCTGGCGCGACATGGACCGCTTCATCGTCTCCGGCAGGGCCACGTCCTTGATCTCGACGCGGTCGATGTGGATGCCCCAGTCGACGGCGGGGCTGTCGATCATGATCGCCAGCCCCTGATTGAGGCGTTCGCGGTTGGTGAGCAGATCGTCGAGTTCGCTCTGGCCGATGATCGACCGCAGGGAGGTCTGGGCGACCTGGCCGACGGCGAGCTGGTAGTCCTCGACATCGACGACGGCCTTGCGCGGGTCGACGACCTTGAAATAGATGACCGCGTCGACGCGGACGGTGACGTTGTCGCGGGTGATGCCCTCCTGAGCGGGAATCGGCATCGTCACGATCTGGAGGTTGACCTTCTCGAGCTTGTCGACGAAGGGGACGATCGCTGTCATCCCCGGGGCCTTGGGCTCGGCGTTGACTCTGCCGAGGCGGAAGACCACCCCGCGCTCATACTGTTTGACGATCTTCAGGCTGTTTCCCAGCGTGATGGCTCCGAGCGCGACGAGTGCGGCGAGGATACTGAGTGCCAACATGCCGAATCGCCTCCTTTGACGATTGACTGTCCGCTCTATTCTACTCTTTCGGGGTGCGGAAAGCCCGGGGTTCAGAGGGAACGCTGAGGCGGCTGTCCGCTCACTCCCCGCGTGCGGATGCTCTTCTCGGCGGCCGCTCACGCCTCCAGGGCGACGCTCACGTCTCCCAGCCGTCGCTCACGGCTCCATGGGGCCGCTCAGGCTTCCCGCGTCAGCAGTCGCTTGCCCGCCGGGTAGGCGGCCAGTGATTCCGGCAGGCTGACGCGTCTGCCGGAGGCGAAGGCCGCCAGCACCTGTCCGGTGCCCGGTTGGGCATCGCCGACTCCGGCGGGTTCGAGGCCGATGCGGCGCAGCGTCTGCTTGGCTACCGGCATGGGAGAGTCGAAGACGGTGAGGGCACCGGCACGGGCGGCCATGATGCGGTCGGCGACGAGTCCGTAGTGGGTGCAGCCGAGCACCACGGTCTCCATTCCGGGCCCCATCTGGGTGAAGGCATCCTCGATGGCGGTATCGATCTTGTCCAGATCGGCCACGTTGATGGCCTCGGCCAGCCCCGGACAGGCGACCTTGGCCACGTGCAGGTCGGCGGCGAAGGAGTCGATGAGGTTCTGCTGATAGTCGCTGCCCGTGGTCGCCGGGGTCGCCCAGATCGCGAAGTCCTGGCCGGTGCCGGCGGCCATCTTCACCGCCGGAACGGTGCCGATGACGGGAATGGCGGGTTCGTAGCGGGCGCGCACGGCTTCGAGTGCCTGCACCGAGGCGGTGTTGCAGGCGACGACGATGGCGTCGGGGTCCCATTCGGCGAGCACACCGGCAGAATGCAGGGCCCGCTGTTGGAGGGTGTCGGTGCTCAGACTGCCGTACGGTGTGTAGTCCGGATCCATCGCGAGGACGAGGTCCGCGTCGGGGGCGAGATTGAACAGCGCGTCGGCGGTGCCGAGGAGTCCGAGTCCGGAATCGAGCAGGCCGATGCGCGTCATGAAGTCCCCTTCGGGTCGGATGCTGTCGGATCGCCGGTCGTCGGATCGCCGGTCTTCGGGTAGGCGAACTCCCGGATCTCCTTGAGATGCGCCTTCGTCAGACCGTGGGCGAAGTCCGGGGCGATGAGTTTGAGGCGGTTGGGCGAGTAGTGTTCGAGGAAGTATTCGCGGGTGGCCGGCCAGGCCAGGTCGTCGTCGATCCAGATCGCACGCCCGTGTTCGTGCGTGGCCAGCCAGTCCTCCATGGCCCGGGCCTTCCACCACTGCTGCGGATCGTGGGCGAAGCGATTGTGCGTCTGGTCAGGCATTTCGATGACGTCGAAGGAGTTGCGCAGACCGAACTTCGGTTCGAGCTCGGATTTGCATCGCTGAGACCAGGTCGACAGCCACACGACGTCGACCTCATGGGTCTCGACGATGCGGTCGAAGAATTCGACGACGGAAGGCCGGTAGTGGAGTTCGTAGTGCCACGCATGCAGCTTCTTCCGCCCCTCGGCCATGCCGCGGAGCCGGGGCACCGGGTAGGAGTTGAGGACGCCATCGACATCGAGGAAGACCGTGACATGGCGAGCCTGCCTGCGCGCCGACTTCGGCGCCGAGGGTGCTGCAGCCATCATTCCTTCCCGTGAGCTCAGGCATTCGGCCCGACCGGGCCGTCCACGCGTTATTCTGAGGGCAGATCGCGCCGCCCGCACCAGATGAACACAGACGAGTTTACCGCCGAGAGCGACAAGAGGCCGAGCCCATGTATCGACAGACCCGCATCCCCCGCCTGCGGGCGAGCCTGTGGGTCTCGGCTCCCGTTGAGTCAGATTCCCTCGCCGAGGCGGGGCCCGGGGCCTCGCTCATCGTCCCCGACGGGTGCATGGACCTCATCGTCATCGCCGGGCAGATCGTCATCGCCGGCGCCGATTCCATGGCCCGGCCGTTTCACGGTTCGGCCGTACCGACCGTGGGCCTGCGTTTCGACTCGGGCGTGCTGCCGCAGCTTCTGACCACCTCGGCGGATGAGCTGGCCGACCGGGTCACGCCCCTCGACGCGGTGATCGGCGGTCGTCATTCGGTGGCACCGGATGACGGTGAGGAAGGGGCTGCCTCGGTGACGGGATCTGTGCGGGCCCTGCTCGACATGGCCTGTGGCCTGTCGGACCGGGCGCTGCTGGATCCGCGGCCGATGGCGCTGGCCGAACGCTTGGATGTGCGCTCGGGGTCGGCGGCGCAGACCGTCACCGAGACGGCTGACCAGTTCGCGTACTCACCGCGGCAGCTGCGTCGGCTGAGTGCCGAATGGTTCGGCTACGGGCCCAAGCACTTGGCGAAGATCCTGCGTTGGCAGGCCGCGCGAGACCTCATCGAGGCGGGGCGGTCGCGCACCGAGGCCGCGGCCGAGGTCGGGTATGCCGATGCCGCTCACCTGCGCCGGGACGAGCGCTCACTCATCGGATGATGGCGCTCTCGGCGTTCGTTCCGTAAGTTCGCCCCCGCCTAGAACTACCCGACGGCGGCCCAGCAACCCGGCGCGAGGTTGCTGAGCCGCCGTCGGGTAGCAATTAGGAGTTGAGGGGGGCGAAGAGGTCGACCGTGTTGCCGTCGGGGTCGGAGACCACGGCGTAGCGCTGTCCCCAGAACGCGTCCCAGGGTTCGTGGACGATTTTAGCCACAGGATCGCTTCCCCCGTCGCCGGGCCCGGTGAGCTGGGCGAATGCCTGGTCGACCGTCTCGGCGGCAGTGCAGTCGAAGGCCAGAGACATCGTGTTTCCGCCCGTCGGTCGGGTCCATTCGGGGTCGATGCCGAGAACGACCGCCTCGGTGTCGAGGAGGATGCGCAGGGCGCCGGAGGTGAACTCCGTGTGCGGGGCATCCGGGCCGCCGTCGACGAGCTCGAGGCCGAGCGCGGAGTAGAAGGTGATGGCGGCGGGCATGTCTGAGGTGATGATGGAGATCGCGTCGAGTTTCATGGCTTCAGACTATGCGGACGGGCGGGGTGTCGGCTTGAACGAATCGGCCATGACCTTGCGACCCTCTGGACGTTCTCGCTGCCCTTGGGCTGTCGAAACGGTCACACTAGGTGGGCAGAATGGTCACGCCCACCGCGGGTTTTCGTGACTGTTTCTCCCACTTAAGCGTGCGGACTGCGCTTGGGCAACCGGTCGCCGGGCGTGCAGGCTCAAATGGCCGGCCATCCTTGTGCGGACCGACGGGTTCGCGCCTCAGCCCTGCAGGTAGGGTTCGAAGACTGCGCGCAGCTCGGGTGTCAGCGGGGTCGGCTCGGCGGTCTCGCGGTCGATGTGGACGAGGACGCAGTCGTGGTCGAAGACCTGACGTCCGTCCTGGTCACCGCGGGTGTTGACGGTGAACGAGGAGTTGCCGAGCTTCTTCACCGTCACGGTCATCGTCAGTTCGGGGCCGTACATGACGGGGAGAAGATAGTCGATGGCCTGGCGGGCGACGAGCAGCCCGCCGCCGGTGATGTGTCCGGCCCGGATCTCATGCATCCAGCGGACGCGGCACTCCTCGATGAGGGTGATCATCCGTGCGTTGTTGACGTGGCCGAGCAGATCCTGATCCGACCAGCGCACCTCGGGTGAGAGTTCGAATGTGGCCATAACTGCCTCCTGGAGCTGATTGGGAACAACGTCTGAACGATCGTTCCATAGTTAATCAGTTTGCGGGCGGCCACGGAAATCACTGCTTCCGGCGGACGATCTCCTCGTTGACGGCTCCGACCACCTCATGGAGGTCGCCGATGATCGCATAGTCGGCACGCTGGACCATCGTGGACTCCTCGTCGGAGTTGATCGCCACGAGCGTCTTCGCGCCCTCGATTCCGGCCATGTGCTGGATCGCTCCGGAGATGCCGCAGGCGATGTAGACGTCGGGGGAGATGCGGCTGCCGGTCTGGCCGACCTGCTCGGCGTGCGGGCGCCAACCCAGTCCCGTGACCACACGGGAGACGCCCAGGGCTCCGCCGAGGTGGTCGACGAGTTCGAGGACCTCGGAGAAGCCGTTTTCCGAACCGACCCCGCGGCCGGCGCCGACCACGGCCCTGGCCGAGGTCAGTCCGGACGCATCATCGGCGGCCTCTGCCTCGGTGCGCTGCACACGGGTGGCCAGGTCCGCCTCGGCGACGTCGAGCTCGTAGTCATAGACCTCCGGGGTCACCGGGGTCGTCTCCTCCGGATTGCAGGCGTGGCCGGCGATCGTGAGCACGTGCAGCTCACCATCGAGGCGGAGACGTTCGAAGGCGGTGCCGCCGTGGACCTGTCGCAGCAGACCCTCCTCGTCGGCGCCGATGACGTTGGCGGCCATGCGCTGACCGGTGCGGACGGCGACGTGGGCCATGAGCTCCATGCCGCGCGGAGTGCCCGAGGCCAGCAGAGTGCCGGACTCCGGGGTGATGTCGACGATCGCCTGCGCCCAAGCCGCAGCGGAGTACTCCGCGAGATCCGGATGCTCGAGATGGTGGATGACACTCACCCCGAGCCGCCCCAGCTCTGCGACGGCAGAATCGCTGAGTTGCCCGATCACCACCCCCTCAGGACTACCTGACGGCGGCGCAGCAACCTCGCGCGAGGTATCTGGACCGCCGTCGGGTAGTAATTGGCGGGCGAAGGTGATGGCTTCGGCGGAGGTGAGAGTCACCTCGCCGGCGGGGTCCGTTTCGACGTAGACGACGGTCATGGCCTCATCACTCCGATCTCTTCGAGCACATCGACCAGGGCGGGAGCCGCCTCCGGGCCCTCACCGAGGATGGTCACCGAACTGGCCTTCACTTCGGGCAGTTCGAGGCGGATTCGCGGATTGCCCGTCCCTGGTTCGGGAGCGTCGTACTCGACGATCGTCGCCTTCTTCGCCTTCATCCGCCCCGTGATGGATGGATAGCGCGGATCGACCCCGCCCTCGTGGACGGCGATGACTGCGGGCAGGTCGAGTGCGAAGATCTCGGTGCCGGCCGGCCCGATCCCGCGGGCTTCGATGCGTCCGGAGCTGCGCTCGCCGCCTCCCGGAGCCGGACCCGAGCCGCCCGTGCCGCTGTCACCGTCGGCGGCACTGATCGTCTGAATGTTCGTGAGGGCGGGGTACCCGAGGTCGTATGCCAGCCGGATCCCGACCTGGAAATCACCGGTGTCGGCAGCATCATCACCGGTGAGGACGAGATCGAAGGTCTGTCCCGCCTCGGCGCGATCGCGGACGACGTCACCGATGACCTGCGCAATGTCCTCGGGAGCGAACACGGACGGGTCGGCAGCCTCGACGAGGATTCCGTCGTTCGCGCCCACGGCCACGGCCGCTCTCAGCTGTTCGACCGCCTCGGTGGGACCGACCGTGAGCACCGTGACCGTCCCAGCGGTCGCGGCGGCGGTCTGGATCGCGAGCTCGACCGCGCACTCCTCATGTGAGGACATGGTGTGGCCGAGCCCGGATTCGTCGATCCCGGTCCCGGTGTCGTCGAGGACGACGGAACCGGCGATATCGGGGACGCGTTTGATGCAGACGAGGATATTCATCTCATCTCCTGATGCACTCGTTGTCGGGATCGAACAGTGGTGTCGAATCGATCGACGCCACCGTGACGGAAAAGAACTCCTCCATGTACACGACCTGCAATCGATTGCCGAGCACAGCCTCGGCGGGTGGGAGGAACGCCATGAGCACATGCTTGCCGAGGCTCGGAGCCGACCCCGCCGAGGTGACATAAGCATGGCGCCCGCGCCCGTCGGTCAGCGGTTCACCGTTCGCAGCCACGATGGGTTCCCCGCCGAGCATGTACCGTGCCTCACCGCTGGAACTCGTGTGGTCATCGACCGTGAGCGAGCACAGCACCGTCTTCGGCTCTTCCTCCCGGTGGCGCAGGTGAGCGGCCTTGCCGATGAAGTCCTGGGCCTTCACCTTCGGTCGGCTCATGCCGGTCTCGACGACGCTGCGTTCGGAATCGAGCTCCGCTCCGAAGGCCCGGTAGCCCTTTTCGATCCGCCCTGTGGTGCTGTAGACGCCGAGGCCGACGGGGATCAGGCCGTGCTCCTGCCCGGCCTCGTAGAGCGCATCCCAGAGTCGCAGCCCGGATTCCATCGGCACGTAGAGCTCCCATCCGAGGTCGCCGACATAGGAGATCCGAGAGGCGAGAACCTCGAGCGAACCGATTTCGATCGTGCGGGCTGTGCCGAACTTGAACCCCTCATGGGAGACATCGGCACTGGTGAGACCGCCGAGGATGTCGCGGGCTCGCGGTCCCCACAGACCGATCGTCGTCCACGAGCTCGTGAGGTCGGCGATCTGCGCGCCCGTATCGGGCAGTCGGTCGGCGAACCATTTGACGTCGACCATGCCGTGGGCGGCGCCCGTGACGACACGGAACCTATCGTGGGCCAGACGCATGATCGTCAGGTCCGAACGGAACCCTCCGCCCTCATCGAGGATCGGAGTGTAGACGACGCGACCGACGGCCACATCCATCTGCGCCAGGGCGATACGCTGGACCGCGTCGAGGGCGGCGGGCCCGAAGACGTCGAAGATGACGAAGCTGGAGAGATCGACGAGTCCGGCGCGCTGTCGCATGGCGAGGTGTTCGGCGTTGATGATCGGGGACCACCAGCGGGAGTCCCATTCGGCGCTGCGGTCCATGACGGCGTCACCGAACTCCTCGAGCAGACCGGCATTCGACTCAAACCACTGCGGGCGCTCCCACCCGCCGGCTTCGAAGAACACGGCCCCGAGCTCGGACTCACGCTGCCACATCGGTGAGCGGCGGACGTTGCGATCGGAGTTCCACTGCTCGGCCGGGTGGACGATGCCGTAGGTCTTGTTGAAAGCTTCTGAGGTGCGCGCCTTGACGTGGGTGCGGGTGCGCTGATGGGAGTGGAAGCGGGCGATGTCCGCGCCCTGGACGTCGATCTCGGGCAGCCCGTTCGTCATCCATTCGGCCACGGCACGACCGACTCCCGGCCCTTCCTTCACCCATACTGCCGCCGCCGACCACAGGCCCGTGACCTGCGGTGATTCGCCGAGGATGGGCGGGCCGTCCGGGGTCAGCGAGAGCAGGCCGTTGATGGCGTAGCGGATCTCGACGTCCGGGTTCGACAGCACTTCGGGCATGAGTTCGACGGCCTGTTCGAGCTGCGGGTCGAAGTCCTCGTCCGTGAACGGCATCTCCGTGGGGGAGAGCTTCGCGGCCTCGATCGAGGGGATCTCATCCGGGTCGTGGAGGATCGGCCGGTGCGCATAGGAGCCGATCTCCATGTCCGATCCGTGCTGACGTTCGTAGCAGAAGGTGTCCATATCGCGCACGATCGGGAACGAGATCTCACCGGGCCGTTCGGCCAGCTGCGGGACGGGCCCGACGCTGATCATCTGGTGCACGGCCGGGGTCAGGGGGATCGCGGCACCGGCCATGGCGGCGATGCGCGGGGACCAGACTCCGCAGGCGATGAGGATCCGGTTCGTCGCGATCTCACCTTTCGTCGTGTGCACGCGCACGACCTGCCCGCGATCGACGTCGATGCCGGTCACCTCGGTGTTGGGGGAGACCATGAGCGCACCCTTCGCCTCGGCGGATTCGCGCATCATCGTGCCCGCCCGCACCGAATCGACGACTCCGACGGTCGGGGTCCAGAGCGCGCCGAGGATGACCTCGGGATCGAGGAACGGCACCTTCTCTGCGACCTCGGCGGGGGTGACGAGTGAGGAGTCGATGCCCCACGCGCGCGCCGAGGCCATTCGCCGTCGCAGCTCTTCCATACGTTCTTCGGTGCGGGCGACCTCGTAGCCGCCGGATTCGGTGAAGACGCCGAGTTCTTTGTACTGGCGCATGCTGTCGAAGGTGAGGTCGGTGATCTCACGCGAGTGGTCGACGGGGAAGATGAAGTTCGAGGCATGCCCGGTCGAGCCGCCCGGATTCGGCAGCGGACCCTTGTCGACCTGGACGATGTCGGTCCAGCCGAGCTCGGCGAGGTGATGGACGAGGCTGTTGCCGACGATGCCGGCTCCGACAACGACGACGCTGGCCTGGGCGGGGACGGAAGCCATGAGCGGCTCCTCTCTGAAGGCATCATCGCCTTCACCGGCATTGTTGCGAATTAAGCAACGTTGCGCGCTATGTGGAACTGCGTACGATGATCGTCCTCCGCCGAGGCGGGTGTGTCAAGAGGTTCTTCCGCGCCGTACCCGCGGGGTCAGCGGTCGCGCCGGCCGAGCTGGCTCAGCGCTCGGGGAAATCGACGCTGTTCAGTGTTCGCGCCAACCGAGGCGGGCGGAGATGTCGGCGGCCGCCTGAATGAGCAGGCCCCTCGCCGAGGCGACCTTGTCCGCGGTGAAGCGGAAGCTCGGTCCCGAGGCCGAGATCGAGGCGATGACGTCTCCGTGGGCGTTGAGCACGGGAGCGGACACAGCGGTGAGCCCGACCTCGAGCTCATCGATGACGAGCGAGAATCCGGTGGCGGCCACCTCGGCGATCTGGGTCAGCAGCTGCGGAATCGAGGTCACGGTGTGCGGGGTGTATCGGGGCAGCTTCGTGCCCAGAGTCTCACGGATGCTCGCCTCACTCAGGCCGGAGAGCAGGACCTTGCCGTTGGAGGTCGCATGCAGCGGGATGCGCTGACCGACCCAGTTGTGGCTCTGCACCGAGGCGGTCGACGCCGCCTGGTCGAGGTAGAGGGCGGCGCCGTCGGAGAGGACGGCGACGTTGATGGTCTCACCAGTCGCCTCGGCGAGCATCTTGGCGATCGGTCGGGCCTCCTGGACGATGTCGAGACGTGCCGTGGTCGCTCCGGCCAGGCGGAGGATGGCCAGGCCGAGCCGGTACCTGCCGCGATGCTGGTCCTGTTCGACGAGGCCGCGAGCTTCGAGAGTGGAGACGATGCGCGAAGCCGTCGATTTGTGCACCCCGAGCTCACCGGCGATCTCGGTGATCCCGGCCAGCCCCGTGCGGGCGATGATCTCAAGGATCGTCACAGCCCGATCCACGGATTGGACGCCGCCCGAGCCCGCTTCGCTGTTGCTCATTTCGAAACTGTAACTCACGACGCGCAACCCGACCAGAGGCTGAGGGCGTGGGGTAGGGTGAGTGCGGTCGGTGGACCTCGATTCCGCCGGCCCCCTTTCCCCGACGGAGCTGAGCACGATGAGCAATGGGACCCAGTCGATCGACCGGGCGGCAGAGATACTGTCGTTGGTCGTCAGATCCGACGCCCCGATCTCCTACACCGAGGTGGTCGAAGAGACTGCCTTGGCTCGGTCGACGGTCTCGCGCCTGCTCTCCGCTCTCGAGCGCAACGGTCTGGTCGAACGCGACGGCGACGGCCTCTACCGCGGCGGATCGCTGTTCGCGACCTATGCCTCCCGCTTCGACCGAGTGGAGAATCTCGTCTCCGCGGCCGACCCGACCCTGCAGCGTCTGAGCGAGGAGACCGGCGAGACGGTCAACCTCGCCATGCCGGGGCCCAAGGGCGTCGTGCAGGTCGCTCAGGTCGACTCGACCTTCGTCCTCGGCGCCACGAACTGGGCCGATGTCGAGGTTCCGCCGCACTGCTCGGCTCTCGGCAAAGTCATGTTCGCCTATGACGTCATCCCGTTGCCGACCGGTCGGCTCGAGCGTCGCACCGAGAAGACCTTGGGCTCACGCAGGGAACTCACCGACGACCTCGCCACGGTGCGCGAACGCGGATACGCCATCGTGCACGAAGAGTTCGAGATCGGCCTCGACGCTCTGGCCGCACCGGTGTTCGGCATCGACGGTGACGTCGTCGCGGCCGTGGGAATCTCCGGACCGACGATGCGGATCGCCGAACACCATGACCGCCTCGGTGCGCTGCTGGTCGATGAAGCGGGCCTGCTCTCGCGCACCCTCAAACGCAAGGTCACCCACCGGTAAGCGAGCCGAAAATAGGTCACTAACGGATACTTCCCGGCGTTGAAAATATCCGATTGCGACCTATTTTTGAGTGCGGTGGCTGCTCACCACGCTGTCGAGACCTCTTCGGCGCCGCCGAGCGCTGCGAGCTGTCTGCGGCGCCACACCTCGGTGTCCTTGATCTGGTTGAACGTATAGATGTGCAGACCGGCGACGCCCATGCTCGGATCATCGAGGACCGGGCCGATCTTGTCGAGGAACTTCCGCGGGTTGTAGCCGCCGGGCTTGGCCATCCGCGTGAACGTCGTTGTGTTCTTGCGCAGGAACCGCGTGGACTCGCCCACCCCGATCTTCGTCGCCACTCGGGCGAGCTTCGTCAGCTCCACCTTGCCTGCGATGCCGAGGACGAGCGGGAGTTCGACGCCGCGTGCGCGCACCCTGGGCACCCAAGACGCGATGACGGAGGGATCGAAACACAGGTTCGAGACCAGGTGTGTGGCGTAGTCGCGTTTGTCCCACATGGACTGGATCGTCACGTCGTCGGGGATGAGCGGGTGCGATTCCGGGTAGGCGCTGACGCCGATGTGTCGGAACGGTGCGGCCATGCTCGAGAGATCGACGAGGAGGTCGTGCGCACCCACATAACCGCCGGCAGGGGGAGTGGCGTCGCCGGCGGGGACGAAGATCCGGTCCACGGCCGCCTCGGCGAGGCGATCGACGATCTCCGTGAGCTCGGGTCTGCCGTGGATCATCCGTGCCGCGAGATGGGGCACGGCGCGGAAGCCCAAGGCTTGGAGCTGCTCGGCCGTGGACAGGGTCGCCTCCAGGGTCAGCCCCGTCGACGCGGTCACCGTGATCTCGCGGCCGGGCGCCACGTACTCCTCGATGCGTTCGACGATTCCGGCCGTGGGCAGAACCTCGTAGCGGGCGGTGGTCAGGAGCGTGCGCAGCGTTGCCTGTGACATCCTCGTCTCCCTTGTGGGGTCGATTCATGAAACTCGGAGTTCGAGTCCCTTGCGTCCTGGTGTGTCCGATCCTACACTCATTATACCCATGATATGGGAATCAAGTTCCATAATATAAAACTGTGCGAGCAGGGGGAACACCATGGACAACAATGTCCCGTCAGTGGATCAAAGCGACAGAGAAGTCCCGATCAACCTTCGTCAATCCGGCCCTACCCCGGTGGAAATGCTCATCGACACGCGTGTCCGCAAGTCGCCCTATTGGGAGCTGTCCATGCAGCAGGGGTGCTGGCGGGCGTCGATCTACAACCGCATGTATCACCCGCGCGGCTACATTCCCCGCGACGAGGGCGGGATGATGGCCGAGTACCAGCCCCTCGTCAACGACGTCACCCTCTGGAACGTCGCCGTCGAGCGGCAGATCCAGGTCAAGGGGCCCGACGCCGAGGCATTCGTCAACTTCGTCATCACCCGTGACGCGACGAAGATCCCGGTCATGCGTGCCCGCTACGTCATCCTGTGCAACGAGGCGGGCGGCATCCTCAACGATCCGATCCTGCTGCGGGTCGGCATCGACGAGTTCTGGTTCAGCCTCTCCGACACCGACCTCATGCTCTGGCTGCAGGGAGTCAATGTCGGCGGCAGGTTCGACGTCACGATCGGCGAGATCGATGTCGCTCCCGTGCAGGTCCAGGGGCCGAAGTCCGTCGACGTCATCGCCGACCTCGTCGGAGAGGAGGGACGCACACTGCCGAGCTTCGGACTCATGGAGGCCCAGGTCGGCGGTCGCGATGTCATCATCTCCCAGACCGGATTCACCGGTGAGAAGGGCTACGAGATCTATCTCAAGGATGCGACGAAGTACGCCGAGGACATGTGGAACGCCGTCCTGGCCGCCGGCGAGCCGTACAACCTCAAGGTCGTCGCCCCCAGCCATCACCGCAGGATCGCCGCCGGCATCCTCTCGTGGGGCCAGGACATGGACTTCGAGACACTCCCGTTCCAGGTCAACCTGTCCTACCAGGTGCCGCGGAAGAAGGAGGCCGACTATATCGGCAAGGCCAGGCTCGAAGAGGTGCGCGGGCTGATCGAAGCCGGAACCCCGCCGTATCGCACGCAGCTGGTGGGTCTGCTGGTCGGCGGCAGACCGATCACGGACTACGCCCCGGATTTCTGGCTCGTCTCCGCCGCTCCTGATGGCGAGGCGGTCGGATACGTGACCTCGCCGTGGTATTCGCCGGAACTCGAAGCGAATATCGCCATGGCGCACGTGCCGGTGTCGGCAACTGAGATCGGCACCGAATACTGGGTGCACCTGCCTGAGCCGTTCGCAGATACCCCCGGAGTCCCGGTCCGCGCCGAGGTGGTCGAGATGCCGTTCCGCCCGAGTGTGAACCCCAACCAGCGTGAGCGTCTGAAGATGCGCGGCCTCGACGCCGCCGTCTGAGACCGCTCCCGCCCCGAGACCGAGCGCGGTCGCCGTTGCTTCGAGCCGGCGGCCGCGTTCGCATGCCCGGCACGCTGGGAAGTCCGGCCGCTTGTAGGCGCGGCCGCTTGGATGCCCGGTCGCAATTGTCTCCGCAGAGCGTCGGCACCACGCACCGACAGCGCCAAATCCTCCCGTCGGGAACGCAGGTATCCCCCACCCCGAGCGGCTTCTCCTACAGGTAGCAAAACACCCCTCACCGTTAGCGGCTCATCACCCTGTGGCAAAGGGGTGATGAGCCGCTAAGTGTGAGGGGCGCTCGCAACGGTGCGGGGTGCGACTGACGGCGAGGAGTGCGACTGACGGCGAGGGATGCGTGAGCGTGCGGCGCGGCGGCGAGACGAAATGGGGTGCCCCGTCTCGGTGGGCGGGCCGCCTCGGCGAACAAGCGGGCCAACCGTGCGGCGCGGCGGCGCGATCACTTCCCGCGGAGTGCCTTGACCTTCGCGAGCAGTTCGCTCTCGGCGTTCGGCCCGGCCTTGATGCCGGTGGGCAGGCGGAACATGAACCAGATGCCGACGAGCAGCCAGACGGCGAATCCGACCCACGATTGCCACGCCAGCTGTGCAGAGACCGGGGTGATCGGGATGTAGAGGATGAAGAGGATGAGCGTGAGCACAGCCGAAATCACGCCGATGACCACCCCTCCATTGCGATCCCCGCCGATGCGCAGCGGGCGCTCCATGTTCGGTTCGCGCTTGCGCAGGACGAGGAAGCCGACGCTGACGAGGAAGTAGGCGATGACGATGGCAGGCGAGCCGGCGTCGACGATCCAGCCGAGCGCCGCAGTGCCGAAGAAGGGAGCGATCGCCGAGAGTATGCCGATGAAGATGATGGCATTCGACGGGGTGCGGTACTTCGGGTGGAGCTTGCCGAACCACTTCGGAATCATGCCGGCCGCGGCCATCGCCCACATGAGACGGGACGAGCCCATGAGGAAGGCATTCCATGACGTGATGATGCCTGCGAGTCCGCCGGCGATGACGATCTTGCCCCAGATGTCCGAGTCGAACATGATCGACAGTGCGTCTGCGGTGACGAGATCATGAGTGCCCAGCTGATCGGCGGGCATCGCCATCGAGGTGGTGCCGATGATGATGATGTAGAAGACGATGGCCATGACGACCGAGAGTACGACGAGCTTGCCGATCTTCGCCGGTGGCAGCTTGACCTCCTCGGCGGACTGCGGGATGACGTCGAAGCCGACGAAGAGGAACGGCACGACCGCCATGACGCCGATGAACCCGGCGCCACCGCCGGTGAACAGCGGTTCGGTGTTCTCGAGGCTGCCGCCGACGAACCCGCCGGTGAGCAGCATGAGACCGACGATGATGAGGAACCACACGACGAATGTCTGGACCAGGGAGGCGACCTTGACGCCGCGGATGTTGACGAGGGCGATGATGATCGCAGTGATCGTACCGACGAGAGCCCAGGTGAGGTAGACGTCGAAGCCGGCGATATTCCAGAGCTTGATCTGCTCGAGGTTCGGGAACAGGTAGACGGCGGTCTTCGGCACCGATACGGCCTCGAACATCACGACGCTGATGTAGCCGCCGGTGATCGCCCACGAGCCGAACAGGGACACCCGCGGGCCCATCGCCCTGATGAGGTAGTTGTGCTCACCGCCGGCGTGCGGCATCGCCGCGACCATCTCCGAATACACGGTGCCGACGAAGCACATGATGATACCGCCGACGGCGAAGGCGATGATGGCACCGAGTGTGCCCGCACCGTTGAGCCATTCTCCGGTGAGCACGACCCAGCCGAAGCCGATCATGGCACCGAAGCCGATGAAGAGTGCGTCGACCGTGCCGAGGGCCCGGACGAAGCCGTGCCCCCGATCGTCGGTGACCGTCTGTGTTTCAGGTTGACTCATGAGTTTCCTCGACACTTCTCTGTGGATGGACGAACAGATGCAGGGCTGTGCCGCGGGCACAAGCCGAATCACGGCAGTTCCGAAAACGCACGGCAGTTCCGATAAAGCAGAGTAGCAGGATTCTGATCGTTACCGATGAGTTGTCTGCGTGCAGGGGCGAACCGTTGCGATGGTGCCGCATCTCCGAGGTGCGCCTTCACGCGCCGAGATCGCTCGCACCGGGACATCGCCGACCGCGACGTGACGCTGTGCGCCGACGATGAGATCTTCGTGGCCGGTGAAGTCGAGGAGTCCAGAGAAGTCGAGGAGTTCAGAAAAGTCCAGGAGTTGAGTGGAACGGACAAGGACGCCGGCCCGTAGGTCGACGTCCCTGGGTATGGGTATTGCCTCGCCGAGGCGGGCCGTTGAGTTCTCGACGTCCTCTCGCCGAGGCAGCCCAGGTTCGGGTGCGCCCGATCCGCGGGTGCTGCCCTCACTCGCCGAGGTCGACGACCTCGAATTCGAGGAGATTCGCCTGCTCGGACACGGGCTTCTTGCCGCTGGTCTCGTGCGCCGAGGAGCGGTTGGCGCGCCAGTTCTCGAAGTCCTCATGAGTCGCCCACTGCGTGTAGACGAAGTACTGGTCGCCGCCGGCGACGGGGCGGAGCAGCTGGAATCCTTCGAACCCGGGGGCGCCGTCGACGGAGTGCTTGCGCTCGGCGAAGCGCTTCTCAAGTTCGGCGCGGGCCGGTTCGGGGACGGTGAGGGTGTTGATGGCGACGACGGACATGGTTGCTCCTTTTCGGATTGTGCAGCTGAGTCACCTCGACCCTACGACGCCGAGCCGAGTGCTGTCTCAGAAGTCCGACTGTTCGCACTCGGAGTCTCAGAACCTGTCTCAGAAATCCTGTCGGCGCAGACGCCACGCCGCGAGCAGCGCTCCACCGGCCACCCACGCGACGAGGACCACGAGAGCCGGGAGGGCACCGATGTATTCGGTTCCTCCCGCCTCGGCGACCCCGCTGATATTGTGCACACCACCCAAGGGCAGGGACGGTCGAAGCATGGAAGCGATACCTTCCGGCAGCCAGCCGGCGAGCATGGAACCGGCCAGCAGGGCCAGCGGAGTGAGCACCCCGCCGGTGACCGAACGGAAGACGATCGCACCGAAGACTGCGAGGATCGAACAGACCACGGGAAGGAGCGTGCTGCCGAACACCAGCCGCAGATGATCGAGGCTGCCGACTGCGGCGAGGACCTCGGTCCAGTCCGCACCGGCGGCAGTCCTCGCAAGGAGACTGCCGGCGATCGTGACCGCCACGGCCGTGACGATCGCGGTGCCGGCTGCTGCTGCGGCGATGACGAGGGCCTTCGCCGTGACCATGCTCGATCGGCCGCGGGCGCGCAGCAGGGCATCGGTGATTGCGCCGGTGCGGAATTCGACCCCGGCGAACCAGGCCGCGAGGACGACGAGAACGGCCGCGGCGGCATCCACGCCGAGGACGCTGGCCGAGAGAACATCCTCGGTGCTGGTCTCCGACAATGGGGTACCGCGGGTGGCGGGGATGGTGAGCACGAGCAGGACGGCCGAGACCACGCCCAGCATGAGCGTGACGATGAGCAGCTGCCGCGGCCGTCGCAGGTCACGGAACTTCGCCCATTCGGCCCTTGTCCATCGTGGCCGAGCGATGATCGGCGAGGACGGTCCGGTTGTGGAGATCGATGCGGTCGGTGGAGTCGTGGTCATGCCGTCGCTCCCTGTCTCGGGTGTCGAGGAGTGTGTCTGTGCCGATCGTCGGTGGCGTCGGTGAGGCCGAGGAAAGTGTCTTCGAGGCCGCATTCCTCGGCGGCGAGCCCCGTGAGTTCCACTCCGAGGCGGACACAGAGTCGGAAGATCTCGCCGGGTTCGCGCCCGGAGACCGTGGCATGAGTGCCCCAGTCATCGGGCTCGGCCGAGATGCCATCTGCCCGCAGATGTTCGAGCAGCGGTGCGAGGTTCGCGCCCTGAACGCGCACCCGTATCGAGGACTCCCGCCGCAGTGCGTCGAGGGAGCGGTCGGCGATGAGGAGGCCGTCGCGGATGATGATGACGTGATGGGCGACTAGCTCCATCTCCCGGAGCAGGTGGCTCGACAGCAGAACCGTCCTGCCCGTGCTCGCAAAATGGGTGAGCAGAGACCTCAGCCAGGAGATTCCGGCAGGATCGAGTCCGTTGAGCGGTTCGTCGAGGATCAGCACTTCGGGGTCGGTGAGCAGTGCGGCGGCGATCCCCAGCCGCTGCCGCATGCCCAATGACAGTTGGGAGATGCGGCGGGAGCATGCATGGTTGAGGTCGACGAGTTCGAGCATCTCGTCGATCCGGGCGGGCTCAGTTCCCGTCGCAGTGGCGATCCAGTCGAGGTGCCCCCGCACGGTGAGCCCCGGCAGCATATGTTCGACGCCGAGGAACGCTCCGACGATGCGTCCAGGTTCTGCGTGTTCGGGCAGACGGCGGCCGTGGATGGTCGCGGTGCCGGAGTCCGGCGAGGCGAGGCCGAGGATCATCTGCAGCGTCGTTGATTTTCCTGCGCCGTTGGGACCGAGGAACCCCGTCACCTGGCCTGATGCGACATCGAAGCTGAGATCGTCCACGATTCGATGGTCGCCGTAGCTCTTCGTCAGCCCGCGCACCGATATGCCTTCATTTTTCGATGGCAATACACTCATACTGCAATAATGATTCAAGTTGATCGTATTGTAAAGTGGGAGGATGCCGAAGATCGTCGACCATGCCCAGCGCCGCACCGAGATCGTTCATACCCTGTGGCAGGTCATCTACCTCAAAGGGATCGATGGAGTGTCATTCCGTTCGGTCGCCGAGGCGGCCGGAATCTCCGTCGGCCGCGTACAGCATTACTTCCCCTCGCGCAGTGAGCTCATCCTCGAGGGCTGCCGACAGCTCGTCCAAGGCGCCGAGGTGGCCGATCCGGAGGACGTCGATGCGTCATCCGGCCCCGGTTCCGTGCGTGCGCTGAGCGCGCTCCGTGAGTTCTGTTTCGCGTTCGTTCCCGCAGGTGAGGCCATGCGCATTGGTGCGTCCGTGTGGTACACGTACGTCGCCAGGGCGGTGATGGACGAGCAGATCGCCGAGATCATCCGCGCCAGCGACCGTGCGACTCTCACGCTCGGAATCCGGCTGTATCGGGCAGCCGTCGGCACTGAAGCCGGTTCTGACGATTCAAGCGGCGGCGATGCTGCTCGCACGTGGGCGATGCGGATGATCGCCTTGGGCAAGGGGCTGGCTCAGGAGGTCATGCTCGATGAGCGCGGCGCCGCCTCGGCGAAGGAGATCCTCGAGGCGGAACTCGCACCGCTGGCCACTCACTGACCCCGCGCTAGACGGGCGGGGTGAGGCGAAGCCCAGTCGGAAGCGATTGTCTGGTCGATCCACGGCGTTCTGCCGCGTGAGACCGCCCCGGATCGACCAGACAATCCACGCAACGTGCGCGGCCGCAACGAGCGCGGCCGCAACGTGCGCGGCCGCAACGAGTGCGGCTGAACGGAGGGAATCTCTCCAAGGGCGTCGATTCTCCAGGTCGGGCGGCTCCACGGCGGCTCGAGGAGCTCGCGCAGCTCTACTCGGTGCGACCGAGCTCAGTGACCTCGAGCTGCGTGAACGCCAGGCCGGGGGAGTGGATGTCGGCGGCGCGGCGGATGCGTTCGGCGGTGAGCTCGCTGATCGTCGGGAACCCGCCACCGGCATTTGAGTCTGGCGCGCCGGCTTCCGAGCCACCGGCTTCCGAACCGCCGGCCTCGGAAACGTCGACACCGATGCCGCCCGCACCGACTCCATCGCTCGCAGCCACCACGTCCCGGGCCGTCTTCGACCGCAGCGGCTCCGGAGTCTGCACGAGGACGAACGACCGCGACCCCTGGTCCCGTTCGTTCGCGGCCATCACGGCCTGCGCCGTGGTCCCGGACCCCGCGAAGAAATCGAGCACGATGGCATCGGGATCGAAGAATGTCTGCGAGGCCACGAGCGCCTTGACCAGCTCGACCGGCTTCGGATAGCTGAACACCCCGGCCAGCCCCAGCGGCTCGAGGTCGTTCTGCCCGCCGAGAGCCTTGACGATCGAGTACATCTTCGAGCTCGCCTTCTCCGCCGGCGTCACCCGCACCACCGCGTGCTTGCCCTCCGAGCCCCAGGGCCGCAGGATGTACTCGCCGGTCGCGAGCTTCGCGTCCACCTCGGCGAGTTTCGTCTCGCCCTTGACCGCGAAGATGTCCTCATACATCAGGCGCCGCTCCGACCCGCGCGCATACCGACCGAATCCGGCACGCAGCACGTCGGTCTCCACGAGCATGCGGCGCCCATCGATGACCTCGAGCTTCGCCGGTGACTTCTTCTCCGTGAGGAACGGCCCGGCCCGGCTCGCATCGCGGGCCCACACGTGCACATAATCGTGTCCGCGCACGAACGAGCGCGCATTGCCCCCGCCCTTCGCCCGCTGATGGATGAGCGTGCCCAGCGAGTTGTCCTCACCGAAGATCTCGTGCCCGAGCAGCTGCGCCCACGCGCTCTCCTTGTCATCGAGATGGAGGAACAGCACCCCGTCGTCGCGCATGAGCTCACGCGCCAGCAGCAGCCGCGGCGTCATGAACGACAGCCAGCTGGCGTGATCGTGCCCGTGGTCCTTGTACGTATGAGCATTGCCCGTGTTGTACGGCGGGTCGATGTAGACGACCTTGACCCGTCGGCGATGCGTGGCCAGCAGCGCCGTCAGCGCGGGCAGATTGTCCCCGACGATGAGCAGATTCTCGCGCGGATCGGGAACATGAGAGGAGCCGTCGGCATCCCGCAGGTGCGGACGACCCCCACCGAGGCGACCCTCCCGTTCGGAGACACCGTCCCCGAGGCGGCGCATGGGCTCCCGTTCACCCGCACCGAGGCAGGGCCCGGTTCCGGATTCCGCGGCCAGGCGGCGACCGAGGGCGAAGGCGGCGGCCTTGCCCGGCCACTCCAAGACGGTCGTCATCCTTCTCCTTCACCCCGAACGGTGCCAAGATTGCTGTATGAGTATTTCACGAGTGGCCGTCGTCGGCACCGGCATCCTCGGTGTCGCCGCCGCCCGCGAAGTCACCATGAGGCACCCCGACGCCGAGGTCACCGTCTTCGACAAGGCCGATTCCGTCGCCGCACATCAGAGCGGCCACACCTCCGGAATCGTCGACTCCGGACTGGACCAGAGGCCCGGGGCGGCGGAAGCGAAGCTCACCCGGCGAGGCCTCCAGCTGCTCATCCCCTATATGGCCGAGGCCGGAGTGCCCTACCGGGAATGCGGTCAGCTGCTCATCGCCCAGAACACCGACGAAGCAGAACGTCTCGAAGAGATCTTCGCCCGCGCCAAAGACAATGAGGTCCCCGGCGCGAGACTGCTCGAACGCCACGAGATCGGAGCCGTCGAACCAGCCGTCAGAGGCGTCCTCGGACTCTTCTCACCCCACGCGGCCATCGCCGACTTCTCGGCACTCACCGACGCGCTCGCCTCCGATGTGCGCGCCGCGGGAGGGACATTCCGCTTCCGCACCGAGGTCACCGCCTTCGACACCATGAGCAGCGAAGTCCGACTGCGCGGGCGATCCGTTCCGGCAGATGACTCGCCGTCGGGGCATGAGTCCGCAGCCGGGGATTCCGGTGATGACGACCGGGGCCAGGGCGCTGCCGGCGCTCGGGACGGCGATGTCGCGTCCGGCCCTGACGAGGGCACTGCCGGCGATCGAGATCACCGCCACGAGCGGCCGCGCACGTATCACCGCCGCGAGCCCGTCATCGGCATCGGCGATGAGCTGCGCGATCGCTTCGGCGGGCAAGACTGGTTCAAGCAGGCCGAGTCGACGATCGGCGAGTGGACGCAGAAGCTCTCGGACTCCTGGTCGCGTCGTGACGACAGGCGCCCACCGGATGGGCGCATCGACGACGAACGCAGCAGTGCTCGCAGCGACGGCTCACGAACCGACGGCGGGCAGAACGAGGCCCCGCACCGCGACGGCTCGGATCGGGACGCTGCCGCCGAGGAAGTGCTCGGCACCTTCGACATCGTCATCGTCTGCGCCGGTCTCCAGGCCGATCGCCTCTCGGTCGCCGCCGGACTCGACGCCGAACCGCGGATCGTGCCCTTCACCAGTGACTACTACCGGATCCCGGCCTCCGACACCGAGGTGGTCCGCGGCATCATCGGGTCCGTTCCCGACCCGCAGGCTCCCTTCGCCGAAACCTCGATCGTGCGCGGACTCGACGACGGGCTCATCCTCGGACCGAACACCTTCGTCGCCCTCGGCCGCGAATCCTACGACCGGCCCGGATTCGACCTCGCCGACATCGGTTCGACCGCCAGATCCAAAGGATTCTGGAAGTTCGCCGCGCAGACCGCGAAGACAGCTGTCCGCGGTGTCAGACCCCTGGTCAGCAAGACCGCCTTCGTCGACGGAATCCGCCGCTTCGTCCCCGAACTCGACCCCGACGCCGTCACTCCCGGCATTCGCGGAGTCCGAGCACAGGCGATGACCGCCGAAGGCGAACTCATCGACGAACTCACCATGACCAGGCGCGGAAGGCTGACCGTGGTCAGGTCCGTGCCGAAGTGGGCGGCCACCTCGGCGCTGGCGATCGCCGAATCGATCGTCGATCGGGCCTTCGAGAACGCGGCCCGCTGAGGGCCCCTCGCCGGACGACCGTCACCGCTGTCGAGGTCGGAGATCCCTGGGGATCTGTGCGCATGGACCGTGATAACTTAGCTGAGGCTAACCAAACTTATAATGAAGGTGATTGTGTCCATGAGCACAACTCGACTGGTCCCCGCGCTGTGCACATGGATCGAAAACGGTCCGGACGAGAGCTGGGCGCTGCAGGTGGATCTTCCGGCCTCAACCATCCCCGCCGAGGCGGCTCCCGGTGACGAGCAGGAGATCTTCGTCGACCTCAACGGAGTCACGGACCGGCGCAATGTGCCCGGGGGAATCATGGCTCGGCACTCAGTCCGGGATGAGGGTGGCGACAGTGTCGATTGTGCCGATGAGACGAAGTATTCGATCGAGCTGGCGGTTCCCAGAGGCTACCGTGGGTCCCTCCAGTTCCTGCCCGTGCCGCGAGGGCTCCAGGTCGCCGACCGTCCGACCTGGCTCGATGTTCTCGAGCGGGGATTCGTTCCCGCCGGCCACCATGGCCTGCGCGAGGTCACGGACATGCGCGGGAAGCAGGTCCTCGAAATCGCCGCACCTGATGCCCGACCCCTGATCTGGACCGGTGGGGACGCGCCGGCATCGGAGGTGCCCGGCGGGGCCGGGGATGATCGGCCGTCCGCCGACGAGCACGTGCTCACCCTCGGTGCCTCGCCGAGGCGGATCTGGATCCACCGACCGCAGCGAGGTCCCACCTCGGCGCCGGTGCTCGTCGTCTTCGACGGATTGCGGTTCATCCGCGGCGGACTGCTCACGGCCATCGACGAGCTGGTGTCCCCTCCGTCAGTGGTCATCGCCGTCGACCATGCACCCGTCGGGGCTGATGGCCCCGACGAGGGCGCGGCCGTCTGCCAGCGCGCCGATGACCTCGTGATGAATCCGCGGTTCTGCGACGACGTCCTCGCTCTCGTTCGTCAGACGGTGCCGGAGTTCTCGGTCCGCACGATCGTCGCAGGGGCCTCATACGGAGGGCTGGCCGCGGCATTCTTCTCTCTGCGGCACCCGGAGTCGTTCCGCGGAATCTGCCTTTCGCCGTCGTTCTGGGAATCCGACGATCGGGGGCGCAGGATCTGGGATCTCTCGCCGAGCAGAGCCGACAGTGAGCCGGGCGGGCCCGCGGGGGAGCCGGAGTCTCGGACGGTGGAAACCCGGACGGCTACCGCCGCACGTCCGACGTTCTGCGTCGACCACGGGATCCTCGAGACCACCATCGCAGATTCCGTCGCCGAGGCGACCGAAGAATTCGCCGCTCGCGGCATCGACATCGCTCCTCGACCGTTCGTGGGCGGGCACGAATACCTGTGGTGGCGCGAACTCATGCTCGTCCGCCTGGCGGAAGTCCTGGCGGAATGATCCGAACGCTCGTCAGCGGCGGTCACGGGGCACCCGAAGTGGGGGAGCCGCCTCGGCGAGGATTTTCTGCACCGTCGATCGGTGTCGACGATCAGCCGGAATGGCGCTCGAGGAACTCGTAGACCTCGGTGTCGTCGACGCCGGGCACCGCACCGGGCGGAACCGCGGCCAGCAGGGACGCGTGCATCCGCGCCGACGGCAGCGCCTGATCCTCCCATTTCTCCGCGAGGTCTTCCGGCGCCTGCCGGCAGCAGGACGGATCCGGGCATGCCGACTGCGAACGGATCGGCGATTCCCGCCCCTCGAACCAGCGGACGTGGGAGAACGGGACGCCGACGCTGATGGCAAAGTCGCCGCCGGGCAGCACGCGGGCGGTGCACCAATACGATCCCTGCGGGGTGTCGGTGTACTGGTAGTACGGGCTGAACCGGTCGGCGACGCGGAAGACGGTGCGTGAAGTGAAGCGCTTGCACGCGAACTGGCCCTCGATGGCGCCGAGGGGATCGGTGGGGAACGGCAGCCCGTCGTTCGAGTACGCCTTGTGGATCGTGCCGGAATTGTGGACCTTCATGAAGTGGACGGGCAGTCCGAGGTGCTCGGTGGCGAGGTTCGTGAACCGGTGGGCCGCCATCTCGTAGCCGACGCCGAACATATCGCGCAGATGCTCGACCGAGAGCACTCGCTTCTTCTTCTCCTCCTCGAGCATCGGCACGGCCGCGGACTCGGGCAGCAGGATCGCCGCAGCCAGATAGTTGGCCTCGACGCGCTGCTGGAGGAACTCGTGGAAGTCCTTCGGAGAGTCATAGCCGAGCACATGCGGAGCCAAGCTCATGAGCAGGTGCGAGCGAGGGTCGAAAGCGGCATCGGCGTTGGGCAGATACAGCCGCTTGTTCGCGGTGTCCGAGATCGACCGAGTCGATTCGGGCAGGTCGGAGACGTAGTGGAGGCTGAAGCCGAGCTTCTCGGCGATGAGCGCCGTCTGCCGCTGTGACACCGTTCCGGATTCGTAGCCGACTAGGTCGAGCAGCTCGGCAGCGGTGGCCTCGAGATCGGCGAAGTAGTTGTTCTTCTCCTTCATCCGATCGCGCAGCTCGCGGTTCGCCCGCCGAGCCTCCTCGGGGGTGGCCGCACGACGTTCGAGGACCTCGCCGAGCTGCCGCTGGAGACCGACGATCGCCTCGAGGGCGTCGGCCGGCAGCGACTTGATCCGCACCTGCGGCAGCCCCAGAGAGGAATACATGGGGGAGGCCTGATTGCGTTCCGCCTCGAGCTCGAGGGCTTGGCGTTCGTCGATCGGTGCGGGGTCGATGAGCTCGGAGACATCCGTCTTCAACGCCTTAGCGATCGCGGCCAAGAGGGTGACAGAAGTTTCTCGCTTGCCGTTCTCGATCGTGGAGATCTGAGAGGCCGCGCGGCCCACTTCCTGCCCCAGCTCGTTGAGGGTCAATCCACGCTTCTTGCGAAAAAATCGGATTCTTCTGCCGATGCTGAGTGGGTCGGTCTGCTGTTCTTCGCTCTCGACTTCCGCTCCAACGCTGACCAAGGCGTCTCCCTTCGCTGCTGTGTGCTGGTTCACACGATTGAAAATCAGTATGACAGAACCGCGAAATTTCTGAAACCGGAAATATCGCGATTATTCTTACGCATTTTCAATGCGAGAGCCCTTGCGGCCCCCGCAGACTGGATACATCAACGACCCCGACAGATCCGGAAAGAGAAGGACAATGACTGAGAACACCACGCAGAACAGCTTGCACGATGCTGAAGCCATCCGCCGCGACTGGGCCACCAACGCCCGCTGGTCGGGAATCGCTCGCGACTACGAGCCCGAGGATGTCGTCAAACTGCGCGGTTCCCTGATCGAGGAGCACACGCTGGCTCGTCACGGTGCCGAGCGCCTCTGGAAGCAGATCAGCTCGAGCGACATCAAGTCGGGCGAATACGTCAACGCTCTCGGTGCGCTGACCGGCAACCAGGCCGTCGAACAGGTCAAGGCCGGCCTCAACGCCATCTACCTCTCCGGTTGGCAGGTCGCCGCCGACGCGAACGCCGCCGGACAGACCTACCCCGACCAGTCGATCTACCCGGCCAACTCGGTGCCGCAGGTCGTCCGCCGCATCAACAACGCGCTGATGCGCGCCGACCAGATCGAGACCTCGGAAGGCAACAAGCAGGTCGATGACTGGTTCGCTCCGATCGTGGCCGACGCGGAAGCAGGCTTCGGCGGTTCGATCAACGTCTACGAGCTCATGCGTTCGATGATCGCCGCCGGCGCTGCCGGTGTGCACTTCGAGGATCAGCTCGGTTCCGAGAAGAAGTGCGGCCACCTCGGCGGCAAGGTCCTCGTTCCAACATCGCAGCACATCCGCACGCTGAACGCAGCGCGCCTGGCTGCCGACGTCGAGAACGTGCCCAGCCTCGTCATCGCCCGCACCGACGCCGAAGCGGCCACGCTGATGACCTCGGACATCGACGAGCGCGATCAGCAGTTCGTCACCGGTGAGCGCACCTCCGAGGGCTTCTACAAGATCCGCAACGGCATCGAAGCGGGCATCGCCCGCGGTCTGTCCTTCGCTCCCTACGCGGATCTGCTCTGGATGGAGACCTCCACGCCCGACCTCGGAGCAGCGAAGGAATTCGCCGACGCGATCCACGCGGAGTACCCGGACCAGATGCTGGCCTACAACTGCTCGCCGTCGTTCAACTGGAGGAAGCACCTCGACGATGCCACCATCGCGAAGTTCCAGCGCGAGCTCGGAGCCATGGGCTACAAGTTCCAGTTCATCACCCTGGCCGGCTTCCACGCCCTGAACTACTCGATGTTCGATCTGGCCCACGGCTACGCCCGTGAGCAGATGAAGGCCTACGTCGAGCTGCAGGAACGCGAGTTCGCCGCCGAGGACCGCGGCTACACCGCGACTCGCCACCAGCGCGAGGTCGGCACCGGCTACTTCGACCTGGTCTCGACCGCACTCAACCCGGAGTCCTCGACCACGGCTCTGAAGGGCTCCACCGAAACCGCTCAGTTCAGCTGAGCCGCACCGGGTTCTCACCCTGCTGACCGGCGGGGACGGACCCACCAGGAACTCGGGGCGGATCGGCAAAGTTTTCACGGGGTTTGCATTGTCGATCCGCTCCGTCACACCACAGATGACATCGAACCCCGCCACGATCCCACCGGGACGCTCACGATCACGCAGAGCCGCCTCGGCGAGGATCACCCACAGACCCAAGCCGCACATTCCAGGCACACACTACGACGGGTGAGGAGAAGCCCATGTCTTACATCAAGATCAACGCGCCGCTCGAAACCGGCTTCGGCACCGTCCTTTCGGAGCCTGCCCTGACGTTCATCGCCAAGCTCCACGACGAGTTCGCCGGCACCATCAGCGACCTGCTGCGCACGCGCCGGGTCCGCGCGGCCGAGATGAACGGCGGCACCCTCCCCCGTTTCAAGCCCGAGACCGCCCGCATCCGCGCCGACCGCTCCTGGTCGGTCGCCGGATCCGCCGGCGCCCCCGGCCTCGAAGACCGCCGCGTGGAGCTCACCGGTCCGGTCACCGAAGACGAAGTCGTGGCCGCACTGAACTCGCAGGCGAAGGTGTGGCTGGCCGACCTCGAAGACGCGACGAGCCCCACCTGGGCCAACATCATCGGCGGACAGGTCAATCTGTTCCGCGCGATCCGCGGACAGCTGCCCGGCGTCAACAACGACAACCAGCCGACCATCGGACTGCGCCCCCGCGGTTGGCACCTGCCCGAGAAGCACCTGATCTACGTCGATGACAACGGCCAGGAATTCTCGACCTCCGGAGCGCTGGTCGACTTCGGTCTGTATTTCTTCCACAATGCCCGCCACCTCATCGACAACGGTTCCGGCCCGTACTTCTACCTGCCGAAGCTCGAGTCCTCGCAGGAAGCACGCCTGTGGAACAAGGTCTTCGTCAGCGCACAGAACATGCTCGGCATCGAGCAGGGCACCATCCGGGCCACCGCGCACATCGAGACGATCACCGCTGTGTTCCAGATGGAAGAGATCCTCTTCGAGCTGCGTGACCACTGCGCCGGCCTCGAAGCCGCCGGCTGGGACTACCTGTTCTCCGTGGTGAAGAACCTGCGCAACACCACCGACTACGTTCTGCCCGACCGCGAGCGTCTGACGATGGACCTGCCGCTGATGAAGGCCTTCACCGATCGCCTCGTGGCCACCTGCCACCGCCGCGGAGCACACGCGATCGGCACCATGTCCAACCTCATGGCCGACCACCCGGACCAGGAGTTCGTGGCCGCCGAGTTCGAGCGCATGCGTGAGGACAAGGCCCGCGAGGCCTGGCAGGGCTTCGACGGCACCTGGGTGGCCGATCCGGCTCTGGTTCCGGCGGCTCTGGCCGTGTTCGACGCCGCTCTGGGATCGGAGCCGCACCAGCTGGAGAACAAGCGCCCGGATGTGCAGGTGACCAGCGAGAACATCCTCGACATCACCGGTCTCGAACCGATCGTGACCGAAGAGGGCGTGCGGGTGAACATCCGCGTGGCCATCGGATACATGAACGAATGGCTCGGCGGCAATGGGCACGTGGCTCTGGAGAACCAGCTCGAAGACGTGTCGACGGCCGAGATCTGCCGCTCGCAGATCTGGCAGTGGCTCCGTCACGAGGTGGCCCTGGACAACGGCCAGCAGCTGACCTCGCGTCTGGTGGAGCGCTACCTCGGCGAGGAGCTGGCGGGCATGGAGCGTCGCGCCGACGACCACTTCGACGAGGCCGTGGAGATCTTCCGGGAGACGGCGCTGGGCGAGGAGTTCGCCGAGTTCCTCACCATGCCGGCCTACACCGACCACTTGGTCGACCGGGTGTCGAAGGCCAGCGAAGCCTTCGTAGCCTAACAACTACTACCCGACGGCGGCCCAGCAACCTCGCGCGAGGTTGCTGGGCCGCCGTCAGGTAGTTCTGGAGGGAGTCTGTGGGGACTCAGCTCCAGTCCATGCCCTCGGGCGGCCATGGTTCACCGTCGGCCTCGGCGTTGAGCTGGTAGGCGATCGCACCGTCGATCGACTCACGGATGATGTCCGCGTGACCGGCGTGCCGTGCGATCTCCGTGGCCAGGTGCCAGAGGATCCAGCGCACGCTCATATCGAAGTCGTCGGGCATCCACGGATTGTCGAGCTCGGCCACCTCGGCGCCGAGGTCGGTGTTCTTCTCGGCGACGACTCGACGCGTGTCTTCGAGCTCGTCCACGGCGCGATCGAAGGCGGTCAGCACATCGGCGATGTCGAGATCGGGCAGAGTCGACCCGTCGTACATCTCCGTCAGGCCGATCCGGGCATTGATGGCAGGAAAGTCATCGACGCTGAGCTTCTGATCGGGTTCCTTGACCATCTGCAGCCAGCCGTTGAGGACCTGTGCGACATGGGCGATGAGCCCCGCGATGCTCAGCGGACTCGCTGTCGGAGCGGACCGGGCCTGCTCATCGCTCAGGCCGCGGGCGGTCAGGCGCAGCTGAGTGCACTGCTGGGCCATGAAGGTGAATGCGGAATCGGCTTCGGTCGTAACGGTCGGGGTGAAGAACGGCATGGTCTCTCCTTGTGAGGTCTCCGCCTGGCACGGTCGACGCAGTCGGATCGCTGCGTCGGTGATCCCATCCTCTGATCATCTGCGGACATATACTGTCCGCATCAAGAAGTCAGTGTGAATGGATTCCACTTGGATGGATTCCACGTGGAGGTGCCATGCGGTCGGAGACGAGGCTCTTGAGCCTGCTCAGCCTGTTCGCCTCCGGCCGTGCGTACACCGCCGCCGAACTCGCCGCTCGCTTCGACGTCACCCCGCGAACTGTCCGCCGCGATATCGCCGCGCTGCGCGAGCTCGGCTACATCATCTCGTCGATTCCCGGTCTCGCCGGGGGCTACCGCGCCGAATCGCGGACAGTGCTGCCGCCGCTGCAGCTCGAGGCGGGGGAGGCGCTGGCCACCGCGGTCGGCCTGGCACTGCTGCGCGGGGCCGGTCTGGACACCGAATATGCGGATTCGGCGACGACGAAGCTGCAGGCGATGCTCCCGGCTGCGATGCGGGCGACCGTCGCGGATATCGCGGCCGCAGTGTCCGTGTCCGAAGGAAATGTCCCCGGAGTCGACATCGGCGCGCTCATCGCCCTCGCCTCGGCGATCAATGCTTCGACGATCGCGACCTTCGACTACCGGAAGACGCGACGAACTGAGGCCGACGAGCACACCTCGTCCCCTCGCCGGGTGGAACCGATCCGCCTCGTCGTCTTCGGCGCGCACTGGTATCTCTTCGCCTTCGACCTCGACCGCGATGACCACCGGGTCTTCCGCCTCGACCGGATGAGCCAGGTCCACGCGACGACGCTGAACGTCACCTCGCGGGAGCACCCCGACGCCGAGGCGGCCGTCTCCGCCGCCGTCACCACCACCGCGTATCCGCACACCGTCGTTCTGCGCACGGCCGCCTCGGCGCAGGAAGCGAAGGAATGGTTCCCCACCCGGAGTGCCACCATCACCGAGGCGGCCGACGGTGCACGCATCACCTGCGGATTCTGGGACCTCAGATGGGTCGCGGCCACCCTGGCCGGCATCCCTGCCGAGATCGAGGTGCTCCACCCGCCGGAGCTCATCGACTCCCTGCGTGACCACGCGGCGAGAGCGCAAGCGGTCGTCGACGCCTCAACGCCCTAATTGCCACCCGACGGGGGCCCAGCAACCTCGCGCGAGGTTGCTGCGCCGCCGTCGGGTAGCAAATGGGAGGCAATGGGGGTTGCGCCTACCTGACCGCAGCGTGATCCCGAAGTGAATGAATCATCGGTGAGTCCATATACTGGGGGCCATGACGATTCTCATTGGCTACCTACCCGCTCCCGAGGGTGAGGCTGCTCTGCGTGCAGGTTTCGCAGAAGCCAAGCTGCGGTCGAGCGCTGCCGTCGTGATCAACTCACAGCGACGAGGTGCCAGTGGGACTCCGACCGAGATCGGTGAGGACGAGATCAAACGGATCGTCGACCTCGGCAAGGAGTCGGACATCGAGGTCGAGGTGCTCCAGCCCGATCACGAAGACGATCTGCCCGGCACGCTCAACGACCTCGCCGAGGAGTACAAGGCCCAGCTCATCGTCATCGGCCTGCGCAAACGCTCGGCGATCGGGAAGTTCATCCTCGGCTCGCAGGCACAGCGCATCCTCCTCGAGGCCGAGGTCCCGGTGCTGACCGCAAAGGCCTGACACCCCGCCGAGGCGGTCCCGGCCCCGGTCCTATCGCCGCGGTTCCAGCTCCCATCCCCATGCGAGGAGTTCGGCCAGCGACACGCCGTCGGCGTCACTGAGATCCGTGATCTGCGTGCGGCACGAATACCCGTCGGCCAGCACGATCTGCAGCCGGTCGGCCGTGACCGGTTCCGTCGAACCGGTCGGCGGAGCATCTGCCGTGCCAACCGACGAGGCGTGTGCGCCGGAATCGGGTGCTGGCTCTGAACCCCCTGCTTTCCTTCGATTGCGCAACGCGGGCAGCAGAGCCACCTCGGCGACGGCGACCGAGGTCTCGAAGTGTCCTTCTTCGACGCCGAAGTTCCCGGCCAGACCGCAGCAGCCGCCCAGGAACTCGGTGCTCGCTCCGGTCCTGGCCAGCAGTTCCCTGTCCGCGGCGGTGCCGAAGATCGCCGACTGGTGACAGTGCGGCTGTACGAGCGCCTCGACTCCGGACAGGTCCGGCAGTTCGGCGCCGATGCTCAGCAAGTACTGGGCGAGAGTCTGCACTCGTCCGGCCACTCGGTTCGACGCCTCATCGGCGACGAGCTTGGGCGAATCGTCCTTGAGCGTGGCCAGGCATGAGGGCTCGACGCCGATGATCGGCACATCGCCGGTGGCATCGAGAGCGGTGATCGTCTCCGACAGATTCGTCTTCGCCGCATCGAGCTGACCGGTGGAGATGAGCGGCAGTCCGCAGCACACGGTCTGATCGATCACCCGCACGTGCACACCGGCATGTTCGAGCACGGCGACGGCCGCGGCGAGGATGCGCGGGGCGAAATGGTTCGACCAGGAATCGGCGAACAGCACCACCTCGGCGGTCGGACGTGACGGGGGTGCCGCCTCGGCGGTGGTGTTCCACCATTTCCTGAACGTCGTGGCCGCGAACTGCGGGATCGACCGGCGGACGTCGATCCCAGCCATCTTCTTCGCCAGCGTCGTCAGCCCCGGCAGGCCCGACACCCGGTTGAGCACCGGCGCCACCGGGGTGACGAGGCGGGCGAGCTGCGGGAGGAAACCGAGCGAATAGTGCTTCATCGGCCGGATCTTGCCCTTATAGGTCTGGTGGAGGACTTCGGCCTTGTACGTGGACATGTCCGTGCCGGTCGGGCACTCGGTGCCGCAGGCCTTGCACGACAGGCACAGGTCGAGGGCCTCGTGCACCTCGGGGGAGTCCCACCGCGGCTCGAGCAGATCCCCCGACACCATCTCCTGCAGCACCCGTGCGCGGCCCCGCGTCGAATGCCGCTCATCCCGGGTGGCCTGATACGACGGGCACATGATGTCGCCGCCGGCCGCCGAGTCCGCACGACACTTGCCGACTCCGGTGCATCGGTGAACCGCCGAGGCGAAGCCCGCGGATTCGCCTTCGTACGCCATCGCCAAGGTCCCGGGCAGCTCCTGACGCAGCGGCAGCTGGGTCAGCCGGACCGATTCGTCGAGGGCATCCGGGTCGACGATGACACCGGGATTGAGCAGATGCCGAGGGTCGAAGAGCCGTTTCACCTGGGCAAACAGATCGAGAGCTGCCGGCGTGTACATGAGGCGCAGCAGCTCGGAACGCGCCCGACCGTCCCCATGCTCACCGGAGACCGAGCCGCCGTAGCGGGCGACGAGCTTGGTGGCCGCGACCATGAAATCGCGCATCACCTGCCCACCGTTCGGGTCCGCGAGCGGGAAATCCACGCGCATGTGCAGGCAGCCGTCACCGAAGTGCCCATAGGGAATGGCCCACAGCCCGTGTTCCTCGAGCAGCTCCATGAGGTCATGCAGATAATCGCCGAGGTGGTCCACCGGAACCGCTGAATCCTCCCACCCCGCATGGGCGTCGCGCCCATCGGGGGTGCGTGAGACCAGACCGGCACCATCGGCGCGGATCGCCCACACCTCTGCGGCCGCCTGAAGGCCGAGGACCGCGGAATCGAGCGACTTCGATTCGGCGATGAGGCGCTGAGTCTCCTTCTCCAATGCGGCTTCGTCCTCGCCGGTGAGTTCGACGACGAGCCAGCCCGCGCCCTCGGGCAGCGGCGGGACCGCCTCGGCGCCCTTGGTGTCGATGACCCGGGCAAGCATGCGCGAATCGAGGCCCTCGCAGGCGGCGACGGGGAAGTCCCCCAGCAGCGGTGCATCGTGGGCGGCGGCGACCATATCCTCATAGCCGAGCACCACCGCCGAGGTGAAGCTCGGCTCCTTGACCAGGCGCACCTTCGCGGCGAGGATGACACCCCAGGTGCCTTCGGTGCCGGCGAAGGCTCGGCGCACATCGAAGCCGTTCTCCGGCAGGAGGGACTCGAGTCCGTAGCCGGAGACCTGGCGGGAGAACGTGCCGAAGTTCGTGCGGATGGTGCCGAGATTCGCAGCGATCAGTTCGTGCAGTCGCGGGAAGGTCGTGGAGGCGTCCGAGTCGTCGAGGGTCACGACGGTGCCGTCGATGAGCATGATCTTCAGCTCCAGGATGTTGTCGCCCGTGCGACCGTAGCCCAGTGCCCTGGGGCCGCAGGCGTTGTTGCCGATCATCCCGCCGATCGTGCACCGGGTGTGGGTGGAGGGGTCGGGGCCGAAGCGCAGACCGTGCGGTTTCGCCTGTTTCTGCAGGTGGGCATGGATGCAACCGGACTGCACCCAAGCCGACTGCTCCTCCGGGGCGAGTTCGATGACCTCGTTCATATGGCGGGAGAAGTCGAAGACGATGCCGCGGCCGATGGCGTTGCCGGCGATCGAGGTGCCCGCACCACGGCTGGTGATGGGCACACCGAGGCGGCGCGCAATGGAGAGGACACCTGCCACCTCTTCTTCGTCGTGGGGGAAGACGATGGCGGCGGGGACGAGCCGGAAGAGCGAGGCATCGGAGGAGTACGCTGCACGGTCGGTGTCGTCGATGCTGAAATCGCGGATGCCGGCGATGCGGAACCTCTCGGCGAGTGTGGTGGGAAGCGCCGTCTGGGACTCGTCTTCGTCGACGGTCGCCCGATTCGCTCCAGTGGGATGGGCCATAGTCGTCATGTCCGCATTCTGCCACTTGGATTGCCGGAATATCGATCCCTTCCACGCCCGGGAGTCGTGGGAGCCGGTCATCATCCACTCCAACAAACGTTATGCGTTCGTTATCTCACATGCTCAGAACGGTGCTACTCGGTAGCCTGAGTTCCTATATCCGGGAATTCTTGGCGTCTTGACATATTCGTGGTATCTAATGGGACTACACCAATTCGTGGCAACGGGCCACTACATGAATGCAAGGGAAGAAGCCATGTCTCGTCGAGCTCGTGAATTGACAGTTGATCAGACTGCATTAGTCGGAGTCGTCCGAAAGGTCGCGCGACAGCGTTCGAAAATCAACACCGACTATGTGATGGCGATTCTGCGCGCCCGTGAAGAAGGTGCGACCTTCGGTGCGATCGCCGAGGCGGCCGGCACCTCCTCGCAGGCCGTTCAGGAGATCGTGCGCAGGCACGGACCGGTCAAGCGCAGCGAGCCGAAGCCCGGAGTGGCCGACCCCGCTTGATTCCAGGATCTGCAGGGCCAAACGGCATTCGCCGGTCGCCTGTGTGCTCAGACTTCCCGCGCAGAGACCAGGGCGGTGATCCATACTCGATACGGATCACCGCCCTTGTGCGATTCATGGACGTTTTCTGACGGTTCCGTGACCGGATCATCGGGCCGGTCGGCAACCGGAATTCTCACTCTGGGGACAACGGAGCCGGAGAAGGGGCAAATCTCTGAAGCGATTTCTCTTCAGTGTGTGGAAAACGTTCCGGATTTGACTCTTCGCCGCTTTGTGAAATGACCGCGGCGGAGGCGTCGTATCGGCAACCGCAGATGCGTTTCGAATGGGCGGGAATGACCGTGACCCCGGACTTCTCTTCCGGCTGAGGGGGCTTAGATACAAGAAGTACATATTCGTCGCTGTATTGCAGTCTTGTTACACAGAGTGCGCATCTGCGGTGCTCGCAGATGGCTGGGTGAACACGCAGTGAGCGCACAGCGGCTATAAGGCGGAGTGGCTGTGTGCGGGCGAGCAGGTATCCGTCTGCGGACACTCGGGCGAGGCCCGGAGCGGGTTGTCTAGAGTGGCCGTATGAACTCCGAGCTCGAATCGCTGCCCGCTGAGATCGTCGGCCTTCCTCTGCTCCGCATCGCCTCCGATCTCTCACTCATGGCGTGGGAGCAGATGGTCGCCTGGCGGCCGCTGCTCGGCGCGAGCCTCGATGCCAGTGTCGTCGACACGAAGACCTCACCGAATGACCTCGTCACTCGCGCCGACGCGCAGATCGAAGCACTCGTTCGCGGATACCTCAATCGAGTCAGGCCACACGACCTCATGGTCGGCGAAGAGGGGGCGGAAGCGCTCGACCCGGTCGAGTTCTTCCCGCCGGACCTCCTGCTCAAGCTCCACGCCTTCGACTCGGAGGCCGGCGGACTCGTCGAACTCGGCGAAGCAGGAGAACATGCCGGAGTGCCCGGCGCCGCAGGGCCGGACGTCGGGGAAGAGGACAGCGGACCGCGTCTGGAGTGGCATGTCGACCCGATCGACGGAACCGTCAACTATGTCCGCAATATCGAACACCACGCATTCTCCGTCGGTGTCTGCGAGGCAGCAGATGGACGCGAGGCGGGCCTCGGGCTCGGAGACTGGCGGATCGGACTCGTCGCCTCACCCGGACTGGGTGCCACCTGGTTGGCGGCCGCGGGCCGCGGCGCCTTTCGGATCGACGGGCGCTTGTCCGACTGCCGCGAGGGCGGTTCCGCCATTCCGGCGCGACGCCTGCGCGGGACTCCGCCCGGGCTGTCCGGCAGGCTCCTGGCCACCGGGTTCGCCTACGCGCTGAGCAATCGTGGAGCCCAGTTGACCAAGCTCGACGATCTGATGACCGGCTACGACGATATCCGCCGGTGCGGCTCGGCCGCACTCGACCTGTGCATGGTCGCCGAAGGCCGGGTCAACGGATACGCCGAACGCGGCCTGGGCATCTACGACTACGCCGGTGGGGCCGTCATCGTCGAAGAGGCCGGACTCAAGGTCAGCCGCGGAGGGTCCGGCGGGCCCACCGCCGCCGCCGACTCACAGGAAGAGGTCGACCGCCTCGTCGCAGCCATCTGAGCCCAGTCCACTTCAGGTGTGATGCAGTTAACAACACGTTTTTCTGCCCTTATTCTCAAAGCATAGGCTAAGCTTACTTTCAGTGTGCGCACACGCTTTTCTTATACGTTCATTCTTGAAAGTGGGACCCCATGGTTTCGGCTCGCCTTCAACTGAGCGCCCTGGCAGGCGTTGTCGCTCTCGCTCTGGCCGGCTGCGGCTCTGCAGACTCCGATTCGGCACAGGCCGACGCCGAGGGCTCCGGCGGCACGATCGAGGTCGAGGACAACAACGGCAAGCAGACCGTCGCCTCGCCTCCGCAGTCCGTCGTCGCCACCGACAACCGCACCTTCGAAACGCTTGCCGACTGGGACATCGACCTCAGCGCCGGAGCCGTGTCTCTGATGAGCGAGGACCTCGACTACACGAAGGACGATTCGGTCCTCGATCTCGGCAGCCACCGCGAGCCCGACCTCGAGAAGGTCGTCGA
This sequence comes from Brevibacterium limosum, assembly GCF_011617705.1. NCBI lineage: Bacteria > Bacillati > Actinomycetota > Actinomycetes > Micrococcales > Brevibacteriaceae > Brevibacterium > Brevibacterium limosum. The sequence continues at coordinate 3,788,442 of NZ_CP050154.1, read as the reverse complement.
GGCCAAGCCCGACCTCATCGTCAACGGCCAGCGCTTCTCCCAGTACCACGACGATCTGGCCAAGCTCGCCCCGGACGCGACCATCCTCGAGCTCGACCCCCGCGACGACGAGGACTTCGGCGAAGAGCTCAAGCGCCAGACCACCGTCCTCGGCGAGGTCTTCGGCAAACAGGATGAAGCGAAGGCGCTCGTCGACGACTTCGATGCCTCCATCGAGCGCGCCAAGGGAGCCTACGACGGGAATGATAAGGCCATGGGTCTGATCACCTCGGCCGGCGACATCGGCTATGGAGCCCCATCGGTCGGCCGCACGGTCGGGCCCGTCTTCGACATCCTCGACCTCACCGCGGCCCTCGAGGTCGAGCAGAGCAGCGAGGACCACCAGGGAGACGACGTCTCCGTGGAGGCCATCGCCGACTCGAACCCCGATCTCATGGTCGTCATGGACCGAGACGCTTCTTTCGCCCCCGAGGAACGTGACGAAGGGTCGGCGCCCGCGGCCGAGGTTCTCGAGGACTCCGAAGCCCTCAAGGACGTCCCCGCGATCAAGGATGACAAGATCGTCTACTTCCCCGAGGACACCTACCTCAATGAGGGAATCCAGACCTACACCGAGTTCTTCAACGACTTCGCCGACAAGCTCGAAGACAAGTAAGGCCCGCTCCCGCGCATGACACGAGCCCCGCGCAGCACTGCCGGCACCGGTGACTCCGGTGCCGGCAGTCGCATGACCATCACCGAGGCGGCCGATCATTCGGCTCCCATCTCCGGTTCCGAATCCCGCTCTCCCCGCACCGAGGCGGCCGACCGTTCCGCTCTGACCGCGGCTGCTCCCGCGACGGGGAAAGGCGGCTCCGGGGAAACCGCCTCGGCGCTGGTGGGGCAGCTGCTGAACTGGAAGTTCCTGCTCAGCGTCCTCGGAGTTCTGGCGCTTCTCGCCGCGTCCCTGCTCACCGGCGTCTACGACATCTTCGGCGGCGACGGCGGGGCGGAGATGTTCCAGATCACCCGCGTTCCGCGCACCATCGCCCTCGTCCTCTCGGGGGCGGCGATGGCGATGTGCGGGCTCGTCATGCAGCTGCTCACCCAGAACCGATTCGTCGAACCGACGACGACGGGCACGACGGAATGGGCTGGCCTCGGACTCATGCTCACCGTCATCGTCTATCCCGATGCCTCGATCCTCGCGCGGATGGTCGGCGCGATCATCGCCGCATTCCTCGGCACGCTCATCTTCTTCCTGTTCCTGCGCCGCGTCTCGCTGAAGTCCTCGCTCATCGTGCCGATCATCGGCATCATGCTCGGGGCCGTGGTCGGGGCGATCTCGACCTTCGTCGCCGTCCAGATGGACATGCTCCAGAGCCTGGGCATCTGGTTCGCCGGCAGCTTCACCTCCATTCTGCGCGGACAGTACGAACTGCTGTGGATCGTCGTCCTCGTCGTCGCCGCCGTCTTCGTGACGGCCGATCGCTTCACCGTCGCGGGTCTGGGCAAGGAGATCGCGACGAACGTCGGGCTCAACTACAACCGGATCATCCTCATCGGCACGATCCTGGTGGCCATCGCCACGGGCATCGTCACCGTCGTCGTCGGCAACCTGCCGTTCCTCGGACTCATCGTGCCCAACATCGTCTCGATGCTGCGCGGAGACGACCTGCGCAGCAACCTGCCTTGGGTGTGCCTGCTCGGCATTGCGATCGTCACGATCTGCGATCTCATCGGCCGCACCGTCGTCATGCCGTTCGAAGTGCCGGTATCCCTCATCCTCGGAGTCGTCGGAGCCGCAGTGTTCGTCGCTCTCCTCCTGCGCGCACGGAGGAAGGGGTGAAGATGCACGAAACGACACCCACGACTGACTCGCGTCCCACCACGACTGACTCGCATCCCACCGAGGCCGCACCACCACCTCGGCGAGTGGAGGGGGTGGAGTCTTCGCGCACGGCTTTCCGCGAAGTGAAGCGGGCGACTTCCAGGTCGGAATCGGGAGTGACTCCTCGTCCACCGCAGCGGTCGGCGGCTTCGCTGCCCACCTCGCGGGCGCGCCGCCGGTACTGGGCGATCATGACCGGACTCGTCATCGTCTCGGCAGCGGTCGCGCTCGGCCTCCTGGCCTGGGACAATCCGATGCCCATCACCGACGACGGATTCTGGCTCATCGCCCAGCTGCGAGTGAAGAACCTCGTCGTCCTCGCGATCGTCGCGCTCAGTCAGGCCTTCGCCACCGTCGCCTTCCAGACGGTGACGAACAACCGCATCATCACCCCGTCGATCATGGGCTTCGAATCTCTCTACGTGGCGATCCAGACCGGGGCGATGTACTTCTTCGGCGTCACCGCGATCGTCGATCTCAAGGGGCTGACGCCGTTCGCCATCCAACTGGTGGTCATGATCGGCCTGTCCTTGGCGCTGTATGGCTGGCTGCTCTCCGGCAGGCACGGCAGCGTGGCGATCATGCTGCTCATCGGAGTCGTCATCGGCGGTGGACTCGGCTCGATCGCGACCTTCATGCAGCGGACCCTGACGCCGAGTGAGTTCGACATCCTCTCCGCCCGACTCTTCGGCTCGATCGCGAACTCGGACTCGGCCTATCTGCCGCTCGCGATCCCGCTGTGCGTGCTCGCCTGCTTCGCGATCTATGTCAGCTCCGGGAGGCTCAACGTCCTCGCGCTGGGTCGGGACACGACGAGCAGCCTCGGTCTCAACCACAAATTCGAGATGATGAAGATCCTCTTCTTCGTCTCCGTCCTCATGGCCGTGTCCGTGTCGATGATCGGACCGATGGTCTTCCTCGGATTCCTCGTCGCGATGCTCGCCTACCAGTTCTCCGACACCTATGACCACAAGTACATCCTGCCGATGGCGGCCCTCATCGCGTTCACGGTCCTCGGCGGGGCGTACTTCGTCATGAAGAACATCTTCTACGCCCAGGGCGTCGTCTCGATCATCGTCGAGGTCGTCGGCGGCGTGGCATTCCTCGTCGTCATCATGAGAAAGGGACGCCTGTGATCACACTGAGCGATGTCCGCAAAACCTACAGCGACGAGATCGAGATCGGACCCGTCGATCTGCAGATCCCGACCGGCGGGGTTACCGCGCTGGTCGGTCCCAACGGTGCGGGAAAGTCTACTCTGCTGACGATGGTCGGCAGGCTGCTCGGGCTCGACTCCGGAGCCATCGCAGTGGCCGGTTATGACGTGAGTTCGACGAAGTCGAAGGACCTGGCCAAGGTCGTGTCGATCCTGCGGCAGGAAAACCACTTCATCACCCGGCTGACGATCCGGCAGCTCGTCGGATTCGGCCGCTTCCCCTATTCCAAGGGGCGACTGACCGCAGCTGACGAGGAGATCATCTCTCAGGCCGTCGATTTCCTTGAGCTCGGTGACCTGGAGAACCGGTTCATCGACGAGCTCTCCGGCGGACAGCGCCAGCGGGCGTATGTGGCGATGGTGCTCGCCCAGGACACCGATTACGTGCTCCTCGACGAGCCGCTCAACAACCTCGACATGAAGCACTCCGTGCAAATGATGCAGCACCTGCGACGGGCCGCGGCCGAGATGGATCGGACCATCGTCATCGTCCTCCACGACATCAACTTCGCCGGTCACTACGCCGACCACATATGCGCGGTGAAGCAGGGGAAGGTCGTCGAGTTCGGCCCGCCCGAAGAGATCATGACCGCCGAGGTGCTCACACGAGTCTTCGACACCCCGGTCGACGTCGTCGACGGCCCGCGCGGCCCGCTGGCCGTGTACTACTGACGCGGGGGACGGTCCGGTGGCGCGAGTCGACTGAGCCAGACGACCGGTCCCTGGCAGGCGAGCCATTCGTTGCCCGCCGAGACTTATCCGGAGTCACTTCCTGTCTTCATCACTTTTTGAACAGGTCATCGAGGCAGAGCCCGAGTATCTGTTCAACACGTGATGATCCTGGGTACCAAAGGTGATGACGCTGGCGAGGGGCAAAACGAGAGGACGGCAACCGCCGAAGCCCCTACGGGTCGTCCACTCGAGTGCCAGCGGCTGGGGATGCCGACTTGCCTGGCACTGACTTCCGTACAGTTCATGGCTTGCGCACACACCTGAATGTCGGATTGACGGATAGGTCGCTTCCAGGTGATTCGTGGCAATCCGTCGGCCCACTCCGGTCAGCACCTATGAGCCCTGTCCGCTCTGCCCGGAACCGCGTCTGTGATCGCGTTCTGTGCGGCGAAGCTGCGCGACTCAACCACGGTGAACTGTGGAGGACCGGTCGACTCGCACACCTCGAGCCTGTGCGCGAATCCGCCTAATCCACAGTCAAGAATCCAAAGGTGTTCTCCAATTGAACGAGCCGCTGATACTCGCAAGATGTACAACACGGTCTATCGTGAGGAACTCTCCGCCGCAGGGATCTCCTCCAAAACGGTCTCTGACGCACAGAACTGTTGCCTGCTTCGACTCTGTCGGGGGCTCTACTCGGTGACCCGAGATTGCAAAGTCACGGGACATCGGCGAATAGCTTCCTTCATCGATGATCGGCAATGGACGGAGTTCCATGCCGGGAAGACAGAGTCCGAGCTGCTCGATGACTTCGACTACCAGTCGCTGTTGCGGACGATCCGGATCCGCAATTATCGCTGGTATCGACCCGATGATGTGATTGCTGGAACATCGGCCGCAGTGCTTCACGGAATCCCACTTTACGATGACAAATCGACGAGGATCTCGGTCAAACATCCGAAGAGCAACTCGCGTTCCAACGAGCTCGTCAGGTTGAGATGTACAGTTCCCGCGGAAGACCAGATTCAGATGGGTCACCTTGTTGTTACTTCGCCAGTTCGAACAGGGCTGGAGCTTATACGGAAACTGGGCCAACGAGAGGCATATGCTGCGCTGGAATGGGTCCTGCGACAGGCGACGATAGAGCAGTACCCGAGCTTCAACCCGAAATTCGGATATCCAAAAGACTTCCTGATTGAGGCTCGGCAACGCATCGAAGAGGAGTTCCACCCTGCAATTCTTCGGATGACGACAGGCCAAGCCACAAGTATGCGCATGGCTGAGGCACTGAGCCCAATGTCCGAGAGCCTGGCTGAGAGCTACTGTTCCTTCAACTTCAATGTGCTGAAGCTGAAGGGGTTTACTCAGCAGGCAGTTGTGACAGACAGTCGTGGCTTCATCAGCCGCGTGGACTTTCTACACGAAGCGACCCGCACAATCATTGCCGTTGACGGCAGTGGGAAGTACGCGTTGGTCGGTTCATCGCTGCTGCGGCGAGAAGGTGAGCAGCAGAATCGGCTGCTCGGCGCCGGTTACAAGGTCATTCACTTGGCGTTCCGAGACCTGCTCAATATCAGCGACTTCTCGGCAAAGATCTTTTCGCAGGCACCCGGCCTCAAACGATTCGTCGGCAGCAGGGGCCGGTGACAGCAACAGAGCTTCATCGCGTTTGGTGCCCGTCATCATCACGTTTGGTCCCGAACGTCATCACACTCTGAACAGGTCATCGGAGCAAAACCCGATGACCCATACTAAGAGTGGTCTATCGACCAAATTGGAAGCAAAACGTGATGACGATTCGCTATAACGCCCGCTGGCGCTGCGCGTATCTCGACGCCAGGCGACAAGAGGTCCCGGCCGCTGGCGGTTCAGCCCGGAAGCTGGTCCGTTCTCGACGAGGTGGCGTTCCGACCAGGTGAGGTCGCGGAGGATGGCCGCGCTCACGGTCTGAGCTCGGCCCGACCCGGCCGCCTTTCCGGTGTTCCCGGCCCGGCCGCCTTCCCGGCGCCACCGACCCGGCCGCCTTGCGGCCCCGACCCCGCATCTTTCCGCCTTCCCGGTGGTGTCCGTCACCGCCCCTGCGGCATTTTCGGTGGTGTCCGTCACCGATCGAAACCGACCCGCTCGTCGGGCTTGACTGGCCCCGGCCGGTGGGTAGAGTAGCGAGCATGAGCGCATTCTCGCGGGTGAGAGGCCGAATTCCGGCATAGGAGATGCCGGTTGCGAATCGGGTCGGAACCACCCGGTGCGACGCAGGCATTCCAGATCATCCGAGCGAATCGACGCTGTCCAGCCGACTTCACCGGGAGTAGCAGTGTTTCTCAGTCTGTACGAACAAGAGCGGTTGATGATCTACACCGCCGGAAAGCTTGCGCTCGAGCGCAAGGACCGTGGCCTCAAACTCAACCTGCCCGAGGCAACGGCGATCATCACCTCGTACCTGCTCGAAGGAGCGCGCGACGGCAAATCCGTCGCCGACCTCATGGAATCCGGCCGCCACGTGCTGGCCAAAGACGATGTCATGGAAGGGGTTCCCGAAATGCTCACACAGGTTCAGGTCGAGGCGACGTTCCCCGACGGAACAAAGCTCGTCACGGTGACGGGGCCGCTGCAATGATGAGCAACGAGAACGCCCCTGGCGAGCAGAACGACGACAACAAGTCTCTCGACGACAACCCGTTCGAAAACGAAGAGCTCCAGCCCGAGGACCGCCACCTCGAGGCCGAACACGCCACCGACGACCCCGGCCGCAGCTACGACGAGGCCGAGACCACCGTCATCGACGAACCCGGCATCGACGGCGACCGCGAACGCCATCCGTCCTCGGGTGAGAGCAGCCCGTCGAGCCCCCGTCGTCCCGGCTCCGGCGCACGGCAGGCGCCCCGGCAGGAACACGACCGACCGGTCACCTCGGCCGACCGCGTCATCCCCGGCGAGATCTTCCTCAAGGACGAACCGGTCGAGATCAATGCCGGACTGGCCGTGACGTCCCTGCACGTGGCCAACACCTCGGACCGTCCGATCCAGATCGGGTCCCACTTCCACTTCGCCGAGGTCAACCCCGGCCTCGAGTTCGACCGTGCCCGCGCCTGGGGCAAGCGCCTCAACGTGCTCTCCGGCGGTGCCATGCGCTTCGAACCCGGGGCCGATGAAGAAGTCGAACTGATCCCGATCCAGGGTGCGCGCATCGCCCTGGGATTCCGCGGAGACTGCAGAGGAGAGTTGGATGGCTGAGATTTCGCGTTCGGAATACGTCGCGTCGTTCGGACCGACCGTAGGTGACCGGGTGCGCCTGGCCGACACCGACATCGTCATCGAGATCGAGAAGGACTACTGCGCCGGCGGCGACGAGGTCGTCTTCGGAGGCGGCAAGTCCGCCCGCGAATCGATGGCCCAGTCCTCGCGCACACGCGCCGAGGGTACCCCTGACCTCATCATCACCGGGGCGATCATCCTCGACCACTGGGGAGTCGTGAAGGCCGATGTGGGCATCCGCGACGGCAAGTTCACAGCCATCGGCAAATCCGGCAACCCGGATACGATGAATGGTGTCCACCCGGACCTCGTCGTCGGCCCCAACACCGAGGTGGCCAGCGGCAATGGTCTGATCATGACCCCTGGCACCATCGACACCCACATCCACTTCGTCGGCCCCGACCAGTTCGAGGTCGGCCTCATGGCCGGCACCACGACGATGGTCGGCGGCGGCACCGGACCCACCGAGGGGTCGAAGGCCACCCTGGCCACCCCCGGCCCCTGGTGGCTGGGCCGGATGTTCGAGTCCATGGACCCGTGGCCGGTCAACGTCCTGTTCCTCGGCCGCGGCAACACGATGAACGAAGAGGCCATGTACGAGCAGCTGCGCGGCGGAGCCGCCGGCTTCAAGATCCACGAGGACTGGGGGGCGACCCCGGCCGTCATCGACAAGGCCCTGTCCGTGGCCGATGACACCGGAGTCCAGGTCGCCATCCACTCGGATACGCTCAACGAGGCCGGATTCGTCGAAGACATGCTCAAAGCGGTCGCCGGCCGGACCTTCCACTCCTTCCACACCGAGGGTGCCGGCGGCGGTCACGCCCCGGACATCATCAAGATCGCCTCGGAGCTCAACGTGCTCCCGGCCTCGACGAACCCGACCCGTCCGTTCACGGTCAACACCGTCGACGAGCATCTCGACATGGTCATGGTCGCCCACCACCTCAACCCGCAGGTGCCCAACGACCTCGCCTTCGCCGAATCGCGCGTGCGCGCCGGCACCATCGAGGCCGAGGACGTGCTCCAGGACCTCGGAGCCCTGTCGATCATGTCCTCGGACGCGCAGGCGATGGGCCGCATCGGTGAGGTCGCCATGCGCACCTGGCAGACCGCACATCAGATGAAGAAGCTGCGCGGACCCTTGGCCGGGGACGACCGGGCCGATAACAACCGAGCCCGCCGCTATATCGCGAAGTACACGGTCAACCCGGCCATCGCCCACGGGATCGACTCCTATGTCGGTTCGATCGAACCGGGCAAGCTCGCCGACTTCGTGCTCTGGCAGCCCTCCATGTTCGCCGTCCGTCCGCACACCGTGTTCAAGGGCGGAATGGCCGCGGTCGCCGCTCTCGGCGACCCGAACGCCTCGATCCCGACCCCGCAGCCGGTGTCCGAGCGACTCGGTTTCAACTACCGCTCCGCCTCGGCGGCGGCCACGAGCCTCGCGTTCGTGTCCGAGCAGGCCATCGCCGACGACATCGCGGGCAAGCTCGACCGTGTCCAGCGTGACTTCGTGCCGATCACCTCGACGCGGAAGGTCACGAAGGACGACATGATCGAAAACTCCGCCCGCCCGGACATCGAGGTCAACACGGACACCTATGCGGTGAAGATCGACGGGGAACTCGTCGAGCACCGGCCCGCGGAGTTCGTGCCCATGTCCCAGCGCTACTTCCTGTTCTGAGGCAGCGCTTGAGATCACGCTCCGCACTGCTCGTCCTCGCCGACGGGCGCCTGCCGACCGGCGGGTATGCCCATTCCGCGGGGCTCGAGCAGGCCATCCGTCAGGGGTGGGTGAACGACATCGACGGGCTGCGCGATTTCCTGCGCGGTCGCCTGCACACGACGGGACTGATGAACGCGGCCTTCGCTGTGGCCGCGTGGAATGCCCTGGATGTGGGCGCCCTCGCCGAGGCTGCCCCCACTTCCGCGTCGACCGCAGAGCCGACCCCGGAGACCGGCGCCTTCCCCGAGACGGCCCTGCGCGATCTCGACGCCGAGCTCATCGCTCGGACCCCGTCCCCGGCCCTGCGCCGGATCGGGTCATGGCTGGGCACGCTCATGCTCCGATCCCTGCGCAGCATCCATCCGCACCCGCTGCTCGATGACTTCCCGAAGGGCCTGCAGCAGCCGCTCGTCTATGGTGCGGTCGGTCGAGTGCTCGGCTTGAGCGATGCCGACACGGCCGCGACCATCCTCCACGAGGCGGTCACAGGTCCCGCGACGGCGGCGGTCAAGCTCATGCACATCGATCCGTTCCAGGCCCACGGTGCGATCATCGACCTCGCCGCCGACCTCGACGAAGCGGCCGAACGCGCCGCGGACTTCGGTCGCGGCGATCCGGCCGAGATTCCGGCGCTGAGCGCGCCGCTGTCGGACTTCGCCGCCGAACTGCACGAGGGGGACAATGTCCGACTCTTCGCTTCCTGAGACCTGGGCGCTCAACCCGCAGGGGTCGGCCAGCGGGATGACCTGCCGGGCCTCGGTCGCCACGACCACGGACGGCACCGGCCCCAACGGCCGCACCCGCTCCCGCATCGACGGACTGCGCCGCCAGGCCCCACTCGTCCCACGCCCCACCGGAGCCAGCGGCTTCGAACCCTTCGTCGACGGCGACCCGGACATCGCCCGGGTGGCGCTGACGACTGCGGCGGCCGGTCCGCTCGGCGGGGACCATTACATCTTCGACGTCCACGTCGGTGCCGGCTCGACCCTGCTGCTGCGCGAGGTCTCGGCGACCCTGGTCCTGCCCGGAGCCCACGGCGATCCCTCGCTCATGCACTGCCGAGTCACCGTCGAATCGGGCGGCACCCTGATCTGGGTGCCCGAACCCGTCATCGCCGCCCAAGGCTGCCACCACACGCACCGTGTCGACATCGACCTCGCCGAGGATGCTCGCCTGTTCTTCCGCGAAGAGCTGCTGCTCGGTCGCCACGGTGAGGATCCCGGGAACCTCAGCTCCCGACTCAATGTCCGCCGAGGCGGCCGCCCCCTGAGCATCCAACGCTTCGATCTCGGCCCCGCCGGGAAGGGCTTCGACACCCCGTCCGTGGTCGGAGGATCCCTCGGCGTCGGCTCGGTCGTCATCGTCGAACCCGATGGGGGACTGCCGAGTGCGACCGCGATCGCCGATCCGAAATCGGCTCTGCTGCCCATCGACGAGACCTGCGTGCAGGTCAACTCGCTCGGCGACGACGGGCTGGCTCTGCGCAAGCGCCTCGACGCAGCCCTGACCGAACTCGGCGAACCCTGGGGCCGGGAGACCGGCTGGTCGGCGGTGCCCCGGTGACGCAGAGCCGCCTCGGCGAGATCCTGAAGACCATCACATCAACCGCAACGCACATTGGAGGAGACCATGAGCAACGGAAAGCGCGCACTGCGCCTGGGAATCGCCGGACCCGTCGGGACCGGCAAGTCCTCGTCGATCGCGAACATCTGCACGGCCCTGGCCGATGAGTTCCGCATCGGCGTCATCACCAACGACATCTACACCGATGAGGACGCCCGCTTCCTCAAGGCCGCAGGTGTCCTGCCCGAGGAGCGCATCCGCGCCGTCGAGACCGGTGCCTGCCCGCACACCGCGATCCGCGATGACGTGAGCATGAACCTGCTCGCCGTCGAGGCTCTCGAAGAGGACTTCGACCCGCTCGACATCGTCCTCGTCGAATCCGGCGGCGACAACCTCACCGCGACCTTCTCCCCGGCACTCGTCGATGCACAGCTGTTCGTCCTCGACGTCGCGGGAGGCGGCGACGTGGCACGCAAGGGCGGACCGGGAATCGGCCGCGCCGATCTGCTCGTGATCAACAAGATCGACTTGGGCGTTCACGTCGACGTCGACGTCGAACAGATGCTCGCCGATGCGAAGGAGGCCCGTGAGGGCCACCCCGTGCTCGGGGTGTCCCGGAAGATCCCCGAGACCGTCGAGGCCCTGGCCGACTGGGTCCGCGAGGTCCACGCCCGTTTCGTCAAGGGCGACCACACCCCGGTGGATCCGGGCCCGATGGCCCCGCACTTCCACGCCGACGAAGACGCCGACGGCGGCGGATACATGCACACCCACGACGAGGGCGAAGCCGCGCACAGCCACTGATGACACCGTCACCGAGGTGGGGGTCGGACCCGACCCCCACTCGGTGCGCAGACACGAACAGGAAGGACAGCCGCCCAGGCGGTCGAACGACGGATGAACAGACGGAAGGCGACGGCCTGGACGGCCGGTGTGGGGGCACTCGCGCTCCTGCTCAGCGGCTGCGAAGCCCCCAGTGGGGGAGACTCGGACCTGGTCATCGGCACGGAGAACCTCGGCGGGTACAACCCCGTCAACGGCTACTCCGTCGACGGCAACTCTCCCTTCTACGACGGGCTGCTGCGGTTGCAAGAAGACTCCGGTTCCGGGGAGATGCCCGAACTCGCACCGGCACTGGCCGCAGAGGAGCCGCAGTCGAACGACGATTCGACGGAGTGGACGGTGCAGCTGCGCGACGATGTCACCTTCTCCGACGGATCGGACTTCGACGCGAAGGACGTCGCCGCCACCTATGAGGCCATCGTCGATCCCGAGGTGGCGTCCGAATCCGTCGACGCCTTCCGCATGATCAAGACGGTGAAGACCCCCGATGACCACACGGTCATCTTCGAACTCGACGAACCGACCCCCACCTTCACCTCGCGCTTGGCCGTCGGCATCCTGCCGTCCGAAGCCATCGAAGAGGGCACGCCGGCCGCGGACTGGAAGGTCAACTCCGAACCCGTGGGCACCGGTGCCTATACCCTCGACTCGCTCACCGCGGACACCGCGGTGCTCAAGGCCCGCGACGACTACTGGCGGACGACGCCGGAGCTGAAGTCCGTGACCCTGCAGGCCTATGCCGACACCTCCGCGCTGGCCGCGGCGGTCAAGGACGGCAAGGTCTCCGGCGCCGCCGTGCCCCCGCGCTCGGTCGACCAGATCAAGGGCGATGGGCAGGAGATCTATACCGCCCGCACCGCCGACTGGCGCGGACTCACCCTGCCCAGCGACAACCCATTCACCAAGGACGCGAAGGTCCGCAAGGCACTCAACCTCGCCATCGACCGTCAGAAGCTGGTCGACGAGGTGCTCGCCGGTCATGGCACACCCGCCTCGACGCCGGTCGGCGAGTTCTACGGTGACGCCTATGACCCTGGTGCCGAGTTCGACGTCGACCTCGACGAGGCGAAGAAGCTGCTCGACGGGGCCGGGTGGAAGGAAGCCGACGGCGGAGTCCGTAAGAAGGACGGGAAGAAGGCCGTCATCGCAGTCACCTACCCGGCAGGAGACACGGTGCGCGGTGACATCGCCGCCGAGATCTCCGCACAGCTGGAGAAACTCGGTGTGAAGCTCGAGATCAAGGGCCAGGAATGGGACGACATCGAGAAGGACCTGGCCGGGCAGGCCATCGTCTACGCCGGTGGCGAGCAGCCCTACAATATCGACCACCAGATCAGGGCCTCGCTGCACACGCAGACGAAGACCTCCGGGGTCTTCGACAACCCCGCGAACATGGCGGTCCCGGGAGCCGATGAGCTGCTCGACCATGCCGCCGTCGAAACCGACCGGGCCGAGGCCGATGCCGACTACCGCGAAGTGCAGTCGAAGTACATGGAGGCGCCGAGCTACCTCATCGTCGCCTTCCTCGAACACACCTACGTCGCCGACACCGAAGACTGGGATGTTCCCGACACGACGTTCGAACCACACGTCCACGGCTCCGATTGGGGACCGTGGTGGAATCTGGCCGACTGGAAGAAGAACTGACATCGCACCCGACCGGTTCCAGGTCATCCCGGATCCGGCACATCGTGGCCCGAGGCGGAATCGTCCTCGGCGGGATGATCCTTGCCGGCTTGGCCGGCGGGGCAGGAGTGTTCGCCCTGTCCGCGGCCTCTCCGTCGAACCCCTTGGCACACACCGTGGCCGGGTGGGAATTCGCCTCCGCGGAGGCTCGGGAGAATCTCGCCGCCGCCTATGACACCGGAGGCTGGCCGGGTGTGTGGTGGCAGTGGCTGCTGACCACGGTCACGACCGGTGACCTCGGGTATTCGCGGCTGCTGCACACTGATGTGACCGAGGTGGTCCTCGGCCGCGGACTCAACACCATGGCCGCCACCCTGTGTGCCGTGGTGATCACTGCGGTCATCGTGCTCATCGCCTCCGTGGTGCTGGCCAGATTCCCCGGGCTCGCTCACAATTCGGCCACCTCGGGGCTCATCGGCGCCTGGCTGGCCGTGCCGTCGTTCCTCATCGCGCTCATCATCGTCGTGGCCTTCGGACGCCAGCTGCCGAACCCGGCGACCAGCGCCCCCATCACCCTCATTCCTCCAGTGGCGATCACGATCGCTCTGGCGTGGTCGGCGATGCTCATCGCCGCCGCCCGATCCGCCGCCGCCGAGGTGTGGTCGACGCCGTGGGCGCGCGCCCTCATCGGCCGCGGCTTCTCCTCGACGGCACGGGTGCGCACCGTGCTGCCGTCGGTCGTGGCGGCCGTGCGGGCTCCGGCTGTCATCTATGTTCCCGTCGTCGTGCTCGGTGAGGCCGCCGTCGAAGCGGTCCTGTCCTATCCGGGCCTGGGCAATGCCCTCGTCGAGGCGGCGGCCGGTGCCGACCTGCCGCTGCTGGCCACGGTCACGGCGATCGCCGCGGCCGTCACGACCGGACTGGTGCTCGGTGTGCGCTCGTTCGGCGCCGGCGGTGACGACCGATTCCTCGCCGCCGGTGCGGATGCCGGTGTGCTCGGGAAGGGGTACGCATGAACCGGCGGATCTGGGGCACCATCATGCTTGGGATCGTGCTCATCCTGCTCATCTGCGGACGGTTCATGCCCGGCGAGGGCACCGACTTCTCGCGCGCACTCCTGCCGCCGGGCCTCGGCGGGCTGCTGGGGACCGACCATTTCGGTCGCAGCGTGGCCGTGACCGTGTGGGATGCCGCGGGCGGTTCGGCTCTGGCCGCGCTCATCACCGCGGCCGTGACCACCGCGATCGGCGCCGGCCTCGGTGTGATCTCGACCCTGTCTCACGGTCTGTCGAAGGTGTCGACGGGACTGCTCATCGCCACCTTGGTCGTGCCGTCGATGCTGTTCACCTTCATCGTCGTCGGCATCCTCGGTGGTGGTCGCACGGCGATCATGGTGACCGTGGCACTGACGCATTGGCCGTTGGCGGCTCAGCTCATCGGACCGAAGGTGCGGGAGGAATGGGCCTCCGGGTGGGTGCGGTTCGATCAGCGCCTCGGTGCCGGTCGAGTCCAGATCCTTCGGTGGCACGTGCTGCCGGCGGCCGGGGGACGGGTGGCGGCGGCCATGGCCGTGATCTTCCCGTCGGCGGTCGTGCACGAGGCGACGACCGCGTTTCTGGGGATCGGTGTCGATCCGGCCGCGGTGTCGCTGGGGCCGCTGATCGCGTGGGGGCAGTCGGATATGACGGTCGGGGCGTGGTGGACGCTGGTCGTGCCGACGTGTGCGCTCATGCTGCTGCTTCTGCCGCCGACGATCCTGGCCCGCCGCCTCGGAGAGAGGCCCCGATCGCTGTGACTGCTCTTCATCTCCGTGACATCACGCTGAGTCTGCCGGGCACCGGTGAGGTGCTGTCAGCCCTCGACCTCGGGATGCGCGTCGGGGGCATCACCTGGCTCGTCGGCGAATCGGGGGCCGGGAAGTCCACGCTGTGCAATCTGCTCGCCGGCCTCAGTCCCGTCGATGCGAAGGTCAGCGGGGTGCTGGATCTCAGTGAGATCGTCGGCGACCGTGATGGGCGGGGTGCCCGTGGGAAGCGCGACATCGCCGAGGCGGCTGGACCCGGAGGCGGTCGGATCGACCTCGGCACCGGTCGGGGGCGCCGCGCGATGGCGACGATGCGACGTGGCGGGGTGATCGCCTGGGCTCCGCAGAATGCCATGGACACCTTCCCGCCGGCGATGCGCCTGGCCGAGTGGTTCGCTCGGGCGGGGCTCGACAGTCCCGACCTGGCACCGTTTGGATTGGAGAACTCGATCCTTCGCAGGCTGCCGCATCAGGTCTCCGGAGGACAGATCTCGCGCATCTCCTTGGCGGCGGCGGTGGCGAAGTCCCCGCGGCTGCTCGCCTGCGATGAGCCGACTGCGGGCCTCGACCCCGAGCAGGCCGACGCCGTGGTGGGCGTGCTCAATGCACAGGCAGCGGCCGGCAGCCGCGCCGTGCTCGCGGTGACTCACGACCTGTCGGGTCTGCAGCGCAATGCCCGTCCCGGCGATCGAGTGGCCGTGGTCTTCAACGGACATATCGTCGAGAACGGCTCGGTCGCGGACTTCTTCGCCGGTCGCGCCGCGAATGCCTATGTTCAGGCCCTGGCCGCGGCCGCACCTGCGGCAGGCGCGCACCCGCTGCCGCTGGCCGACGGGCCTCGACCGAAGCCGTGGGTGTACAGGGCCGGGGACGAGCTGCGCCGCCTCGGCGAGGGTACGGTCGATGGGGGAGGGCCCAAATGAGGCTGACAGACGTGGTCATCGACTACGGTTCGACCCGTGTCGGACCGGTCGACGCGGACGTCCCCGCGGGGACGGTGACGGTGCTTCAAGGCGCGTCGGGCAGCGGAAAGACCAGCGTGTGCCTGGCGATGACGGGCTTCCTCACGCCCAGCAGCGGGCAGATCGAGGGGGACCTCGGGGTGCTCGTTCCGCAGAACCCGCGCGAATGGCTCAACCCGCGCCTGACCGTCGCCGAGGTCATCGAACACACTCGCGCCGCGCGTGGTGCCGGTGGTGCAGGACGGGACCGTGTTGCCTCCGGTGGTGCCGGGAACAGCCTCGGCCTGCCGGCCCTGCTCGATCGGGCGCTGCTCGGCCCGGAGCTGGCTCAGCATCGCTGCGGCGAGCTCTCGGGCGGTCAGGCGGCACGCGTGTGCATCGCCCGTGCGCTGGCCAGCGGCATCGACACCATCGTCTGCGACGAGCCGACGGCGGCGCTCGACTCGTCGAATGCCGCACGGATCGCCTGGCTCATCAACGACCTCGCCGAGGCGGGGAAGACGATCGTCTGGGCGACCCACGACCGAGACCTCGTCGCCGCCACCGACGTGGGCTATTCCTTCGTCACGCTCTGATCGCGGCCGGCGGGCCCTCAACCGGCTCGGCCCCCGCCGGGTCCAGGATCGTCATCACGTTCTGAACAGGTCATCAGGGCAAATCCAGATGACCAGTGCGAAACGTGACTCATCAGGGGACGAAATGTGATGACGTTTTCGGCTCGCGTCACTCCGCCGCGGAATCTGCTCTCACCGCCGGTCGGATCGTCACCCACCGGCGCACCGCGAGGACGAGTGCTGCGATGAGTCCGACGATGAGCAGCCCGTCCGCGGCGATGTAGAGCAGATGCAACGATGACCCGCCCTCGTCGACGCCGGCGAGCACAGCATCGGTGCGCTGGTTGAGCAGCGGTCGGATGACGATGACCTTGATGATGAGCACCGCGATGAGCCCGCAGGCCACGCTCCGGTAGGCCCGGTCGACGCCCGACTTGAGCAGCGCCCACAGCAGGATCACGGCGATGACCAGCTCGACCCAGTTCATCACGCCGAACACCAATCGGCCGATGCCCAACCCCAGCGGGATCGTGATGCCCGGGGCCGTGAACTTCAGCGGCGCCTCGATGAGCGAGATGCCGATGATGAGCCCGAGCCAGACGGCAGGCAGGATGATCCGAGCGCCCGCCGCCAGTCGCGAGTCATCGGTGCTGAAGAAGTGAGTCATGATCCCGATTCTACCCTTCGTAGAAAAATGTCTGCCGCGTCCGATCCGCGCCCGACCAGTCTCACCGCCGCACCCGCTCTAGACTGGTGTCCATGCGTCTGTTCTCCAACGCCGTCGTGCGCACTTTCGCGCCCCGGACCGCCACGAACACCCCTGCAGCGCCCACTGCCGCGACCTTCGACCTCACCCGGCCCGCCCCCGATGCGATCCTCGTCGACGGGGAGACCATCGTCGCCGTCGGCACCCGGGCCGAACTCCTCGACATCGCCGCCGCGCAGTCGTCGACGACTGCGGCGCTCGCCTCGGCGGGTGGGGTCGGCGCGACCACGGTCATCCCCGGCCTCGAGATCGACGAGATCGACTGCAGCGGTCAGGTCATCCTGCCCGGATTCGTCGACGGCCACATCCACTCGGTCATGTACGCCGACTCCCTGACAGATCTCGACCTGTCCCAGACGAAATCGCTGACCGAGGCGGTCGCGGCCATCCGCGAACGCGCCGATTCCCTCCCGGTGGGCTCCTGGGTGGTCGGCTCCGGGTGGGACCTCAACAAATGGGATGTGCCCGATTATCCGGACCGAACGCTGCTCGACGCCGAGGTTCCCGACCATCCCGTGGCGATGTGGTCACTCGACCTGCACACCCTGTGGGCCAACGCCCACGCTCTCGAGATCGCCGGAATCGACGCGGCGACCCCCGATCCCTCGGGCGGGAGCTTCGTCCGCGACGACGACGGGCAGCTCACCGGTCTGGTGCGCGAGGACGCCACCGACCTCGTCGCCCGCTTCATCCCCGAACCCAGCCGCGAGGAACAGGTCCAACGCCTCGCCACCACACAGGAGCTCTTTCTGTCCCAGGGGCTGACCGGGATCCACGACTTCGACGGCATCGCCGCGACATTGGGGTGGAGCGACCTGCACGAAGCCGGACGACAGGACATGCGGGTCACGCTGTTCCTGCGCTCACCGGAGGTGCCGTGGGCGATCGAGACCGGGTGGCACACCGGCGACGGAGACGACTGGCTGCAATGCGGGGGACTGAAGCTGTTCTCCGACGGGGCACTCGGCTCACACACCTCCCACATGTCCTCACCGTTTCCCGACACCGACGGTGAGACCGGGAACTTCGGCATCGCGCAGATGACCGAGGACGAACTCTTCGACCAGGCGCACATCGCCACCGAGGCGGGGATCTCCGTGGCCATCCACGCCATCGGCGACCAGGCGAACCACCATGTGCTCGCCGTCTACGAGCGGCTGCGCGACATTACGCAGGCCGCGGAAGAGAAGTTCGACCGGCCCATACGCCACCGCGTCGAACACGCCCAGTTCATCCAGCCGACGGACGTCACCCGTTTCGCCGAGCTCGGGGTGATCGCATCCATGCAGCCGCGTCACTGCATCTCCGACCTGCACTTACTCCACCTCATCGACGAATCCGCACAGCTGGCCGCCTACGCCTGGCCGGACCTGCTCGACGCGGGTGCGCACGTCGTCTTCGGCTCCGACGGCCCCGTCGAACCCGCCAACCCCTTCGCCGCGATCTATGCGGCGATGACCAGAGCCGATATCTCCGGTGACGCGTCCACGACCTTCCAGGCACACCGTCGCCTGAGTGCGGTCGAGGCGATCCGCCTGCACACTCAGGGTCCCGCTTTCGCCGCCGGACTCGAGGACCGCCGCGGATACCTGGCTCCGGGCATGGACGCCGACTTCATCCTCGTCGACACCGATCCGTGCGCAGCCGAAGGGCTCAACCCTGATGCGACTGCCGCCGGACCCGACGACCTCCTCGGCTACGCTTCCGAGGAAGCCTTGTTCGCCCACGCCGAGGCGATCCGAGACACCCGAGTCGCACTCACCGTCGTCGGCGGCGAGATCAGATACCGGGCCTGACCTGCGGCCCCCTCAGCAACAGCCCCAACCTCAGCCGCAGCCCCCAGCCCCAACCGTCGCCCCCCTCAACATCAACCGACAAGGACATCCCCGCATGCCCCGCTCGTTCCTGGCCCAGGCCCGCAAGGTCGACGAGGCGACCCCGGACACCCGCAGCCGCGAGGTCGACTTCCTCCGGGCCGCGGCGATCACCGTCGTCGTGCTCGGCCACTGGACGATCATCGCCGTCAGCGTCGACGGCGGAATCGACCCGCACGGACTGCTCGACCAGGCCCGGTGGACGCACCCTCTGACCTGGGTGTTCCAGGTGATGCCGATCTTCTTCCTCGTCGGCGGCTACTCCAATGCTCTGTCCTGGCGTTTGGCACGCCGGCGGCAGACCGGCTACGCCGAATGGCTGCGGGCCCGCCTGCGCCGACTCGGCCTCCCGCTCATCCCGCTGCTGCTCGTGTGGCTGGCCACCTGCGTCATCGCCCTGGCCGCCGGCGCCGAACCTGCCTCGGTGCAGCTGGCGTCTCAGATGGCACTCGTGCCGACCTGGTTCCTCGCCGCGTACCTGCTCGTCGTCATCGTCGCCCCGCCGTGTCTGATCCTGTGGGAGAGATGGGGCTGGTGGTCGATCATCGTCGGGGTCGGCCTGGCCGGCCTCATCGACCTCATCAGCATCGTCGCCGAGAGCAGGCTCGCCGGCTACCCGAACTACCTGCTCGTCTGGGCGAGCTTCCACCAGTTCGGCTACGCCTGGCTCGACGGCCGACTGACCAGCCTGAAACGCTGCCTGCTGCTCTTCGTCATCGGAGCCGTCGGCCTCGGACTCCTCGTCGGCTTCGGCCCCTACCCGGTCTCGATGATCACCGCAGGCACCGACACGATCTCGAATTCCGCCCCGACCCGAGTGACCATGGCCTTTCTCGGCATGGCCCAGGCCGGAATCGTGCTCATCCTCCAGCGTCCGCTGGCGAAGCTCCTGCGCAGTCCCGGACTCTGGCTCCTCACGGTGCTCGTCAACCAGCGCATCATGACCTGGTTCCTCTGGCATCTGACCTCGTTGACGGCCCTGGCCAATGCGCTCGTTGCCCTCGGCGCCGATGCCCTCCTGCCGACTCCGCTGACCGGGATCTGGTGGCTGACCCGCCCGCTGTGGGCTCTCGTCCTGCTCGCGATCACCGGTGTGCTCGTCGTGATCTTCGGCCGATTCGAAACGCCCGCGCCCGACGACCGGCCTGCCCCTCCCATGTGGATGCCGATCGCCGCCTCGGCGACCATCTGTGCGGGCCTGGCCATCATGGCCGACACCGGGATGGTCGACGACGGCGTCACCTGGATCTGGCCGCTGCTGCCGCTCATCGGCATGGTCGCCTTCGGCGTCGTCCGCCTCCCCGGCAGGCGAACGACGGAGAGCTGATCCTCGGCGAGGGCAGGCTCGATCAGATGTTGCGGCCGCCGGAGATCTCGGTGACGGTGCCGGTGAGGTAGCTCGACAGGCCGGAGGCGAGGAACAGCACGACGGATGCGACCTCTTCGGGTTCGCCCGGACGGCCGAGCGGGATCTCGGCGAGCTTCGAATCGATGGCGTGCTGGGGCATGGCCGCGGTCATCGCGGTGTTGATGAAGCCGGGCTGGATCGCGTTGATGCGGATGTTCTTGAACGCGACCTCCTTGGCCACGGCCTTCGTCATACCGACGATGCCCGCCTTCGCCGCGGAGTAATTCGACTGTCCGGGGTTGCCGACCTTGCCGCTGATCGAGGACACGTTGACGATCGAGCCGCCGCGATCCTGTTCGCGCATGAGCGCGGTCGCGACCTTGAGCCCGTTCCAGGTGCCGCGCAGGTGCACGGAGATGACGTCGTCGAACTGCTGCTCGGTCATCTTCCGGATCGTCGCATCGCGGGTGATGCCGGCGTTGTTGACCCAGATGTCGACGCCGCCGAAAGCGGTCGTGGCCGCCTCGGCGAGCTTCTCGACGGCGGCGAGGTCGGCCACATTGCACACGGCGCCGGTGGCGACGCCGTCCCCGCCGAGTTCGACCACGGCCGCCTGCAGGCTCTCCTCGTTCATATCGGCGAGGACGACCTTCGCGCCGGAGTCGACGAGGCTGCGGGCCATCGCCAGGCCGAGGCCCTGTCCGCCGCCGGTGACGACGGCGACCTTGCCGTTCAGCAGGCCGGGGACGGCGGTGACTCCGCCGGTTTCGGTGATGGTGATGCCGGAGTTCCCGGTCGTGGATTCAGTCATGTGATGCCTTTCTTACGTGGTTGGTTGTTCTCAGAGGTTGAACTGCGGCTTGTGTGCGCCTTTGAGGAGCTGGCGGGCGACGACGACGCGCTGGACCTCGGAGGTGCCTTCATAGATGCGGAACAGGCGAGCGTGACGGTAGAAGCGTTCGACCGCGGATTCGCGCATATAGCCCATTCCGCCCTGGATCTGCACGCCCTTGTCGGCGATGCGGGCGAGGGCTTCGGAAGCGAAGAGCTTCGCCGAGGAGGGGCCGAGCTTGCGATCGGTCTCTGCGTCCCAGCGCTGCGCGGCCGACAGGACGAGCGCCTTGGCGGCAGCCACCTCGGTGTAGATATCGGCGAGCATCGCCTGGACGAGCTGGAACCGGGCGATCGGCTCCCCGCCCTGTTTCGCCTCGGCGGCGAAGCGCACGGATTCGTCGAGGATGCGGATGGACTGGCCCACGCAGATCGCGGCGATGTGCAGGCGACCCTTGTTCAGAGAGGCCATGGCTGCGTAGAAGCCCTTCTCCTCCTCACCGCCGATGAGGTTGGCGGCGGGCACGCGGACGTCGTCGAAGAAGATCTCCGAGGTCCAAGCTCCGGCCTGACCCATCTTGTGATCGTGCGGGCCGACGGTCACGCCTGCGGACTTCGTGGGCACGAGGAAGACGGAGATGCCCTTCGACCCGGTGGCGTTCGGGTCGGTGCGAGCGAAGACCATGAGCACATCGGAGGCCTCGGCATTGGTGATGAAGCGTTTCGAGCCGTTGATGATGTAGTCATCGCCAACGCGTTCGGCCTTCGTGCGCAGGCCCGAGGGGTCGGAACCGGCCTCGGACTCGGTGAGGGCGAAGGAGGCGACGACGTCGCCGGAGGCCAGACGGGGCAGCCACTCGGACTTCTGCTCATCGGTGCCGTAGCTGACGAGCACCTGTCCGGCGATGCCGTTGTTCGTGCCGAACAGCGAGCGGAACGACGGGGTCGTGTAGCCGAGTTCCATGGCCAGGAGCGCGTCCTGTTCGGCGTTCAGGCCCAGGCTGCCGTACTCCTCGGGCAGGGCCCAGCCGAAGAGTCCCATCTCGGCGGATTCCTTGATGATCGACTCGGGAAAGGCGTCCTCGTCCTCGACCTGGGTCTCGAGGGGGACGACCTTCTCGCGCACGAATTCGCGCACGGCTGCGAGGATGTCGTCGAGTTCCGAGTTGTCCATTGCTGTGTCTCCTTCGGACGGACGCTGTGCAGGTGTCTGCGGCCAGGCGTCGGGGGTGAGGTTCTGACTGGATGAGTGCGAACTGGTGCGGTCTAGAGGCTGTCGAGCCAGGCACGGACCCGATCGGAGTCGGCGCCGAGCTCCGGCGGTGCGAGATCGTAGGAGACCTGCGACCTCGACAGGGTGATCGGGTTGCGGACGGTCGGGACGACGCGTCCGCCGCTGCCGGTGTCCACGACCGGCTCCAAGCCGAGGCTCTTGGCGTGTTCGACGCCTTCGGCGATCGTGTTGATCGGGGCACAGGGCAGCCCGGCGGTCGAAAGCCTGTCGAACCATTCCTGGGCGGTGTGGGCCCGAAGGGCCTCGAGCAGCTCGGGCTCGAGGGCGTCGCGGTTGGCGTTGCGGTTCTTCGCGTCGGCGAATCGTTCGTCGTCGCACCAATCGGGGCGGCCGACCACCTCGGCGAGGATCCGGAACTGGCCGTCATTGGCCGCGGCGACGATGATCTCGCCGGACTTCGTGGCCATCGGCTGGTAGGGGTAGAGACTGGGGTGGGCGTTGCCCATCCGGGTCGGATCGACGCCCGCGGCGGCATAGGCGCCGGACTGGTTGGCCAGGCCGGACATGGCCGAGGACATGAGGTTGGTCTCGACGAGCTGACCCTCTCCGGTCAGGGTGCGGTGCTGGACGGCGGCGAGAATGCCGATCGTCGTGTGCAGGCCGGTCATGACGTCGAAGACGGCGACACCGGCGCGGTACGGCGAACCGTCGGGGCTGCCGGTGACCGACATGAAACCGGACAGCGCCTGCATGAGGAGGTCGTATCCGGGCAGCGGGTTCTCACGCCCGAAACCGGTCACCGAAGCATAGACGACCGTCGGATTGGTCGTGGAGACGCTGTCGAAGTCGAGGCCGTACTTCGCCAGCCCGCCGGGCTTGAAGTTCTCGACGACGATATCGGCTTCGGCCGCGAGCTTCTGCGCGGTGGCGAGGTCGTCGGGGTCGGTGAAGTCGAGGACGATGTCGTACTTGTTGCGGTTGATCGACAGATAGTAGGTGGCGTCCTCGTCGCGTACCGGCGGAGCCCAATGCCGGGTGTCATCGCCCTTGGGTCCTTCGACCTTGATGACGGTGGCGCCGAGGTCGGCGAGCATCATCGTCGAATACGGTCCGGCGAGGACGCGGGAGAAGTCGACGACGATCTGTCCCGACAGCGGACCCGAGCCGGCGCGGGGGAGGAACTCCTCGAGGCGGTCGTGGGCAGGCGACCGGCGGTGGTCGTGCTCAGAAGTGGTCGACTGCTTCATCGTCGAAAGTCTTCCTGTCTGTCGTGGTCCGGCGGCGCTGCTGCGCGCTGTCGGGCTCGGCATTCGAGGCTCGAGCCTGCGCGGTCGGCGCGTGGTCCGTCCCACCATATAACAAAACCGGCAATAATGTACATGCATTATTATCAAGACGGATATCGGCGCGGAGTGGGAAGAAGGGCAGTCGATGGAGATTCAGCAGGTCAAGGCGTTCCTCGCCGTCGCTGAGGAGCTGCACTTCGGTCGCGCGGCCGAGCGGCTCGGGATGCTGCAGCCGCCGCTGAGCCGCACGATCCGTGCGCTCGAGGACCACCTCGGCGTCGATCTGTTCCGGCGCACGACCCGCCATGTGGCGCTGACCGCGGCGGGGGAGGCGATGCTGGAGCCGGCTCGGAAGATGGTCGAGTACCGATCATTGGCCGCCGAGGCGGTGCGCCGGGCGGCCGACGGAGAGACGGGGCGCATCGAATTCGGATTCGCCCGCTCGTCCTCGCGCAGGCTGGCCGCCGCGCTCGTGGCCGCATCGACTGAGCACAGACCGGGGATCAGCTTCGGGCTCGAGTCCGATGTCTACGCCGAGGAGGGGATCACCCGCCTCGTCGACGGCTCGCTCGACCTCGCCCTCGTGAGGTGGGCGAAGCGGCCGCCCGGGGTCACGGGCCGGGCGGTGATGGTCGAGCGGCTCTCGGCCGCACTGCCGGTGGGGCATCGACTGGTGGGACGCGCCTCGGTGCGGGTGGATGAGCTCGCCGACGAGGATTTCATCGCTCTGCCCGAGCACCCGAGCTCGACGCTGCGCGAGACGACGCTGCGGCTGTGCCACGAAGCGGGATTCTCGCCGCGGCTGGTCCAGAGCGCGCCGGATTCACAGACGATCGGGGCTCTGGTCGCGGCCGGGGTCGGCATCTCGATCACCTTCGACTCGGTGTCCGCCGCCACGCGTGAGTCCGGCACCGTCGCCGTGCCGCTCGACATCCCCGACGAGCCCACGAAGCTCTACCTCGCCCACCGCACCGACCACGGAAAGGCATCCGTGGAGGCGGTGCTCACCCTCGCCGAGGCGGTCCTGCCGACCGTGGAATGAGGCACCGACCGCCGGCTGGGCGCAGTGTCAGCCCTGCTGTCCGATGGTGTTGCAGCTGGCGTCCGGCGGTGCTCACAGCCCCGCGTTCCAAGTGTCGAGGCGGTGCTCACAGCCTCGCGTTCCAGATTTCGAGGCGGTGCTCACAGCCGCGCGTTCCATGTGTCGAGGCGGTGGCGGAGATCCTCGGCGGTCATGTCCGTGAGACCGATCCCGTGATAGTTGGGCAGCCAGGTCTCGACGCGTTCGTGGGCACGTGCCGCGGCTTGGACGTCCCACGCGCCGATGTCGGAGATGCGGCGGCCCAGAAGACGTTCGTATTCGTCGAGGAGGATGTGCGCCGCCTCGGGGGAGCCGAGGAGCACGAGATCCTGGCGGCACCAGGCGAGGTCGACGCCGCGCGGTCCGCGGCTCGCGCCCGACCAATCGACGATTCCGGTGAGGCGTCCCCGCGCCCAAAGGGCATTGCCGGTCCAGAAGTCCGTATGTGTGAGGACGGGATCGGTCATGTCGAGGCTCACCCACTCCCGTTGTGCCCGAACGGCGAGGGCTGAGTCTCCGTTCGGCGGGGACTGCGGCGTCGGAGGCAGGCCGGTCCCGTCGAGCGCGTGGATGCGAATCAGGGCTGCTGCCATCTCGCGGGCGATGGTGGTCAGTGGCGTCGCCGGATCCGGTGCTGAGCCCGGCACGCGGGTCGTGACGATGACCGGGTCGTGCAGGTCTGTGCTGTGTGCGACGAGGTGGGGGACGAGATCACCGAGAGGGGCCAGCCGATCCAGCACAGCGGTCTCTCGGATCGCTGCGTCGTGGCCGACGGGGAACAGGCGGACGACGAGCTCCTCGTCTCCGACTCGGGCCGCCGCTGTCACCGCGTGCTGACCGCCGGCAAGGGCTTCGACGAAGCTCAGCTCCCGCCCGAGCAGGGCCGAGGCCGAAGCGAGGGCGCGTGCGAGACGACTGCCGTCGGCGGTTCTGAGCTGCCGCTTCAGCCCTTCGGCATAGCGCCCGGCCATCATCTCCTGCGCGGCCACCGTCACTGGAGCGGCCAGGCGAAGCAGCGGATGAGCAGGAACGGAATCGGCGCTGATGGTCACGCCGAGGCGGCCGCCGGACCCGATGGACACGAGGAAGGTCTCCTCCCCGTCCTCGAGATGCCCCGGCAGAGTCCGATAGGTGAACCCGGCCCGGTCCTCCTCGTCGACGACTCTGGTGACGACGCACGAACCGACCGGCACGAGCAGATCCCGACCGTGCAGCCGCCTCGGCGAGATCGGCCATACGGGATTGAGGTGGAGATCGACGATCTGGCCTGCGGTCACGCGCCGGGCGGGGCGGACGACGACGCCCGCGAGCTCCTGGAGCGTCCACGAGAAGACGGCCTCCCGAGCGAGCGGGAACCGGTCGGCCGGACCGAGGTCGAGATGGAACTCGAGGTGATTCATGTCTTCATTCTCGTCCCAACTCAATGCCGCTGTCCTTGTCTTCCTTCGGTGCCCATGCCTACGATGAGAACTGATCGCTGAACGAACGCTCGCTTCACAGCGTTTCGCCAGCTCAGCACCGAATGCTCATGTCACCGCACGAACACTGGAGTTCATCTATGTCAGACAGCACCTCAGCCACTCAGCCGGCAGCCGCCTCGGCGGCTCCGAAGTCCGGTCGTCGGTTCGAAGGGCAGGTCGCCGTCATCACGGGTGCCAGCCGTGGCATCGGGCTCGGAATCGCTCGGCGGCTCAACGCGGAGGGGGCCACTGTCGTCCTCACCGCACGCAAGCCCGAGGCGCTGAACGAAGCGGCCGCCGAGTTCCCCGAAGGCACGGCGCTCGCCATCGCCGGCAAGGCCGATGACCCGGCTCACCGGGCAGAGGTGTTCGACACGGTCGCGCAGAGATTCGGCCGCCTCGATGTGCTCGTGGCCAACGCCGGGATCAACCCCGTCTACGGGCCGCTGGTGGACATGGACCTCGATGCCGCGCGGAAGATCTTCGACGTCAACGTCCTCGGCACGCTGTCCTGGGTGCAGGACGCTGTCCACCACCCGGGCCTGAACTTCCGAGGGAACAGAGGCCGCGTCGTGACCCTGTCGTCGGTCGCCGGACAGGTCCCGAGCGAGGGGATCGGTTTCTACGGTATTTCGAAGGCTGCGGTCTCGCATCTGACGAAGACGCTCGCAGTCGAGCTCGGTCCCGACATCCGCGTCAATGCCGTCGCCCCGGCGGTCGTGAAGACGAAGTTCGCGACCGCGCTCTACGAGGGCAGGGAAGAGGAGGTCGCCTCCGCGTACCCGGTCAAGCGCCTCGGCACTCCCGAGGACATCGCCGGTGCCGTCGCCTATCTCGCCTCCGACGACGCCGACTGGATCACCGCCCAGGTGCTCACCGCCGATGGGGGAGTCGTCACCGCCGGCGGCAGCGCCTGAGACTGAGCCTGCGGCTCGATTTCAGGTCGCCATCGGATACTTCTCTTGACGGAAAGTATCCGATGGCGACCTAAGTTCTTTGCGGTACCTTTCTGAGGCGCATTGGTGGGTCGATCCACGGTGTTTCAGGCGTGGAAACCACCGTGGATCGCCCCAACAATCCAGTGCAGAAGGTGTTCGCTGCCGCGTGCGGGCAAGCGGCAGCGCCTGAGCGCCGGTCGCTACTTCACCGGGAGGCCGGCGGCGTGGGCGCAGATGAGTCCGTAGCGGTCGGCCAAGTCCGCTGGTGTCAGCTCGCCGCCGGTCCGGTACCACTGTGAGACACCTGTGCAGATCGTCGTGATCGCACGTGAGGCATCACGCGGGAACTCCGTGCTGAAACTGCCGTCGGCAACACACTCCTCGACCACCTCGTCGAGGAGTTTCTGCTGCCGGTCACGCGCGGCGATATGGGCGTCCCGGTGCTGATCCTGCAGGGCCCGGATCTCGCTGAACGCGATGAAGGCGAGATCCGACTGGTGAGCGTGGAAGAGCAGCAGGCATTCGATGAGCCGATCGAACCGCGCGGTCGGCTCCTGCCCTCCGTCGGCGAGTGCGGCGACGCTGCGCTGCCACAGATCCTCCATCGCCAGGCGATCGATCTCGGCGAGGATCGCGTGCTTCGACGCGAAGTGATGATAGAGACCGGGCACTGACAGACCAGCGGCACCGGCGAGTTGGCGGATGCTCGTGCCGTGGAAGCCGCCTTTGACGAAGCTGTCGAGCGCGGACTGGAGGATCGGCGTCAGCAGTGGCGCGTCGTAGTCTCGCCAGTCGGGCTTGGGTGTGTTGCTCACGGGGTGTCCTTGCCTGATCCGTCTCACTGTCTCGTCATCCCTAATCTACGGCCAATCCGGCCCGGCGGTTCCATTTGACCGCCGAGGCATCCCGCCGCGCGCCCTTGCGCCCGACCACCATGTGACCTACGATACAGAACTAACCGAGCGAGCGCTCGGTCGGCCACAAAGAAAAGTTCCGATCCGACGCGATGAAGGGCGACAGTCAGATGGCAGCCGAAGACACTCCTACTCCCACGCAGCACGTGTGGACGCGGCTCTACCCCGCCGGAGTCGGCGAGGCGCCGGCGATCCACGACGAGTCCACCGCCCATGCGTGGAATGACCGCGTCGAGGCCCACCCCGACCAGACCGCCGTGACCTACCGCGGTCGCACATTCACCACCACCGACATCGACCGCGAATCCGAAGCGCTCGCCACCGGATTCCTCGCCCGCGGCCTGACGAAGTCGAGCATCGTCGGCGTCTACCTCCAGAACGTCCCGCAGTTCGCCGTGGCACTGCTGGCGGCGTGGAAGATCGGAGTCGTCCCCCTCGTCCTCAACCCCATGTACCGCGGTCGCGAACTGCGCGCACTCGTCGACGATTCGGCCGCCTCGGCGATCATCTGCGACGAAGCCGACCTCGACCAGGTCCGCGAGACCCTCACCGGCAGCTCCCTGACCTGGGTGCTCACGACCGATGACGACGAATACGACCGCGACCCCGCCGAGCTCACCACCGCAGCTCAGACCGGAAACGCCACCCAGACCACAGCCACCCTCACCGAGGCGGCCGCCCCCGATGCGGGCATCACCGTCGATTCGTGGGGCGACTTCCTCGCCGCCCACCGCACCGAGGCGTTCGCCGGTCGCGCCGATGCGCCCAACCGCCGCACGGACCTGCTGCCCGGCCTCGACGACGCCGCCCTGCTCACCTACACCTCCGGGACCACCGGTCCGGCCAAGGGTGCCGTCGGCACCCACCGCAACGTCCTTGCAGTGGCACGGTCGTACGGAGCGTGGATGAACCTCGGCGAAGGCGACGTCATGCTCGCCATCGCCCCGCTCTTCCACATCACCGGTGCCGTCGCATGCGCGGCGACCTCCCTGATCTTCCCGATCACACTCGACTTCATCGGCCGCGTCAACGCGGAGAAGATCGTGACCGCCATCCGCGACGACAAGGTGACCGTGACCATCGGCTCGATCACCGTCTACAACGCCCTGCTCGAACACGAGACGGCGACCGCAGACGACCTGAAGAGCATCCGCTGCCTCTACTCCGGCGGAGCCCCCGTGCCGCCGGCCACCGTGGAGCGCTTCCGGAACCGGTTCGGCCACTACATCCACAACATCTACGGGATGACCGAAACCGCCTCGGCGGTCATCGGAGTCCCGCCGAACACCGAGGCACCCGTCGACGCGGCCACCGACACCCTGGCCGTCGGCGTGCCGTTCCCCGGACTCGAGGCCCGCATCGTCGACGTCGCCGACGGAACCGTCGTCACCGATGCCACGGCCGGTGAACTCGAGCTGCGCGGACCGCAGATCACGCCCGGCTACCTCGGCAGACCCGAAGCCGATGAGGCGGCCTTCGACGACGGCTGGCTGCGCACCGGCGATGTCGGAGTCATGGACGACGCCGGCTGGATCTACCTCGTCGACCGGATCAAGGACCAGATCAACGCCTCGGGCTTCAAGGTGTGGCCGCGCGAGGTCGAGGACGTCCTCTATGAGCACCCGGCCGTGCTCGAAGCCGCCGTCGTCGGCCAGCCCGACGACTACCGCGGTGAGACCGTCGTCGCCTACGTCTCTCTGCGCGCTGGGCAGAGCGCGAGCGCCGATGAGCTCATCGCATTCGCGAAGGAACGGCTTGCCGCCTACAAATACCCCCGCATCGTCCATGTCATGTCCGATCTGCCGAAGACGCACACAGGAAAGATCCAACGCCGACTGCTGCGCGACTCCGGCCGCGAGACCACCGCTGAGAACTGACGATCGTGCCGTCACCGAGGCGGCCCTACCGAGGACAGGCCCGGCCCCTGACCGGCCCCACAGACAGAGAACTCACAGACAGAGAACCCGCAACACAGGAGAAGCAATGAGCGAATCATCGTTCGGACGCCGTTTCGAGGGCCAGGTCGCCCTCGTCACGGGATCGAGCCGCGGCATCGGCCTCGGCATCGCGAGGCGGCTGCAGGCCGAAGGCGCGACCGTCGTCCTCACCGCCCGCAAGCCCGAACCGCTGGCCGAGACCGTCGCCGAATTCCCCGCCGGCACTGCGATCGGCATCGCCGGCAAGGCCGATGATCCGGCCCACCGCGACGAAGTCTTCGACACGATCGCCCAGAAGTTCGGCCGTCTCGACGTCCTGGTCACGAACGTCGGCATCAACCCCGTCTACGGTCAGACCGTCGACATCGAGCTCGACGCCGCCCGGAAGATCCTCGAGGTCAACGTGCTCGGCACATTGGCCTGGGTCCAGGGCGCGGTCCACCACGAGGGACTGCGCTTCTGTGAGAACAAGGGCCGGATCCTGTCCATCTCCTCGGTCGCCGGCCAGAATCCGAGCGAAGGCATCGGCCTCTACGGCGTCTCGAAGGCCGCCGTCTCCCACCTCGTGAAGACCCTCGCCGTCGAACTCGGGCCAGATGTCCGCGTCAACGGAATCGCTCCGGCCATCGTCAAGACCCGCTTCGCCACCGCCCTCTACGAAGGCAGAGAAGACGAAGTCACCGCCGCCTATCCGGCCGGCCGTCTCGGCACCCCCGAGGACATCGGCGCAGCCGCCGCATACCTCACCTCGGACGACTCCGACTGGATCACCGCTCAGATCCTCACCGCCGACGGCGGACTCATCACAGCAGGAGGCACAGCGTGAGCCAGATCCCCGCCGACGTCGAAGAGCTGCGCCAGCGCACCCGCACCTTCATCCGCGAAGTCGTCATGCCCGCCGAACCTCGTCCCGGGGACTACCTCGACGAGGTGGTGCTCGCCGATCCCAAAGCCAAGGCCAAGGCCGCCGGAGTCTTCGCCCCGCATGT
Organism: Brevibacterium limosum; assembly: GCF_011617705.1. Taxonomy (NCBI): domain Bacteria; kingdom Bacillati; phylum Actinomycetota; class Actinomycetes; order Micrococcales; family Brevibacteriaceae; genus Brevibacterium; species Brevibacterium limosum. Next base: position 3,757,693 of record NZ_CP050154.1, on the reverse strand, counting down.
GCCCGCAGAATGGGGCGGCCAGGGTGTGCCGATCGAATTCTGGTCCCCGGTGTTCCAGGAGGCCGGTTACTCGCCGATCGGACCCGCCGTGCTGGGCTGCATGGCGCCCGACGAAGGCAATATGCACATGCTCGCCCAGATCGCCACACAGGAGCAGAAGGAACGCTTCCTCGCTCCGTTGGCCGCCGGCGACGTGCGCTCCTCCTTCGCCATGACCGAACCGCACCCGGGCACCGGCTCCGATCCGTCGGCGCTCGCCACCCGCGCGGTCAAAGACGGCGATGAGTGGGTCATCACCGGTGACAAACGCTTCATCTCCGGGGCCGAACTGTGCAGCTTCTTCATCGTCATGGCCGCCACCGCCCCAGAGGACTCCGCCGAGGCGACCGAGGGGTCCGGCTCCGCACAGGCGAAGAAAGGGCAGGCGGCCACGATGTTCCTCGTACCCAAGGGCACCCCCGGGGTCAGCGTCGGTCGGTCGATCAACACGGTCGATCGTACGATCGCCGGCGGCCACCCCTACGTCCACTTCGATGACGTCCGTGTTCCTGCTTCGGCGATCCTCGGCGAACCGGGCAAGGGCTTCGCCTATGCCCAGGTGCGCCTGGCCCCCGCCCGACTCACCCACTGCATGCGGTGGCTGGGGCTGGCCCGTCGCGCGCTGGACACTGCGCTCGACCGAGCCGAACATCGGGAGGCTTTCGGTGACATCCTCGCACGTCAGGGGCTCGCGCAGGAGCTCATCGCGCAGTCGGTCATCGACATCGAAACCTCGGATGCGATGATCACGAAGACCTCCGAGGTGCTCGCCACCGATGCGAAGGAGGCGAACTCGCGGTCCTCGATCGCGAAGGTCTACTGCTCCGAAGCTGTCTACCGCGTCATCGACCGGGCCATCCAGCTCACCGGCGGCGATGGCGTCTCCGACCAGCTGCCGCTCGTCCAGTACCTCAATGACGTCCGCCCGTTCCGCATCTACGACGGCGCCACCGAGACGCACAAGTTCGCGATCTCCCGCCGCGCCTCGTCGAAGCGCCGCAGGGAAGTCGCCGCGGGAGCTCCCCGCCTCGACATCGTCGGGGAGGCGCGTTGACCGTGAAGCTCATCGACGTCGTCGACACCGCCGCCGAGGCGCGGGCACTGTCCGCGCCGCCGCTGCTCATCGTCGACGTCCTCACCGACTACCTCGACAAGCACGGCATCGGCACAGGCCCCATCCGCTGGGACCGCATCGGCGAAGGGCAGTCGAACGTCACCTTCCGCATCCGCCGCGACGACATCGATGTGGTGCTCCGCCGCGGACCGCGCCCGCCGATCCCGAAGTCGACCCACGACATGGTCCGGGAGGCAAGGATCCAGCAGGTCCTGGGTGCACAGGGCGTGGCCGTGCCGACCATCCTCCACGTGTGCGAGGACGAATCGGTCCTCGGCGTCCCGTTCTACATCATGGGTTTCGTGCCGGGCACCGTCGTCACCGACGCCCTGCCTGATCTCCTCGCCGAGGCGGCCGACCGTCGCGCTTTCAGCGAAGCCCTCGTCGACCGCCTCGTCGACCTCCATTCGGTCGACGTCACCGTTCCCGAGGTGGCCGCGCTCGGTCGTCCCGACGGGTACATGCAGCGCCAGGTGAAGCTGTTCGCCTCCCTCTGGGAAAAGAACACTCAGCGTTCCCTGCCCCAGGTCAGCCGCCTCGGCGAGTGGTTGGCTGCGAACATTCCGACCACTCAGCGGCACGCGGTCGTCCACGGTGACTACCGGGCGGGCAACGCGATGATCGCCTCGTCCTCGCCGGTCGAGGTCGCCGCGATCCTCGATTGGGAGATGTCGACTCTGGGCGATCCGCTCGCCGACCTCGGCTACTTCCTCGTCACCTACACCGACCGCGAGCACCCGCGCACGGTCATGGACCTCACCCCGGTCACGGCGAGGGTGGGGTTCCTCACCCGCGCTGAACTCGCCGAGCGCTACCAGAGGAAGACGGGGCTCGACCTCTCCGCGCTGCCCTGGTACGAGGCATTCGCGTTGTGGAAGGCGGCGATCTTCAGCGAAGCCATCTACACGAGATGGCTCAACGGAGAAGCCACGTCGGCCGGTGATTTCACCGGCAGCCTCGAGACCGGAGTGCCCGAACTCATCGAGGCTGCCGAAGCCATCGCCGCCACCGTCGGCTGATGGCGAGCGACCGAGAGGCGGTCGCAATCGGACATCTCCAGACGCGAAGAGTATCTGATTGCGAACACCTTTCGGCCGGGCGACGAGCCGAGCCAGCACCATCCCAGAGATGCGCAGCACCACCACATCCAATGAAGCAGTGGAAAGGAAGCTATGACCGATACGATCGCAGAGACAAAGGTGCCTTTGCAGCTGAAACGGCGATCCGTCGTCGCGAGCACCATCGGAAATATCCTCGAATGGTACGAGTGGAGCGCCTACGCGGTGTTCACTCCGTTCATTGCCGCGGCCATGTTCAACAGCGAGGACAAGGTCTCATCCGTCCTCGCGACCCTCGGCGTCTTCGCCGTCGGGTTCCTCATGAGACCTCTGGGCGGCATCGTGTTCGGCAAGATCGCCGACGTGAAGGGACGCAAGTTCGTCCTCATCGTCACGATGCTCATCATGGCCAGCGGTTCGTTCCTCATCGCTGTCCTGCCGACCTACGGTCAGATCGGGGTCTTCGCCTCACTGGTCCTCCTCCTCATCCGAGTTGCGCAGGGCTTCGCCCATGGTGGTGAGTCGGCAACGGCGAACTCCTATATCGCCGAGATCGCTCCGGCCCACCGCCGCGGATTCTGGGGTTCCATCGTCTTCGTCGCCATCTTCGGCGGGTCGGTCGTCGCCTACACGATCGGGGGTGTGATCACGAACGTCTTCTCCGAGGCGGCGGTTGCCGAATGGGCGTGGAGGATCCCGTTCGCGCTCGGCGGTCTGCTCGCGCTGGTCGCGCTGTGGATGCGCCGCGGAATGGTCGAAAGCGATGTCTTCGAAGCCGACGAAGCTGAGAAAGTCGTCGACCCGACTCCGCTGGATCGCGGCCGAGTGGCTCGTGCGATCGTCCTCGTCGTGCTCATGACCTCGGGCATCACCGCAGCTCACTACACCTGGACGTCGTACGCGTCGACTTTGGCGATCACCGAGCGCGGCATGGATGCGCAGACCGCCTACTGGGCGACCGTCGGTGCGCAGATCATCGCTCTGGTATCGCTGCCGTTCTGGGGATTCCTCTCAGATCGGATCGGTCGTCGCCCGGTGCTCATCGGCTTCGGTGTGCTCATGGCGATCCTGCAGTATCCGCTCATGGGCATGATCACGGACACCGGCTGGACGCTCTTCGTCGCGTCGACGTTGGCTCTGCTCGTCGTCTCGATGGCAGGAGCTCTGCTGTCGGCAGTCCTGTCCGAGGCATTCCCGACGAAGGTCCGCACCCAGGGAATCGGCTTCGCCTACTCGGTCTCCGTGGCCGTTTTCGGCGGAACGGCACCGTACCTCAACGGTCTGTTCAACTCGCTCGACCTCAGCTGGCTCTCCAGCGGCTGGGTGGTCCTGCTCTGCCTGGCGACGATCGTCGCCGTGGTCAAACTGCCCGAAACCAAGGGCAAGGACCTCAACGCGATCTGAGCATCAGGGCGGGTTGGAAGAGCCGCCTCGGCGAGGGTTGCTTGAGTGGAAGGCCGCTTAGGTGGGAGAAATGGTCACGTTCTGCGCGGAACTGCGTGACCATTTCGACCACCGACGACCGTGGCAGGGGTGCCGACCTGCACCTGGCCTCGAGGTTTGTCGGGGGTGATTTCTTTCACTAGAATCAGAGGCGCAGTTCCACGCGGTTCTGCACACAACTTCATACGCCGCTAAGACAAGACGTGGGAGAGCTGCCGGGCAGCCGCGACTGCACGCACGGACGAGCACCAGCCACCGCTGGAGCATCGGCTGACGCAGAAGCACAAGACTCCGAGCAGCGCCGTAGGTGCAATTCCCTCCCCGGGAAACTCTCAGGCCCAGTACCACCGATTGCAGGCATATCTGAAGGACAGCGAGTCCCGACCGCAACCGAAATCGAGCCCACGTGCGCACGAGCCGGACGGGCCGCAGCTCCGACAGATCGGGGAGGACTCTCAGCGATCGCTGCGTCCTCCTATCGGTGGACGCGACACCGACCCTAGGACGGCAATTGACCAGTTCACTCGCCCATACGACGCAGGCAACAGGGGACACCGCGCGCCCCTTCTCCGACCGCCACATCGGCCCCCGCGCCGACGACGTCACGGCCATGCTCGCCGAACTCGGCTATGACTCCCTGGAAGCACTCTCGAGTGCCGCCGTCCCGGAATCCATCCAGAACGACGAACTCAACCTGGCCGCAGGCCGCTCCGAATTCGACGTCCTGGCCGACCTGCGCGACCTCGCCTCCCAGAACGTCATGCGCACTCAGCTCATCGGCCAGGGCTACTACGACACGATCACCCCGGCCGTCATCCGCCGCAACCTGGTCGAGAACCCCGCCTGGTACACCGCCTACACCCCGTACCAGCCCGAGATCTCCCAGGGCCGGCTCGAAGCGCTGCTGAACTTCCAGCAGGTCGTCCAGGACCTCACCGGCCTCGACATCGCCAATGCCTCCCTCCTCGATGAGTCCACCGCCGTCGCCGAGGCGGTCCTGCTCATGCGTCGCGCCGTGAAGAAGGGGACGACCGTCGTCCTCGACTCCGAACTCCACCCGCAGACCATCGCCGTCGTCCGCGCACGGGCCCGCGCTATGGACTTCCGCGTCACCGTCGCCGACCTCGCCGAAGGCCTCGTCGGCGAAGACATCTTCGGCATCGTCTGCGCCCAGCCCGGCACCACCGGCGCCATCCGCGACTTCACCGAAGCCGTCGACGGAGCCCACGATCGCGGCGCACTCGTGACCTTCGACGCCGACCTGCTCGCACTGACCCTGCTCAAGGACTGCGCCTCCCAAGGCGCGGACATCGCCGTCGGCTCGGCCCAGCGCTTCGGAGTGCCCCTCTTCTTCGGCGGCCCCCACGCCGGCTTCATGGCCGTGAAATCCGGACTCCAGCGCCAGCTGCCCGGCCGCCTCGTCGGTGTGTCCAAGGACGCCCAGGGCAAGCCCGGCTACCGCCTGGCCCTGCAGACCCGCGAACAGCACATCCGCCGCCAGAAGGCGACGAGCAACATCTGCACCGCCCAGGCTCTGCTCGCCAACGTCGCCTCGATGTACGCCGTCTACCACGGCCCCATCGGCCTGACCCGCATCGCCTCCCGCGTTCACCGCCTGGCCCACGCGTTCGCAGGTGCCGCGGACACCGCCCCCGGCGCCGAGGTGGCCACCTGGGAGTTCTTCGACACCGTCGCCCTGCGTGTGGCCGATGCCGAAGCCGCCCGCTTCGTCGCCGACCAGGCCGGATTCAACATCCGCGTCATCGACGACTCGACCATCGGCGTCTCCTTCGGCGAACCCCACACGGTCGCCGATGCCAGTGGTCTGCTCGAAGCCCTCGGCATCTACGCCCGGGTCGACGCAGACGAATTCGAAGCAGCCTCGGCGGGAACCTTCGGGGCCAACGCCGTGCCGGAACCCGCATTCGATGCGAAGTTCCACCGGGATACCGAATTCCTCACCCACCCCGTGTTCAGCGCCCACGGCTCCGAGACCTCGATGATGCGCTACCTGCGCACCCTGGCCGACCGGGACCTTGCGCTGGACCGGACGATGATCCCGCTGGGCTCGTGCACGATGAAGCTCAACGCCGCCGCCGAGATGGAACCCATCACCTGGCCGGAATTCGCCTCCATCCACCCCTTCGCCCCGGCCGAGCAGACCGAGGGCTGGCGCGCGCTCATCGGCCGCCTCGAGGACTCGCTCGTCGAGGTCACCGGCTACGACCGCGTATCCCTGCAGCCCAACGCCGGCTCGCAGGGTGAGCTGGCCGGACTGCTGGCCATCCGCAGCTACCATGTGTCGGGCGGCGAGGAGGGACGCACCGTCGTCCTCATTCCGCAGTCGGCCCACGGCACGAACGCCGCCTCCGCGGTGCTCGCCGGACTCCAGGTCCAGGTCGTCGGCACCGCCGACGACGGCTCCGTGGATATGAACGACCTCGACGCGAAGATCGCCAAGCACGAGGGCAAGATCGCCGGCATCATGATCACCTACCCCTCGACCCACGGCGTCTTCGAATCGCAGGTACGCGAGGTCTGTGACAAGGTCCACGCCGCCGGCGGCCAGGTCTACGTCGACGGTGCGAACCTCAACGCCATGGTCGGCCTGGCCAAGCCCGGCGAATTCGGCGGCGACGTCTCCCACCTCAACCTGCACAAGACCTTCTGCATCCCCCACGGAGGCGGCGGCCCCGGAGTCGGCCCTGTCGCGGTCCGCGAACACCTCGCCCCGTACCTGCCTGGTGACGCCACCGACCCGAAGATGGTCGCCGACGCCGATCACGCCGTGACCCCACCGATCTCCGGATCGATGTTCGGCTCCGCCGGCGTCCTGCCCATCAGCTTCGCCTACCTCGAGCTCATGGGCGCCGAAGGACTGCGCGAGGCCTCGCGTTCGGCCCTGCTGGGTGCGAACTACCTCGCGAAGAAGCTCGGCGACGTCTACCCGATCCTCTACTCGGGTGAGAACGGACTCGTCGGCCACGAAACGATCCTCGATCTGCGTGCGATCACCTCGGCGACGGGAGTCACCGCCGAAGATGTCGCCAAGCGCCTCATCGACTTCGGCTTCCACGCTCCGACCCTGGCCTTCCCGGTGCCCGGGACCCTCATGGTCGAACCGACCGAGTCCGAGGACAAGGACGAGCTCGACCGCTTCATCGAAGCCATGCGCACCATCCGTGCCGAGATCGACGAGATCGGCACGTCGTACTCCTACGAAGAGTCGCCGCTGGCCATCGCGCCGCACCCGGCGACAGTGGTGATGGACGACTGGGACGGAAAGTACAGCCGCGAGACCGCTGTGTTCCCGGTTCCCGGCCTGCGCTTCACGAAGTACTTCCCGCCGGTCAGCCGCATCGACGGAGCCTACGGCGACCGCAACCTGGTGTGCTCCTGCCCGCCGCCAGAGGCCTTCGAAGAGTTCGAGGAAGAGGACAAATGATGACCGACACGACTGCGAACACGCCCAAAGAGACCCCGCTGCACAGCATCCACGCCGAGCTCGGTGCCTCGTTCACCGACTTCGGCGGCTGGGACATGCCGCTGAAGTACGGCTCCGAACTGGCCGAACACCGGGCCGTTCGTGAGGCCGCAGGCCTCTTCGACCTCTCCCATATGGGCGAGGTGCGCATCAGCGGCACCGACGCCGCCGCCTTCCTCGACTACGCGCTGGTCGCGAAGTACTCGAAGATGAAGATCGGCAAGGCGAAGTACGGAGTCATCGTCAATGAGGCCGGAGGCCTCCTCGACGACCTCATCACCTACCGCATCGGCGACGAAGAGTTCCTCATCGTCCCCAACGCCTCGAACACGCCCGTCGTGGTCGCGGCGCTGAAGGACCGGGTGCAGCACTTCGTCCAGGAGGTCGCCCCCGGCTCCGATGTGCGCCTGACCGACGAATCCGATGCCACCGCGCTCATCGCCGTGCAGGGGCCGAACTCCGAAGCGATCATCCTGCGCGCTCTCGACGAAGCCGGCCACGGCGAATTCGGGCCCCGCACGGGTGCCGGAGACCACGCGAAGGCCCAGGCCACGGATGATGCCAACGGGGGAGCCACCTCGGCGGGGGATGACACCATCACCATCGGTCAGGCAGTGCGCGAGCTCAAGTACTACGCGTGGATGCCGCTGATGATCGCCGGGATCGACCTCATGCTCGCCCGCACCGGATACACCGGAGAGGACGGATTCGAACTCTACGCGCCGAACATCGGCGCCACCCGCCTGTGGGAGACCCTGGTGACCTCGGGCGTCGACTACGGACTCGTGCCCTGCGGACTGGCCGCACGCGATTCGCTGCGGCTGGAAGCCGGAATGCCCCTCTACGGCAACGAACTCGACCAGAACACCACCCCGTACGATGCGGGACTGGGCCGGATGATCGGGTTCACCACGAAGGAGAACTTCTTCGCCCGCGATGCCCTCGCGAAGCTGGGAGAGACCGAACCGCCGCGCGTGCTCGTCGGCCTGACCTCGGAGGGACGCCGAGCCGCTCGCTCCGGAGCCGCCGTGTCCGTCGACGGCGCCGAGGTCGGCATCGTCACCTCCGGTCAGCCCTCACCGACCCTCGGCCACCCGATCGCCTTGGCCTACCTCGACCGGGATCGCGCCGAGGCGGCCACCGCGGTGACCGTGGACATCCGCGGCAAGGCGCACGACTTCACCGTCGCCGAACTGCCGTTCTACAAGCGCCCGGCCCACTGAGGCCCACCCAAAGTTCATCCAGGTGGGACCTGTGACTCGTACACTGGTCCCACCTGGCCCAACAACGTCGTGACCGCCGCTTCCGGTGGGGTCACAGTAAGGAAGACATATGGCACAGCTGCCCCCGCTCCCGCAGAACTTCACCTACTCCGCCGAACACGAATGGGTCGACGGCCAGGCCGATGAGCTCGTCGGCAAGACCGTCAAAGTCGGCATCACCGCCGTCGCCTCCGATGCCCTCGGCGAGGTCGTCTACGTCGACCTGCCCGAGGTCGGCGACACCATCACCGCTGGTGAGACCTGCGGTGAGGTCGAATCCACGAAGTCCGTGTCCGACCTCTACACCCCGGTGACCGGTGAGATCATCACCATCAACGAGGCGGCCGTGGACTCACCCGGGCTGCTCAACTCCGACCCCTACGGCGATGGCTGGCTGTTCGAAGTCGCCGTGACCGAGGTCGGCGAGGTCATGGACGCCGCCGGCTACGCCGAGGCGAACTCTCTCTGACGCTCTCCCTCCCCGCAGTGGGGCCGACAGAAGGCCGAGCCGGTCTCTCGTCGGCCCCGCTGTGCATATCCACAGAAACGAAGTGATTGCCATGCCATTGAGTGTCTTCGACCTCTTCACGGTCGGCATCGGACCCTCGAGTTCCCACACCGTCGGGCCGATGCGTGCCGGCGCGAGCTTCATCGACCTCCTCGGCGATTCGCTGGGATCCGTGGCGGATCTGCGCGTCGACGTATTCGGTTCCCTGGCCGCCACCGGCGCCGGTCACGGGACCTTCGACGCCATCCTCATCGGCCTCGAAGGCTGCCGCCCCGACCTCATCGAAGCCAACGAACTCACCGCCCGGCGGACACGGATGTCCGAGACCGGGAAGATCATCCTCGGCGATTCCACCGGCAACGGCGTCGAACTCGCGTTCACCGAGGATGACATGGTCAAACGACCGCTGACCGTCCTCCCGCGCCACACCAACGCCATGACCGTGACCGCCTATGACGCCTCCGGAGAGACCCTCGCCGAGGAGACCTACTACTCCGTGGGCGGCGGATTCGTGACCTCGGAGACCGAATTCCTCGACAAGGAGAAGACCGCCGAGGCGGACGTCGCAGACGACAGCGGAGACGCCGAGTTCGCGGTCGCGGATTCCGTCGTCGACGCCGAGCTCGAGTCGTATGACGAGGAGCTGCCCTATCCGTTCCACTCGGGCGGCGAGCTGCTTCGGCGCTGCCGCGAGAACGACCTGTCGATCGCCGGGATCATGCACGCCAACGAACTGTCGATGCGAGACGACGACGAGATCCGGCACGGCCTGTTGCACATCTACTCGGTGATGGAGGAGTGCGCTTCGGCATCCCTGGACCGCTCGGGCTATCTGCCCGGCGGACTCAAGGTGCGTCGCCGTGCCCACGACTGGTACCTCAAGCTCAAGGCCGAGGACCCGAACCGGGATCCCGGCTACTACCTCGAGTGGGTCAACCTCATCGCGATGGCCGTGAATGAGGAGAACGCTTCGGGCGGCCGCGTCGTCACCGCACCCACGAATGGGGCGGCCGGCATCATCCCTGCCGTGCTGCACTATGCGCTCAACTACGTTCCCGCAGTGGCGGAGGGCGGAGAACCCGCTAAGCATCGGGCCATCGTCGATTTCCTGCTCACCGCGGCGGCCATCGGAGTCCTGTACAAGGAGCGGGCCTCGATCTCCGGCGCCGAGGTGGGCTGCCAGGGTGAGGTCGGATCCGCCTCGTCGATGGCTGCCGGGGGACTGGCCGCCGTGATGGGCGGGACGCCGGAGCAGGTGGAGAACGCCGCCGAGATCGCCATGGAACACAACCTCGGCCTGACCTGCGACCCGATCTCCGGTCTCGTGCAGGTGCCATGCATCGAGCGCAACGCGATCGCCGCCGGTAAGGCCATCAATGCCTCCCGCATGGCGCTGTGGGGCGACGGGCAGCACCGGGTCAGCCTCGACGAGGTGATCGAGACGATGCGCCAGACCGGCGCGGACATGTCCTCGAAGTACAAGGAGACGGCGATGGGCGGCCTCGCCGTCAACGTCGTCGAGTGCTGAGGCAGGTGCGCCGAGGGCGGATTCTCTGGCCGATCCACGTCGTCGAGCTCCGAAGTCGACGCTGCGCACTTTCGTCCGTAGCCCCGGAATCGCCTCGAAGTCGCTCACAGAGCCTCCGATCAGCCCCTGACGGAACAGGCATCCTTGCTGTCTCAATTCACGCGAAGTGACATGGAACACGTGGAACCCTTGTTCCAACTGCGCCCTAATGTAACGAAACGATAACGAACCTCCGGCGCGGGATGAGCGCGAAGGAGCGCCCCGTCGCATCCCAACGATGCCATGGGCAAGGCCGGGTCTGTTACATGTCAGTAGGTCGGGGTGAGGGTTGCGGAAGTGCCCCGAAATCGACGGTTTCGGGGTTGACGCTCATTCTCATCCCGTTAGGTTTAATGGCGTGAGAAACGCACTCGCTGAACCGAAGACGCAAACCGACGTCCGTACTCCCGAGCTGGAGGACGGGCAACATCTATGGCGGCTCGCGAAAGATACAGCCGTGCTCGATCTGAACTCGTCGTACTCCTACCTGCTGTGGTGCCGCGACTTCGCGGACACCTCGGTGATTGCGCGTATCGGCGGAGAGCCCGCCGGCTTCATCACCGGGTACACCCGTCCGGAGAATCCGGACACCCTGATGATCTGGCAGGTCGCCGTCGACGAGAAGTTCCGTGGTCACGGACTCGCCTCGACCATGCTCCACGAGCTGGCCGATCGCACCGGCGCTCTCCGCATGGAGACGACGATCACCGATGACAACGCGGCGTCCAACCGTCTGTTCCAGGCATTTGCGGACCAGCGCGGGGCCGGTTACGACCGTCGCCCGCTGTTCACTCCGGAGATGTACCCGGACGGCCACGACACCGAGTACCTCTACGAGATCGCGCCCCTGTAACGAGCCCCACCCCGGCACCGCGTGTACCCCTGGTTCAAGGGACTGGACGTGCCAGGTGCCAGGAGGCGGAAGAGATCGCCCGCAATGAGCGGCGGCGGCCACCGCCTCGGCGCCTGCATCCGATGCAGGCGCGCAACTTAAGAAGTCGAAAGGACTCAAGTCATGACTGAAAGCTCTAAGCCCGCACCATCTGACAAGCCCGACATCTTCGAAACTCGCGAATCTGCTGTGCGCAGCTACTGCCGCTCCTGGCCCGCCACCTTCGCCCGTTCGCAGGGCGCCAAGCAGTGGGATGAGGACGGCAACGAGTACCTCGACTTCTTCTCCGGTGCCGGTGCGCTCAACTACGGCCACAACAACCCGGCCGTGATGGGTCCGCTCATCGAATATCTGCAGTCGGGTGCCGTGCTGCACTCGATGGACATGAAGACCCCGGCCAAGCGCGAGTTCCTCCAGACCTTCCAGGATCTCATCCTCAAGCCGCGCGGACTCGACTACTCCGTGATGTTCCCCGGACCGACGGGAACCAACACCGTCGAGGCGGCCCTCAAGCTGGCCCGCAAGGTGACCGGACGTCAGCACATGCTCTCGTTCACCAATGCCTTCCACGGCATGACGCTGGGATCGCTGTCGGTGACCGGCAACTCGATGAAGCGCGAAGGCGCAGGCATCCCGCTGACCAACAGCTCGAAGATTCCCTACGACGACTACTTCGACGGTGAGGTCCCGGACTTCCTGTGGCTGGAGAGGGTCCTCGCAGACTCCGGTTCGGGCGTCGACAAGCCTGCCGCCGTCATCGTTGAGACTGTGCAGGGTGAGGGCGGACTGCGTGCCGCTCGCGCCGAATGGCTGCGCGCCCTGTCGGAGCTGACGAAGAAGCATGACATCCTTCTCATCGTCGATGACGTGCAGGCCGGTTGTGGCCGCACCGGTTCGTTCTTCAGCTTCGAAGAGGCCGGCATCGAGCCCGACATCGTCTGCCTCTCGAAGTCGATCTCCGGCTCGGGCCTGCCGCTGGCACTGACCCTGTTCCGTCCCGAGCTCGACGTCTGGGAGCCCGGCGAGCACAACGGCACCTTCCGCGGGAACAACCCCGCATTCGTGACCGCGACCGCCGCCATCAAGAACTTCTGGGCCGACAACGAGTTCCAGAACCAGCTCGCCGACACCATCGCCGAACTCCACCAGCGCCTCGACACGATCGTCGAGAAGGCTGAGGGCGCATCGATCCGCGGACGAGGCCTGCTGGCCGGACTCTGCTTCGAAGACATCGAGGTGGCCGAGAAGGTCGCCGCCTATGCGTTCGAGAACGGCCTCCTGCTCGAGACCTCGGGTGCCGATGACGAAGTCATCAAGATCATGCCGCCGCTGACGATCGACTCGCGCGATCTGCAGGCCGGCCTGGACATCATCGAGGCCGGAGTGCTCAAGTTCGCTCCTGCCGCCGCTGAGGCCGCACTGGCCTGATCCCACCTCTGCCGGGCCGGCGTCGCAATGAGTGGCGCCGGCCCGAGCTTTGGGCGGAATCGAGCTCACCTGCTCGATCGCCCAACCGGGCCGACGGGAGCCGTTGAAGTGAGACGGAGGCCCGCGGTCCACCCTGAACACTTTCACCGACCTTTTGCGAAAGGACCACAGATGTACGTAGTCAACCGCGATGACCTCAACGACACCGACCGCGATGTGAAGTCCGAGACCTGGCGCTCACGCCGTATGGTGCTCGGCAAGGAGCGCGTCGGATTCTCGTTCCACGACACCGTGATCTACGCCGGAACCACCTCGACGTTCCACTACCAGAACCACGTCGAGGCCGTGTACTGCGTGCAGGGTAAGGGAACGCTGACCGATGAGGAGACCGGCAAGGTCTACCCGCTCCACGATGGCGTCATGTACCTGCTCGACGGAAATGAGAAGCACACCGTCGTGGCGGAGGAAGAGCTGCGCATGGCCTGCGTGTTCAATCCGCCGGTCACCGGCCGTGAGGTCCACGACGAAAACGGCGTGTACCCGCTCATCCTCGAGGATGAAGCGGCACCCGCGAACTGATACGGCACCCTGTTGCTGAGTCGGTGTAAACCGGCTGAGCACCACCTCGCCGAGGCGGCCCGAGCGTTATCGCTCGGGCCGTCTTTTGCGCGTGGTTGAGTTGCGTGCTTGAACGGCACGATTAAGCAGTAGCCGAACGGACTGCAGGTGTGATAATCTTCGGTCATACAACTTTCAAGTTTCGTGACTTCTCATTGCCGACTGCACAATCGTTGACTCCGACTCAGGCATCCCCTTCCATCCCATCTTCAGTTGGAGTCTCCATGAAGTTCCTCAAGCGCGCCCTCGTGGCGTCTGTTGCCGCTCTTGCTCTCGCCGTCGGTCCCGCAGTATCCGCCGAGGCAGCGACTATGTCATTTGACGTTACGAAACTTTCAGCCAGCAGCATGGTGATTTCAAATTCGAACTGCAAGTACTTCGATGTCTACATGAAGTATAAGAAGCGGAATGTCGATTCTTGGTCTGTCGATACGGAAATTGCTGGTCCGAGTGGAGACTCCACAACGGCATACTTCGGCACCTACTCCTCGCCTGCCGCCAAAGACAGAGCAATGATCTGTCCGGAGGGTCTCGGTAAGTACACAATGGGGCCGTCCGAAATCGACGCAGACTATACCGATTACAAGTATGACAACTATTGGTACGCCCGCACGGATTACACCAAGGGCTACTTCTACGTTCGCGGTAAGACGTACGCGTCGCTCTCGTCGAAGCGCATCGGCAAGACTGTCTCTCTGACCTCATCAACGAAGGTCTATCACCCGGGGCATTACGGCAAGATCAAGTACAACCCGAAGGTGAAGTTCCAGGTCAAGTCCGGCAGCAAGTGGAAGACGCTCAAGACGGTTTCCGCGAAGAAGGGGAAGGCCACCTACAAGGTGAAGTCGAAGAGCAAGAAGACCTACCGTGTGACCTTCAGCCAGGTAAGTTGGGCGACCGGGGCCACCTCGAAATCGGTCAAACGCTGACCGTCACATGAAAGACCGGCACTTTCGGAACGATCCATCGCTGGTGGATGGCTCCGCGGTGCCGGTCTCTCTGTCCTGGCTCTGGCCGGGGTACCGGGGACTATGTCCTCCTGTTACGGTGGTCGCACAGCCCGATCTGCGGAGGCGATGAGCAGTCTCGGCACCGCCCCGGCAGACGGCACATAGCGAAGGAAGGAGAAATGATGACAGCAGTGTCAGCTGCGACCGCAACTACAGATCTCTATCCGACTCGCTCCGGTGAGACCACAGAGGTTCTCCCGCGCACGGGTCCGATCGTCTTCGGCTCTCCCGAAGGCGGCCCCCTCGAGGCGGCTGATCTCAAGCACTTCGAGGACACGGGCTATCTGACTATCGATCAGCTCATCACAAGCGAAGAGCTCAAACTCTTCACCGACGAGCTTCAAAGGCTTTCACGCGACCCGGAGGTGAAGGCCGATGAGCGTACCGTCGTCGAAGCCGAGTCCGACGAGGTCCGGTCGATATTCGACATTCATCGCACCAATGAGATCTTCAGAAAGATCGCGAACGATCCGCGCTTAGTCGATCGTGCACGTCAGATCCTCGGTACTGATGTATATATCCATCAGAGCCGGATCAACTACAAGCCGGGGTTCGTCGGCAAGGAGTTCTCCTGGCATTCGGACTTCGAGACCTGGCATGCTGAGGACGGAATGCCCACTCCGCGCGCGGTGAGTCTTTCGCTGTCGCTGACGGACAACTACTCATTCAACGGCCCGCTGATGATCATGCCCGGTTCGCACAAGCGCTACATCAGCTGCGTGGGAGGCACTCCCGAGGACAACTACCGGAAGTCACTTATCATGCAGGGTGCGGGCACCCCGGATCGTCAGACTCTTAGTGACTTCGCCGACGAATACGGCATCGACGTGCTCGAAGGAGCGGCCGGCGGAGCGATCATGTTCGACTCCAACTGCATGCATGCGTCGAACGGCAACGTCACTCCGTTCTCGCGCTCGAATATCTTCATCGTGTACAACTCGTTGGAGAACACGTGTGTGGAACCGTTCGCAGCGCCGAAACCGCGTCCGGAGTTCGTCGGCAGCACTGACTTCACTCCAGCCGGTCGGTGACTCCCCATACGCAATGAATTCGGTCGCTGATGCTTTGTGCCCGTCTGATACTCCCTGCGGAGTGAGCGCATCAGCACAGAAGGGGTCCGGTGCCGCAGTCGCGCCGCCGGACCCCTTCTGCGTCTCCACAGACCTCGGTGGGGATCGGCCGTGACCGACCATCCGGTCGCCTCGGCGAGGGCGTTCGCCAGCTCAGCGCGATCGATACTCAACGGGACCTCCTGAGGGTCGGGGGACTGCTTGCGGACCTTGGGGAATGAAAACACATCGGGCGCCCCGACAGGGAGCGCCCGATGTGCGTTGTCGACTGCTGTTCGGCAACCTCACTCGTCGTCGGAGCGGACCTTCTTCCCGCGGTCATGCCAGAACTTCGTCGTGGTCACCTCATCGGTGCCGTCCCAGGCGGCGACTTCGGTGTTGATGCGCTTGAACGTCGGCAGATCCCCGCGGCGGAACACCGGTTCGAAGCCGGCTTTGCGCTGCTGCTGGTAGTTCTTCAGCATTGAGAACACCAGCGGTGAGAGCATGAGCAGGGCGAAGAGGTTGATGAGTGCCATGATCGCCATGAAGATATCGGCCGCAGTCCACACCAGGTCGAGGGCGGCGATCGCGCCGATGAACACCGCGACCATGACGATGACCTGATATACGCGCAGGGCGACGCGGTTCGTCGTCAGATGCTCGATGTTCGCTTCGCCGTAGTAGTAGTTGCCGAGGATCGACGAGAACGCGAAGAGGAAGATTGCCAGCGTGAGGAAGTGGATCGCCCACTGCCCGAGCTGGCCGCTCAACGCCGTCTGCGTGAGTTGGATGCCCTCGGCGGAGCTGCCGTACTCCGGGTTCGACAGCAGGATGATGAACGCGGTGATCGAGCAGACGAGGATCGTGTCGAAGTACACGCCCAGCGCCTGCACGAAGCCCTGCTTGGCCGGGTGCGACGCCGAGGCGGTGGCCGCGGCGTTCGGCACCGAACCGATACCGGCCTCATTGGAGAACAGGCCGCGCTGAACACCGATGAGCATGATCGACCCCAGCGTGCCGCCGGCGATCGAATCCATGCTGAACGCGTCGGTGACGATCGTGGCGATCATCGACGGCACGGCACCGATGTTCATCACCACGACGATGATGCCGACGATGAGGTAGAGGCCGGCCATGATCGGCACCAGATAGGCAGAGATGTTCGAGATGCGCTTGGCGCCGCCGGCGAAGATGAGGTACGCGGCGACGGCGATGATCGCACCCGCGACCGCGGCGAAGACGCCGTCCGAACTCTCGACTCCGAAGGATGCGCCGACAGCGTCGACGATGGAGTTCGACTGCACCGAGTTGAACACGATGCCGTAGGTGATGGCGACGATGACGGCGAAGACCAGCCCGAGCCACTTCATGTTCAGCCCGTGCTTGATGTAGTACGCGGGACCGCCGCGGAAGTTCGGGCCGTCCTTGAGCTTGTACAGCTGGCCGAGGGCGGATTCGGCGAAGGCCGTGGCGCCGCCGACGATGGCCGTCAGCCACATCCAGAACATCGCACCCGGTCCGCCGAGCGAGATCGCCAAAGCAACACCGGCGATGTTTGCCGTTCCCACCCGCGAGGCCGCGGAGATCGAGAAGGCGCGGAACGGCGAAATGTTCCGGTTGCCCTCGGAATCCCGTCCGCCCGGCTCGGTCAGGGTGCGGAACATCTCGGGCAGCAGGCGGACCTGCACCGCTCCCGTGCGGATAGTGAAATACAGACCAGTGGGGATGAGAACAGCGACGAGGACGTATGACGACACTCCGCTGACACTGTCAAACACACTTTGGAGCAACTCCATCGAACTGCGCCTCCTTCGGCAATTGTGCTGGAGAGGATCGGAGGTGCGGAACGCGAGAACTCCGTCCGTGGTTACTCCCAGTCTGCCACTTGGCACCGAGCAGTGGGAGTGCGGGGCCTGTTCAGGCAACCCGAGGTGCCGAAAGGCCGGGAACTTTGTAAACCCGCGTACTTGCGAAAAAGCGCAAATCGGTGGCCGCGCAACCGCTCGGGCGAGGCCCTCGGCTCCGCGACCACCGATTTCTTCTGCAGTTCAGTTGCCTGGAAGCGGATCGTGTCTGAGCCTAAGAGATCCGTTTGAGCAGCTCGGGGCCCATAAGCACCTCGCCGCGTTCGAGTTCCCCGATGACATCGACCAACGTTCTCAGTCGCGGGGTAAGAACTCCCTGCTCTGACGCGATCGCGATGACCGGTTCATACTGCGACGGCACCTCGGTCGGGCGTTTGCGGACGTTGATATCGCGCCAGATCCCCGAGCGTGTCTTTGTCTGTCCCTCGAGCCATCGACAGAGGGAGTCGAACGCCGATTCGACGACTCGCTCGGGCCTTCCATCCCGGTAGTCGTCGGGGGTGAAGGCGTCGAAGCTCTCGAGCCGGATGCCGAGCTCGTCGGAGATTGCATACACTTCACGTGCCAGACCGAGCATCGTGGCACGATTCGAATCCACGACCGAAGCCATGTCTTCGTCGACGAGCGAAGTTGCGGTGAGCATCGCCCCGAAGGCGAGCTTGGACCAGAGGAAGCCGGAGACGTTGCCGCTGACAATCGGCCTGCCCCAATGTGCAAGGTCGGCAGCGAGTTTTTCGACCCTCGGCCGAATGACTCCGTCTGCTTGGAGGTTCGCTTCAGCTCTCTCTGGAGTACGCGAACTGCATTCCCTATCGGCGCACTCCGCGGAGAACTCTCCGAAAGCGATGGTTCCGATACCACCGTCCTTGATCACGCCAGGCTGGAGGACATCGGCGAAGAGGTCGACAAAGGCGATGACAGTGCGTTCGATCCCGATGTGTTCGGCGATGGCAGCCTCGTTGAGGCCGTTCTGCAGTGAGGCGACGTAACCGTCTTCTCGCAGTCGAGGCGCAATCCACTCCATTGCCGAAGAAGTTGCCTGGGATTTCACGGCCAGCAGAACGGGACCGAGTTCCTCGGGTGCATCGACGGGGTCGAACGCAGGAAGGTCGACACTCAGAGATTCCTCGGGCCCCTCGATCTTCAGTCCCGAGCTGCGGATTGCAGCAACGTGTTCGGTGTCCGCATCGACGATCTGGACCGGATGACCGGCCAAGGCGATGTGTGCGGCGAGCGTTCCGCCAATCGCGCCGCCGCCGACGACTGTGTAGATTTCAGATGGCGCTGGTGTTTCTGTGGTCACTAGTTGCGGTCCTCTTTCTCATTATCACTGCCACCGAAGTGGGAGATATTCGCTGTGTGCAGTTCGGACTCGATCTCCGTGCGAGTCTCAGGCCAGTGCAGAGGGAGGTGGAGTGCGCCGGCTGCAGAGCCGCCATCGACGCGCACTATCTCTCCGGTCACCCAGCTGGCGTCTGCGGACGCGAGCCAGAGTACAGCTCGCGCGATGTCATCAGCCCGTCCCTTACGCCCCAGTGGGTTGATGGATACTGCTTCGACATAGTCGTCGGTGAGTCTGTTGAGCTCGCTGTCGACGACGACGAAGCCGGGCGCGACGGCATTGACGCGAATGCCGAACTCACCGAGTTCGAGAGCACTTGCTCGGGTGACCATCTCGACGGCCGCCTTCGACGTCGAGTACGGTGCGGCTCCAGGGCGTGCACGCAGTGCCGCTCCAGAGGAGATATTGACGACGGCAGGAAGACCGGGAGGCATCTCCTGGTCGAGACGGCGTACCTGTTTGGCGAACTCGACAGTCAGCAGTTGAGGAGCGCGAACGTTGATCGCCTGCACGGCGTCCCATACTTCTGCGGTGATGTCGAGAAACGGAACTGCAGGATAGACACCTGCGGAGTTGACGAGTACATGTACCGGAGCGATCGCGAACGAAGTTTCCACCACCGAGGTGAGGGCAGATGGGTCGCGCAGATCTGCAATGATCGGGGTGGCTTCTGTGCCTCCTCGGCGAAGCTCGTCACAGAATGCTCTCAGGGCAGCCTCATCGAAGTCGACGAGGGTGAGGCGAGACCCACGAGTGGCGTAGGTGCGGGCGATCTCCCGGCCGATGCCGCTGGCGGCACCGGTGATCAGAACATGTGGTGCGAACGGTGTCATACGAGCTTCTTTCCCTTTGTCTCAGGCATTGTGAGATAGACAGCGAGGCCGATGGCAGCGGCGACAGCACAGTAGATCCATACCTTGTCCCCAGCTCCGATGTCGTTCATCCACGTGATGATGTATGGAGCGGTGCCTCCGAAGATAGCTACTGCGAGGGCGTAGGGGAGGCCGATACCGGTGGCTCGGACCTCGGGTGGGAACTGTTCCGCCATGATCACGGCGCAGTTGGCGGAATATCCGAGCAGCAGCGTCATACCGATGAGTTCGACAACAAGGAAGATCCAGAAATTGTTGTCGAGGAAATTGAGCAAGGGGAACGCCAAAACAAGGAATCCAGCAGCGAAAGCCGACATCGTCGGTTTCCGACCGATTTTGTCCGAAAGGAGACCGACGAAAGGAAGCGCGCAGATGAAATAGGCGATGGCAATGAAATTCGCGGTCAGCGCCTGATTGAGCGGCAACCCTGTCGCGACATGCGCGTAGGTAGGCAGGTAGGAGACCCAGATGTAGTAGAGCAGCGTGCCGGCGATCGTGATTCCGAAGACGCGTGCGACAGCACCGGGGTGTTGCGTGAACATCGCTAGGTATGAGCGCTTCGGCTCATCTGTCGACTTCTCGGCTTTGACCGCTTCGAAAGACTCTGACTCGGCCACATTGGACCTCAGCCAGAGGCCGAACAAGCCCAGTAGCGCACCGAGGGCGAAAGCGAGACGCCATCCCCAAGAGTCGAGGGCCTCAGAATCGAGCGCCGAAGTGATGACCGCTCCGATTCCGGCGGCCAAGAGGCTGCCCGCCCCCACGGAAACCTGCTGCCATGAACCAGCGAATGCACGGCGTTGAGGTGCAGCGGCCTCGACCATGAAAGCCGAGGAAGCACCGAATTCGCCTCCGGCGGAGAACCCTTGGAGCATACGAGCGAGCACGAGGATGATCGGTGCGAAGATACCGATCATCGAGTAGTCGGGGGTGATGGCGATGATGGCCGAGGCGCCCGCCATCAGGCCGATGGTCAGTGCCATTCCCTTCTTTCGACCGTGTCGGTCGGCGAAGTTGCCGAGAACCGCAGCTCCGATCGGCCGCATGATGAAGCCGACAGCAAAGACCGCCAGGGTAGACAGGAGAGCGACCGCTGGGTCGCCGGCCGGGAAGAAGTGCACGGCGAAGACGGACGAGAAGGTCGTATAGATTGCCCAATCGACCCACTCGACAGTGTTGCCGACGGCTCCAGCGAGCAGCGCCTTGCGGCCCTTTGGGGACAGCTTTGTCTCGTGTGGTTGATTGGTCTGTGGTGCAGTGGACATTTCTGGGCCTATGCTTTCGCGAAAGTGACGGCACGTCGTTGATGCCGTCGGGGACAGAAGTCAGGATCGACCAGACGGCAGATCTGTGGTGGAACCAGGAGCCATGTCGATGATGTGTTGGGCGAGGTCAGCGTGGGTACCGAACCAAATGTTGTCGAAGGACCGGATGTGGCTGAGAAGCCGGTCGACCATCGCTAACCTTGAACGATGACCGCTGATATGCGGATGCAGAGTGAGTTCGAACATGCTGCCGGCGGTATAGGCGGCTTCGAATTCGTCTATCCAGATCCGCTCGACTTCGTAGGGCGACAGATGGGGTCGAAGGCCCCCGAAGCGATCCATCATGAAGTAGGGTGCATCATCTCTGACCCACTCGACGGGGATCTCGATGATTCCGGTCGGTGTGCCGTCGGCGTCGAGTTCGTAAGGTTCATCATCGGCCATAAGAGAGGAGTCATAGACGAGGCCGAGTTCTTTGATGACATGGAGCGTCGAATGTGAGAAGTCCCAGGACGGGGTGCGGATGCCGATCGGCCGAGTGCCACTGAGCTTCTCGAGTGTGTCAGCTGCTCGCCCCATGAGGTCGAGCTCTGCCTCATAGGGCAACTGTGTATTGCGCTCGTGAATCCATCCGTGTACGGCGACCTCGTGTCCGCCTGCCACGTAGGCGTCGATGTCTTGAGGGTGCAGCAGGGCGGAGACGGCGGGTACGTAGAAGCTTGTCGGCACCTCGTGGCGCGCGAGCATTTCCAGTATTCGCGGCACTGCCGAGCGGCTGCCATACTCTCCCTGTGCTAACGAACCCGGTGAGGTCTGGCCGTCGCGAAGGTATGGAGTTTCGTGGTCAGAGTCATAAGAGATGAGCACGGCGCACTTCGCAGCGTTCGGCCAACGTCGAGCAGGATCGCCGTGGACGAGCTTGCGTCCTGCGCGAACACGGTTGACCTCTCTCCGCCAAGTCTCTTCAGGCCATTGCCAGGGCGCTGTCGTTGTCATATCAGTAGGTAGTGAGGTCATTTCCGTCTCCTCTGGTTTGTTGTTTGGTTGTGCTTCGCAGCTGTTTGAGGCGGGTGCCAATGGATGGCGCTGTGGCAGCGCTGAGGCTCGGCGCATTTTCCCGCGACTGCAGGCCCCATCTCTCACCGACGGGGTTGGAGATACTCAAGGGGGTCGAGCGGTTGTCCATCGGTTGCGTACCGGCCGTTCTCGAGTGTTGTCCAGACCCGTTTGTGCACTGCTGTCTGGACGCAGATGTCTGCCGTGCGAATGCCTGGCATTGAGGCGAGTACCTGTGTGGAGAACCGGAAAAGCTCGGCTCGATCGCGGACGATGAACTGACCGACCAGGTTTGACCGGCCCGTGGTGGCGGTGAGGTACTTCGTCGCAGGGTGTTCGGCGAGAGTTGATGCAGTTTCCATGAGGAAGCGTGGTTCGACTTCCAGCCACAGAAAGAACTCGGTAGTGAAGCCATAGTGAACCGGTTCGACGAGGATACGGAAGTCGAGAACCCCGGACCTATGCAGTTGGTCGATGATGCGAGCGGCGGTGTTCTCCGACTTGCTGATCGCAGTGGCCAGAGCGCCGAGGCCAGTCCGGCCGTCATGCATGAGCATCCCGAGCACCTTGGCCTCGGAATCCGTCAGGTCGATGTGGGGCGCCGGCTCGGTTTCGATCGGAGCCAGACGTGTGGGGTCGGCAGATTCACGCGGAGGAGCCCAATCTTGGCCCGAAGCGAAGGCATGAGTGATGAGGAGGCTTTCAGCAGTCGCAGAAGTGCCTTCGGTGATCTCGCCGACTAGCCGGCCATAGTCCGTCCCCTCGGGCAACACCATCTCCGCGGTGATGTCGACGCTTCCGAGGAGCGTCGCGAAGAAGCGCACCTCTGGCCGAGTGCGGAGGCGTGAGACGAGCTCCGGGAGGTCCGCGTGGGCATTGGACAACCGCAGAAAGACGGGCATCCCCATTCCGAGTCGGGCAACATCGGTGGCCCCGACGACGCGAATGGTGCCTGTCGAATGCATTGCTTCGTATCGGCGGCGGACCGTAGCGGCGGAAACGTCCAGCTGCTCGGCGACTCTGGACCACGGTGCTCGACCGTCCCGGTGAAGGATGTCGATGATCGTGCGGTCGATGGGATCGAGAAATGTCGACGGCGTTGTGCGTTGGTTCACAAGATGATCATATCCGTCATAATCGTTAATTCAAGTGCTCATTTGCTTCAAGAGAGATACGGCTGATGACGGTAAACGAGACTTACTGAGGGTTACCTGATGCGAACTTCATGAATCTAAGCCGTTGGCTGTACCGGATGATCGCAGTCCCCGCGCGGACTCCGCGAGGATTCACGTCCCGTCTACCCGCGCATCACCCGGAACTTGCACAGGCCGCCTAATCTGGGCGCCCTAGTACTCATCGTTCGGTCGCCTAAGCAGCAGCTGAGCAACGCCACCCGCAGTCTCCGTGGAGGAGTTCTGAAATGCCCATCACCCTCGCCACACCCACTTCCGATCCCTCATCCCGCGACCTCAACGCCGGCGCCGCCGACAATGTCATCGATTCTGCCCGAGTCCGGGTCCCGCCCCTGGTCATCGCACACCGTGGTGCGTCGGCCGATTGGCCGGAGAACACGATCCCTGCGTTCATTGCCGGCATCGATCAGGGCGCGGACATGATCGAAACCGACGTCCACATGAGCGCCGACGGCGAGCTCGTGATCATGCACGACACCACCGTCGACCGCACCACCGACGCCCGCGCCCTGTACCCGAATCGCGAAGACCGCAGCATCGCGGGCATGAATGCCGCCCAGATCGCCACGCTCGACGCGGGGAGCTGGAGGGGCGAGGAATTCGCAGGTGTCCGCGTACCCCGCCTCGCCGAGGTGCTCACCCTCGCCCACGACACCCGCACCGGTCTGCTGCTCGAGGTCAAACATCCCGAAATGTATCCCGGAATCGCCGAGGCGATCGTGGCCGCCCTGCGTGCCGTGCCGAATTATCTCGACCGGGCCTTGGCCGCGGGCATGCTCGTGGTCCAGTCCGCGAACTGGGCATTCGTCGCCGAGTTCCACACGCTCGCCCCGGAGATCCCGGTCGGCGTGCTCGGCCGCCCCTGCCCGGACGAACTCCAGGACTTCGCCGACTGGGTCGACCAGGTCAACCCCGAATTCTGCGCCGCCGACGAGGACTTCCTCACCGCCATCCACGAGCTCGGAATGACGAGTCTGGTGTGGACCGTCGACGACCTCGGCGAGATGGAACGGGCCATCGACGTCGGCGCCGACGGCATCATCACCAACGCCCCCGACCGCCTCGTCGAAGTCGTCGAAGCCCTCTGACGACCGAGTGTGAGTCTCCCCGCCGACCGTGAACCGGCAGCACCGGTCACTCGTGCGGGGCGCGTGATGCGTCGCTGAGCGCTGACCTCCAGGTTGAGGGATCGGTCACGGGGAAGCGGCGGCCGGTGACCTCCTCGGCGAGGATTCGGACGAAGTGATTCTTCGTTCCTGGTTGCAGCGGGGAGAGGTCGAGGGAGACGGTGTCGCGCAGCTCGTCAGGAGCGTTGATCTCCTTCGCGTCGCCCTTGACGACGACGCTGAACGCGGTCTCATCCTCGACGCCGTCGATCTCGAAGGCGACGCGTGGATGGTCGCGGATTGCTTCGATCTTGGTGCCGTCTCCAGTGCGGATGGCGAGTGCGGAATGTTCGATGGTGAAGTTCACCGGGAAGATCTCCGGGCCCTCGACGCCGATGACGGCCAGGCGGCCGAGGGAGGTGGACCGCAGGAGCTCCCAGCAGTCCTTGGCATCGAGAGTCCATGATGGTTCGGCGCTCATTGTCGTTCTCCTGTCCCGCAGCGGCGGTCACCGGGATCGGTTCCCTCCCCGCTGAGTTCTACATAGTGTAGAAGAATGTCGGGCGCGGGGGAAGAGGGACCGCAGGGCGGGCGATGCAGTCTCGCCGGGCAGTGACGAGGACTGACGCCGCCATGTGCTCATCGTTGTGCCGCCGGGAAGGGTGGAAAGGTCATGCCGGGCGTCTGCTGGGCTTCGATCGTCGGGAGGTCACGGCATCGACGGTGACGATCGCCAGGACGAAGCTTCCGATCGTGAACAGGAGCATGCCTGCAGGACCGGACGGGTAAGGGAGGTCGAGCGCGGCCCCGAACTCGACCGCGACGAGGGTATACTGCAGGCAGAACCAGAGGCCGCCGGCAATGGCGAGGAACGTGAGGACGTGGGCCAGCCGGGGACGGCGGCGATGTGGGTCCGGCCCGACAGCCGGCGCCGGGGCCGGCAGCGAACGTGCGACCGCGACCGCTCGAAGAGCGTAGACCGCTGCGACCGAGCCGATGGCTGCGGCGACGGCGAAGACGACCTCACCGAAGTTCATGAGCAGCGGTGCCGTCGTGATCGGCAGCCGCAGAATCCAGGCGACGATGACGACGGCGACCGCCGCGAACAGGACGATTGCGGCAGTTTTGCCGCGGCGGGCCGTCCTCGCGGCGAGTCCGGCAACGGCGTCGTCCGAGTCTCCGGGTGGAGTCACGACTCGTGAGACCGTGACGGCGAGAACCTGGGCGATGACGAGCGGGTAGACCACGTCGGCGATATAGAGGACGAGTCGGAGGATCGCGAAGAATCGTGATTCGATGTCGAGGCTCGTGAACTGGTCGGTGAAGATCGACGTGAGAGCCGCGAGCGTGAAGTAGACGACCGTGATGACGATGAAGACGCCACGCGAAATCGACTTCAGGCTCCGGCCGACGGCGACAGCGGCTGCGCCGGCCACGAGGATGAGCACGACCTGCAGGAGGCCGAGATCGGGTCCGGTGAGATCCGCAGACGACTCGGCTGCGCCTGCCGACCTCGCGCCGACCCACGTCACGATGAATACGACGAAGGCGGCGACCGTGAGGTTCAGGCCCTTGTCATCCATAGGTGCGGGCGCTGGCTGTGGCGCGGGTGCGGCCTGAGAAGCCTGCGAAGCGGCGGTATCGGAAGGCTCTTTCGGGGTCGAACTCATGGCCCCCATACTTCCATGAAAACCAGTTGCCTTGTTGTGCGGGCTGCGGTTGCCCTCGCACGTCGTCGCGCGAAGTGAGACGCTGGGGGGCATGCCGAATGAACTCGCCACCTCGACCAGCCCCTACCTGCGCGCGCACGCCGACAATCCCGTGGACTGGCGGATGTGGTCACAGGAGACCCTCGCCGAGGCGGCCCGCCGTGACGTCCCCCTCCTCATCTCGATCGGGTACTCCACCTGCCACTGGTGCCACGTCATGGCACACGAATCCTTCGCAGACGAAGCAGTCGCGGCGCTGATGAACGACCGCTTCGTTCCGGTGAAGATCGACCGGGAGGAGCTGCCGGACGTCGACGCCTACTACATGAACGCGCTGCAGGCGATGACCGGTCAGGGCGGATGGCCGATGACGATCTTCGCCACCCCGAGCGGCAGTCCCTTCTATGCCGGCACCTACTTCCCGCCCGCACCGCGGGGAAACCTGCCCGCGTTCACGCAGGTGCTCTCGGCCGTGTCCGCTACGTGGACCGACCGCCGCGACGAAGTCGACCAGATGACCGCGCGCATGGACCGCGGATTGGCCGAGATGGCCGATGCCGTGACCAGCGCCCTCCCCGCCGAGGCGGCCGCGGAGTCCCTGAGCCCCGATGAGCTCGATTCCGCCGCCGCTGCCCTCCTCGATTCCTATGATCCGGCGTGGGGCGGATTCGGCGGTGCCCCGAAGTTCCCGCCGATGATGAACGTCCTTCAGCTTCTGGCCGCGTTCGTGCGTTTGGGCGGGACCACCTCGGCGAACAGGGGAGCGGGCAACGCCGCCTCGGCGAGCTCGGGAAGCGCTGGAACCGCCTCGGCGAACGAGGAATCGGGCGACGAACACCCGGTGGATCGGGTCCGGGCCGAGGGCCGGCTCGACTGGCTCGGCGCCGACGGCCACCTGACCGGCGACCTCGTCCTCGACTGCCTCATCGCGGTGCGCAGCACGCTCGCGCGGATCGCCAGCGGCGGCATGCGCGACCAGGTGCGCGGCGGGATCGCCCGCTACAGCGTCGATCGGCAGTGGTTCGTGCCGCACTTCGAGAAGATGCTCTACGACAACGCCCTCTATCTGCGCGCCGTCGTCGCGTGGGCGAAGGTGGAACGCGCCCTCGACCCGGGCTCGAAATGGCTGGCCCTGGCCGAACGCGAGATCGCCGATACCGCGAACTTCCTGATCAGCGACCTGTCGACCGATGACGGGTTCATCGCCGCTCTCGACGCGGATTCGCTCAACTCTTCGGGAGTCTCCGAAGAGGGCGCGGCCTACGTCTTCACCCCCGAGGAATTCGCCGAGGCGGGGCAGGCGGGCCTGCTCGGGCTCGTCGATTCGCCGGCCGGGGGCGAGCTGTCCGGCCAGGTGGTCGCGGCCGTGCGCATCATCGACTGGCTCGGCATGGAGGACGTCCCCTTCGACGCCGACCATCCCGCGCCCTGGGCCATCGAGGAGACACGGCGGCAACGCGAGGTGCTCGACTCCGTTCGCGCTCGCCGTCCGCAGCCGGCCCGGGATGACAAGATCATCACCGAATGGAATTCCCTGGCCATCATTGCCCTCGCCGAGGCGGCCCTGTACAAGGGTGTCGAAGCAGAGGAATCCAGTGGTGCGGATGATGCTGCCGCGGCGGCGGAAGACGCCGCGGATCCGGACGACGCTGCACAGTCGACGGTGGGCAACGCCACGGGGGCAGCGTGGGGGAGGACCGCGGTGCGGTTCTGGACGGCGATGCATGACCGGTTCGAGGATGCTGGGACACCGGATTCGGCGGGGGCCTCCGATTCGGCCGACGCAGCCGGATTCGAGGTGCGGCGCAGCTTCACCGACGGAGAGCCGGGGCCCGGGCGGGGCGGGCTCGCCGATTGGGCGCAACTCATCACCGCTGGGATCACGGTCCGGCAGCTGTCGGGCGGGGCCGCCTCGGTGACGGTGGAGGACCTCGTCGACCTCGGTGCGACGATGCTGCACCTCTTCACCTCCGAAAAGGAGGACGGGGTCTTCGAGGCGGTCGATTCGCTCGGTGACGGCATCATCGATGTGAAGTCCGCGGACCCCGTCGACAACACCGTGCCGTCGGGACGATCGGCGGCCGCCGAGGCGGTGCTGCTGCTCGCCGAACTCGGCGTCGAAACGGCGGCAACCGGTGATTCGGAACCCGGTGGGGCAGAGCGATCGGGTCAGGGCGCCGCGCTGGATACCGGGCGGCTGATGGAGGTCCGGGATCGGCTGCTCGGGGTCTACCGGGCCCTCGCCGGACAGGCTCCGCGCGGGTGCGGCCACGCTCTGTGGCAGGCCGAGCGAGCCCTGTCGCCTGTGCGAGTCGCCACCGCCGACGATGCGCTGCGGGACATCGCCGCCAAGCATCCGTCGCTGACTCTGCTCACGACCTCGACCGGGGTGCCGGGACCGGACGGCCGTGAGGTCGAAGTCCCCGCGGGGACGGCGATCGTGTGCCGGGGCACCTCGTGCTCACTGCCGGTGGGAGCCCCCGCGGAGCTGGAGGAGCTGCTGGGGCGGTAGGGCTCAGCGTTCGAGGCTCAATCCCCGGTACCGATCGAGAGCGGCGGCGATCTCCTGCCGGCGTGGCCGGGTCAGATGGCCAGGGTGATCGCGATGCCCCGTGATTCCGTCGAGGCCCTGAGCATCGAGCATGTCCTCGACCTCCGCCAACGCTTCGGTGAGCGAAGTCCGTCCGTCGAAGATCTCCGCAAGGTACTCGAGGGTCTCGGCCACTCCCGATGCCTGCTGAGCGTCGACGAGTTGGGCGATGGCCATGAGGTCGATGAAATCGCGGCCGAACTGGATCCGGTCGGACCCCTTTGCGCGGGCCGACTTCGTCTTCGACGCAGGACGCAGCGCCTTCGGCGTCGGCACACGCGGTGCGGCGGTGAAAGCCGGGGAGTCTGAAACGGTCTCGGTGCCGCGGTTGAGGTCGGCAGGGGTGTCTGAGTCGGCTGCAGCCGGGTCGAGGTCGGCGGCGGTGACCCCGACGAGGTCGTGCGCCTGTTCGGTGACTTCGCTGGGCACATAGGCGTCGAGGGCGATGACGTGGTCGGCGACTTCGAAGAACGCGCTCGAGCCGCCGGCGACGAGCACCGTCGACACTCCCTGCCTGGTCAACAGCGGACGGACGCGGTCGACGAACGGGGTGATCGGTTCCCGCTTCGCAGGGATGAGCGCGCGCATACGCTCGTCGCGGATCATGAAGTTCGTCGCCGAGGTGTCCTCGTCGATGAGCAGAGTACGTGCCCCGGCCTCGACCGCTTCGACGAGGTTGGCCGCCTGCGAGGTCGATCCGCTGGCATTCGTTGTCGAGAAGAATCTCGTGTCAGTGCCCGACGGTAGGTTGTTGATGAACGCCGAGATGTCGTCGCCGGCCACGGCGCGACCGTCCTCGGCACGAATGGAGGTGGCAGTCGGGTCGCTGATGACCCATTCGCGCCCGTCGCCTGCGATATGCGGGTAGACGCCGCGTTCGAGCGCGCGCAGAATCGTCGACTTCCCGTGATAGCCGCCGCCGACGATGACGGTGACTCCGCGTGGAATGCCCATACCGGTGACGCTGCGACCGCTTGAGAGATCGACCGTGTGTTCGAGTTCGGGAGGGGAGGTGAAGGCGATCGCATCCGAGGATTTCATCGGCAAGTCCGAATCCCCGGACGTCCGCGGCAGAACCGCACCGTTTCCGACAAAACCGATGAGTCCCGCCTCGCCGAGGTGGCTGCGCAGTTCCAGCTGATCCCGGTGCAGTCGGACGTGGTCGGCGAGTCGGTGGGCAGTCGGGTTGTGCGCGTCCGCGTCGGACCAGCGGTCGAAGAGGAAGAGCCGTTCGGCGAACTCGGGCAGATCGCGGGTGAGGATGTCGGCTGCCTGGTGGCCGAGGATGCGGCGACCGCGGGCGGGCAGATTGACCAGCAGTCGTGCCTCGAAACCGGCGTCGTCGATGAGGATGTTCGTCCTCTCGAGGATCTCCTGCCCGGGGTGGCCGAGGATGAGCGCACGCTGCTTGAGCTCCGAGAGCACCTGGTTTCCGGCACGGAGCAGATAGTCGGACGCGGCGATCCGATCGGCACGCTCGGTGGTGAGATCCAGGGGGAACTGCGCATCAGCGCGGTCGATCCGGACCCGGACCTTCGACGGGGAGGCGAACGGGTCGGCCTGGACTCGGTCGATGAACACGGTGACCGGTCCGAAGCTGTAGCGGCCGCGGATCTGTTTGAGATTGCCGTAGCTGCGACCGTCGAGATTGTGCAGAGTGGAGGCGAGATTCGACTGATGTGAACTCATTGGACACATGCTACTTGGTGCAGATGACTGCCTACTCGGTCGCTTCGGGTTCGAGGCCGTAGAACTGGGCCGCGTTGGACCAGAACACAGCATTCGCTTCGGCAGGAGTGAGCACCTGGCGAAGGAGCGCGAAATCAGCGTCGACGAAGGGACGGCGAGCCCGAGTCGACGGCAGATCCGTGCCCACCATCAGCGCACTGGGGTCGGTGTCGACGATGCGGCGGACCACCTCGGCGGGGTCGAGCTCCACCCGGCCGAAACCGGTGGCCTTGACTTTCACCCCGGCTTCGACGAGGCGCAGCAGGGTGGGCAGGCCGTCTTCATGCATGCCCAGATGGTCGATGCTCACCGCCGGCAGTGAGGCGATGCGTTCGGCGAGATCCTCGTCGATGGTGCGGGCGTCGATATAGAGCTCGGCATGCCAGCCGACGAGATCATGGACTCTCCGGGCGAAGCTGTCGAGAGCATCCAGCGTGGCCGAACCGCCGCGGGCGATATTGAACCGCAGTGCCTTGATCCCCGCCTCGTCGAGGCGTCGGATCTGATCATCGGTGGTCTCGGTCGGCAGTTGGGTGACGCCGACAAAGCTGCCGCCGAGTTCACGCAGAGCCTCGATGAGGTACCCCTGGTCGAAGCCCTGGAACGATCCGGACACGACGGCACCTCCGGCGACCTCGACTCCGACCTCGGGCAGGCTCTGCAGCCGCGCCCGGTAGTCGGCGACCGTGAACGGATCGGGCAGATACCCGTTGTTCTCGATCAGCGGATGGTTCGGATCGACGATATGCAGATGGGCGTCGAAGGCACGCTGAAGCTTGCTCATACCGTCAATCTACCCGGCCCGGCTCTGCCGTGGCGTAGGTGGAGAGCGGCTCTCGGAGTCTCATTGTTCGGTACTGCGGATAACGATCCCATCAAGGGTCTCGAACTCACGGTCGATCGACCTGGTCATGTCATTGCCTCGGTATATTGTGAGGGAGTTCACATAGAGGTGAACGAGGCAGAGCCGATCGACGGTGATCGTGCCTGCTCTCTCCGAACATTTGGAAGGATGAGGATGTCCGGACGCACTGCCGAGGCCGCTCCGACAGGCCGGGCGCAGCAGACCGACGTCGACGAGCTCATCGCACAATACGATGAGGAGCTGCCGCAGCGCACTCTGACGCGACGACTCGACCTCGGGGTCGGCATCGTCTGCTTCGTCGTCTCGCTGTTCGTGCTCAACCAGGTGTTCTTCCCGCTGCGGCAGGGCAACCAGTTCTACCTCATGTGGTTCCTCGCGTTCGTGCTGCCTTTGGTCTTCATCTGTTACCGTCCGGGGTTCGGGCGCAAAGCGGAAGCGGCCGACAGGGCCGCGGAAGCGACTGAGCAGGCAAGGGCCGCCTCACCGGGAGACGGTGCGGACGCGAAGATCTCGGCGGGGGCCACCTCGGCGACATCGGGCAAGAAAAAACGGGCGAAGAATGACAACCCTTCGATCATCGACTGGGTGCTCGTCGTCGGCACCTTCCTCACCTGCGCCTACCCGGTGCTGCCGTTCTTCTCCGGCGGATTCAACGAGTTCCTCAACCGGCAGGGATCTCTGACGACGCTCGACGTCGTCATGGGCGGAGTCCTGCTGTTGCTCATCCTCGAAGCCACCCGCCGCACCACGGGCCTCATCCTGCCGATCTTCTGCATCGTCTTCTTCCTCTACAGCTACTACGGTGCCTACATCCCCGTGAACTGGCCGGGCTCGCACGCCGGGCAGAACTTCGACCAGATCGTCAACGCCCTGTACAACGACGCCTCCGGCTTCTACGGCATCCCACTGGACGTGGCCGCAACCTACATCGTGCTGTTCACCATCTACGGAGCCGTCCTCGACAAGACCGGCGCCGCGAGCTTCTTCATCGACCTCAGCTTCTCCCTGTTCAAGAAGTCCAAGGCGGCGCCCGGACGCACCGTGGCCCTGTCCGGATTTCTACTCGGCACGGTCTCCGGCTCGGGCACGGCCACGGCAGTCTCCCTCGGCGCGGTGACCTGGCCGGTGCTCAAGAAAGCCGGCTATCCGAAGGAGAACGCCGGCGGCATGCTCGCCGCCTCCGGCATCGGCGCGATCCTATCCCCGCCGACATTGGGCGCCGCGGCCTTCATCATCGCCGAGCTGCTCAACGTCTCCTATGGACTCGTCCTTCTGTGGGCGGTCGTGCCCACCTTGCTGTACTATCTCGGCATCTTCCTCGCCATCGAGATCGACTCCCGGAAGATCGAAGTCGACTACGTTCCGCCTCCGGGGCTGCGTTCGTGGCCGATCTTCAAGAGAGGCTTCTACCACTTCATCTCCCTGGGCATCATCGTCGTGTTCCTCGCCCTCGGCATGGCACCGTTCAAAGCCGTCGTCTACGCGACACTCGTCGGCATCGGATTCGGCATCATCGAGATCATCCTCGCCCGCCTCGGCGAACCCGCCACGATCCTCCGCGCCGTCTGGGACGTGTTCTACGGGGCGCTGTCGACGGGCATCCGCTCCGTGCTGCCGGTGACCAGCGTATGCGCGGCCGCAGGCATCATCGTCTCGACGATCACGAAGACCGGACTCGGCCAGGTCATCTCCGACATCCTCATCAAGGGAGCGCAGGCATTCTCGGACGACCCGACGGTGATCCTGATCCTCACCTGCATCTTCGCCGCAGTGGCCGTGACGGTGCTCGGTCTGGCAGTGCCGGTGACCGCCTCGTTCATCATCAGCTGGGTCATCGTCGGCCCTGCCCTCATCACCCTCGGCGTCCCCGAGGCGGCGGCCGCGATGTTCATCTTCTACTACGCAGTCCTCTCCGAGGTCTCCCCGCCGACGGCTCTGGCGGCGGTCGCCTCCTCGGCGATCACCGGGGGCCGTGTCATCGCCACCATGTGGCAGGCCTGCAAGTATGCGATTCCTGCGTTCCTCGTACCTCTGGCCTTCACCTTCACTGCCGAAGGTGCTGCGTTGGTGGCCCAGGGCGGGTTCATCGGTGCGGTCTGGACCTTCCTCGTCTCCGCCTTCGCAGTCGCAGCCTTGGCGGCGGGCGCAGGCGGGTGGATCCTCCGCCGTGCCGGTTGGCCCGAGCGGATCCTGTGCTTCCTCGCGGCCGGCGCACTCCTCTACCTCCAGCCGCTGTCGATGATGGTCGGCTTCGCGGCCCTCGCTCTGGCCGTCGTCATTCACCTGATCCTCCGACGCAAGCCGGCGGCCGCCTCCGCGACGGGGACTGCGGTACGAACGACCGCCTCGGCGAAGGACGAGGTTGCAACGACCGAAATCGGCACGGGCGAATCCGACGACGAACCACCCTCGACCGGAACACCGGCCGGGACCAACTGAGAAAGGGACGAAGTCCATGAAGCGAACAAAGACGTTCTCGGTCGCTGCGGTCGCCCTGGCCGCGGTGCTGACGATGAGTTCATGCGGTGGGAAACGCGAAGCCGAACCCGCCGCCGAAGGCGGGGACGGCTGCACGGCGGCGTCCGGGCAGATCACCATCGCCACGGGCAACTCGACAGGTGTCTACTACGTGCTCGGCGGCGGGCTGGCGCAGGTGATCTCGGATAATTCCGATCTCAAGGCGACCGCCTCGGAGACCGGCGCATCCGTGCAGAACCTCCAGCAGCTGTCCAGCGGCGACTTCGACATCGCGTTCTCCCTGGCCGATACCGCAGCCGATGCGGTCTCCGGCAATGCGGACTTCAAGGAGGCCGAGGACATCTCGGCGCTCTCGCGCATCTACGACAACTACACTCACGTCGTCGTGCGCAAGGACGCGAAGATCGATTCAGTCGAGGACTTCAAGGGCAAGACGATCTCGACCGGTTCGCCGAAGTCCGGCACCGAGGTCATCGCCAACCGTCTCATCGAATCCGCCGGTCTCAAGGACGGTGATGTGACCAAGCAGCGCCTCGACCTGTCGAAGACCGTCGACGGGATGAAGGACGGCACCATCGACGGCATGGTGTGGTCCGGAGGTCTGCCCACTGCCGGTGTCACCGACCTGTTCACCTCGAACGGCAAGGACGTCGAGATCCTCGACATCTCCGACATGGAAGGCAAGATGAAGGAGATCAACCCCGTCTACGAGGTGGCCGAGATTCCCAGTGACACGTACAAAGGCGTCGACTCGGTGAAGACGATTGTCACTCCGAATGTGCTCATGGTCCGCAACGATATGGATGAAGGCACCGCCTGTGCACTGACGAAGCTCATCTTCGACAAGAAGGATGAACTGGTCAAGGTGCACGCAGCGGCCAAGGAGATCAACCTCGACACCGCCGAACCGCCGGAGCCGATCACGCTGCACCCGGGTTCGCAGAAGGCGCTCGACGAGCTGAACAAGTAGCTCCGACCCGTCCTTTCGCTCGTTCAATGCGCAGCGCGTCTGTCGATTCGTGCACCGTTCGATAGACGCGCTGCGCCTTGAACGACAAGCTGGCTTCAGGAGCCCTGGAGGAACGCCTTCGCAGCGGCGCCGAGTGCGACGACATCGGAGACCGCGACCATCTCGCGGGCCGAGTGCATCGAGTACAGGGCCGGTCCCACATCGACAGTGGTCATGCCCAGACGGGTGGCAGTCAATGGCCCGATCGTCGACCCGCACGGCATCGCATTGTTCGACACGAAATCCTGGTACTCGACGCCGGCGGCCGCGCACGCCTGCGACCACACCGCCGTGCCCACCGCATCCGTGGCGTAGCGCTGCTGAGCGTTGAGTTTGAGCAGGGGCCCGCCGCCGAGGCGGGGCCGCACATGCGGATCATGGCGTTCCGGATAGTTCGGGTGGGCGGCGTGCCCGGCATCGGAGGAGACACACACCGAGGTGGCCATCGACGCGAGATAGTCGCTGCGCGTCGACTGCGGCAGCAAGGAGGCGATGATGCGCTCGGTGACATCGGCGAGGAACGGACCGCACGCACCCGAACGCGAATTCGACCCGATCTCCTCGTGGTCGAAGGCCGCGAACAGGGGGATGCCGTCGAGCCCGTCGGCATCGAGATGGGTGAGCGCGGTGACACCCGCGTGGACGGACAGCAGGTTGTCCAGCCTCGGCGAGGCGAAGAACTCCTCGGCGGCGCCGAAGAGGGCCGGCTCCTGTGTGGGAATGGTGTAGACATCGTGACCGACGATGGTTTCGGCATCGACACCGGCAGATGCGGCGAGCAGCTCGATGATGTCCGCCTCGGCGAGCTCGGCCAGGCCGATGACGGGAGCGGTATGACGCTGCTTGTCCAGGGCCAGGCCCTCGTTGACCTGCCGGTCGAGGTGGATCGCGAGCTGCGGAATGCGGGCGATCGGCCCGGTGCGGGCGAGTACGACGCTGCCATCGGCGAGGCTCAGGCGACCGGCGAAGGAGAGCTCACGATCGAGCCAGGAATTCAGCAGCGGACCGCCGTAGATCTCCACCCCGACCTGACGGGTGCCCTCCGATGAGTACTCGCTACCGGGTTTGAGTTTGAACGCAGGAGAATCGGTGTGGGAACCGAACACCCGGAACCGGGGAGCCGCCTCGGTGACAGTGGGATTCATCCACGCGATGAGCGCGCCGTCCCGGATGACGTAGTGCGCGGTCCCGGGCGTCAGCGCCCAGGGAACGGACTCCTCGAGGCGGGAGAATCCGGCCTCTTCCAGGCGCTTCGCGGCAGTGGCCACGGCATGGTAGGAGCTGGGAGAGGCGCTGACGAAGTCGCCGAGGTCGGCCGCTGTCGTCGCGGCCGCGTCCGGTCTCGGGAGTGATCCATTCATTTCCCCAGCCTATCGTTTGCGGTAGTTTGGAGGGGAAGAAGATCAGGTCTCAGACTCGGGTTGCCACCGGGTCTGAGAGACAGGCGGGGGCAGCGACCCTGCGACCGCACCAGCGACGGCAAGGAGTGTTCGACGTGAACCAGTTCGTGACGGAGTGGAACACCTGGCGCGACTCACGGAACTCGGCACTGGCGAAACCGTTCGGCTGGCTCAGCGTCGTCGGACTGCACTGGCTCGACACCGAATCGACCTGGACCGACGCCTCCGGCACCTTCACCGTCAAGGACGGGTGGGTCACTGTGTCGTTGAATTCCGGAATCAAAGCCGGCCCCGCGGCCGAGACGTTCGACCTGCTGAGCAAGGTCGACAACAGCGGAGCCGGGACCTTCGGCAGTGCTGGGGTCAACGGTGCAGGGCCGACCCGGGCGACCAGCCCGGCAGTGCCCAGCGACACCTCGACCCTGCCGACGGTGACGGACCAAGCCGATGCCGGTGCGGGCAGCGCGGCTGGGGCCGACGCTGCAGATGCCGATTCTTCCGCCGAGTCTGTCGCCGGATCGGATGCTGGATCCGGCGGACACGAAGCCGTGCCCGCCCGACCTCAGGTCCGCGTCGAGGAGAACGGGTTCAGCGCGAAGCTTCCGGCCGGCGGATCGCTGAACTGGTTCACCGTCGGCAACGTCCTCTACGAACTCATCGATCGGGGCGGCCGCCTCGGTGTGCGTGTGCGCAATTCGAAGTCGCCGCTGCTCGGGAAGTTCTTCGAGGTCCCGGTCTTCGACCCGGACCCGGACTTCGTCTTCCTCGCCCGGTTCACCCGATTCGACCCCTTCAGGACCTTTACGATCGAAACCGCTCAAGAGGACCTGCAGCTGCAGACGCAGGCGGCGGGAATCGTCACCTTTGAGACCCAGCACGGCGAGGTCAGCCTGCTCGCCACCGGGTGCCCGAAGACCGGGCTCCAGCTGGACTTCCACGATTCGACGAATGGGAGCACCACCTCGGCGTGGCGGACCATCGACCTCGGAGTGCCGAACCAGGACGGGTCGCTCGTCATCGACTTCAACCGTGCGGTCAACTACCCGTTCGCGTTCACCTCGTTCGCCACCTGCCCCGCCCCGATCGAGGGCAACGTCGTGCCCTTCGACGTCACCGCAGGTGAGCGCCGTCCTCCGTTCTTCTACTCGGAGGCCGGGATCAACGTGCCGTTCCTCTTCTACGTGTGGTGGGACGAGGAGAGCGCCGAGGTGACCCGCCCCTGGTACTCGCGCTTCGGCCTCGACATCACCATCCTCAACCCCACCCACGACGATGCGCGGGTCTCCCTCGTCGGCTTCGACGGAGTCGCCATGTCCGGCGGGGATCTGTCTCCGCTGGGGCGCAAGGCCCGGTCGCGGCTCATCGACGTCGCCACCGAGGCAATGACCTCGCGGATTCCGGTCATCGGCATCGGCGCGTACTCCGCGTTCGTCATCCAGGCCCAGCGGGAGCTGCGCTCACAGCAAGGCTATGTCGATGGCATCGAGACCGAATACTCGGCCCCCGAGGACCGTCTGCTCATCGTGATGAACAACGAGCTCGACCCGAAGCAGGCCGGTTTCGACATCGTCCACACCGACGCCAGCGGGCTGATCTACGTGGAGATGCCCTTCGACATTCCGCTCGAATCCGATCGCACCGAGGTCGAGGACTTCCAGGCGGCGATGGAATCCGGGGACTCGATCACGAGCTGGCAGGAATTCGACTACCGCATGGTCGCCCTCATCCGCCACCACCGCTGAGCCCAGCCGCCCCACGCTCCCAGAACTACCTGACGGCGGCTCAGCAACCTCGCGCAAGGTTGCTCGGCCGCCGTCAGGTAGTAATTGGGAGGGTTACCAGATGGTGACTCGCGATTCCGGGGGCAGGTACATGCCGTCGTCCTCGCTCACTCCGTAGGTGTTGTGGAAGGCAGTCATGTTCTTCACCACCTGGTTGCAGCGGAACTCCTCCGGCGAGTGCGGGTCGATCGAGAGGCGGCGCACACGCTCCTCGGTGCGCATCTTCGACCGCCATGCCTTCGCCCAGGCTTCGAAGAACGCCTTCGCCTGTTCCGGGCTCGGCGTCACCGGCACGCCCGGAGTGCCCGCCCGTTCGCCGAGTTCGAGCTCGAGCGCCTTCCACCCGATCGACAGACCACCGAGGTCGCCGATGTTCTCGCCGACCGTCAGCGCCCCGTTGACGTGCTGGTTCGGCTCGAGACCGGTCGGAACCAGCTCCTCAAACTGGGCGATGAGTGCCTTCGTGCGCTCCTCGAACAGGGTCCGATCCGATTCGGTCCACCAGTCGACGAGGTTGCCGTCCCCGTCATAGCGCGATCCCTGATCGTCGAAGCCGTGCCCGATCTCGTGGCCGATGACCGCGCCGATCGCCCCGAAGTTCGCAGCCACGTCACCCGAGGCGTCGAAAAACGGCGGCTGGAGGATGGCTGCGGGGAAGACGATCTCGTTCATCACCGGGTGGTAGTAGGCGTTGACCGTCTGCGGGGTCATCAGCCATTCCGTGCGGTCGATGGGTCCGCCGATCCGCTTCACCTGCCGCACATGCTCGGCCTGCGAGCAGCGGCGCACATTCCCCACGAGGTCGGCGGAGTCGATCGCGGCCGGGTACTCCCGCCACACCTCCGGATAGCCGACCTTCGGTGTGAACTTCGAGAGCTTGACCAGGGCGCGTTCCTTCGTCTCCTCGCTCATCCAGTCGAGTTCGCGGATCGACTTGTCGTAGGCCTTGATGAGCATGCCCACCAGGTGGTCGATCGCGTCCTTCGCAGTCGGCGGGAATTCGGCGGCGACGTAGAGTTTGCCCACGGCCTCACCGAGGTAGCCCTCGACGAGGCTGACTCCGCGCTTCCAGCGCTCCCGCAGGGCCGGCGTGCCCGAGAGGGTGCGGGAGTTGAAGTCGAAGTTCTCCTCGACGAACTCGTCGGAGAGCAGCGAGGCGGTGTCGGAGACGACGACGAAGCGCAGCCAGGTCTTGATGGTCTCGATGTCGGTCTCCGCCCACACCTTCGCCATGCCGGTCACGAACGAGGGCTGGGAGACCACGAGGTACTTCAGGTCGGCCGCCTCGGCCGTGAGGAGGCCTAAGTAGGAGTCGAAGTCGAACTCGGGGCCGAGGTCACGCAGCTCGGAGATCGAATACTTGTTGTACGTCTTCTCCGCATCACGGCAGGCCACCCGGTCCCAGTGGTGGCGGGCGAGCTCGGTCTCGAACGCCATCACCTTGGCGGCCACCTCGGCGTCGGAGATCATCCCGGACTTCTCACCGATCCCGGCCAAGGCCGCGATCTTCTGCACGTGGGCGAGGAACTTCGCGCGCACCTCGGCGTGGTCGTCGTTGAAGTAGTAGTCCTCGTCGGGCAGGGAGATGCCGGCCTGGACGAGGTAGAGGGCGTAGACGTCGGAGTCCTTCGCATCGGCCGTGACGTACCCGCCGAGGACTCCGCCGATGCCTTCGGTCTCCAACCGGGCCAGCAGAGCGGCGAGTTCTGACTTGTCCTCGGCGGCGTCGATAGCCGCGAACGTCGAGTTCAGCGGGTCGACGCCGAGTTCGTCGATGCGCTCGACGTCCATGAATGAGGTGAACAGGTCGGCGACCTTCTGCCCTTCGGAGCCGGGCTCCTGCGGGGCGTCGGTCACGGAGGTGATGATGTCGCGGACCTTGGTCTCGGCGGTGTCGAAGAGCTCACGCATGGCTCCGTCGCCGGCCCGGTCGTCGGGGATCGTGAACGAGTCGATCCACTCGCCGTTGATGTGCTGGTACAGGTCGTCCTGAGGCCTGATCGAGGTCTGTGAGGTTTCAGAAGTCATGGCCCAACAGTATCGTGATCAGTGCCGGCGGCGATCGTCGTCGCGCACCCGCCTGTCGTGGAATGAGGAGCAGCGAATGAGTCTGGCGTCCGTCGTGTTCGTGTGCACCGGCAACATCTGCCGGTCCGTCGCCGCCGAACGTGTGCTCGAGCATCACCTTGCCGGCACCGGCGCCGAGGCGATCATCGATTCCGCCGGAATCAGCGACGAGGAGGCCGGCAACCCCATCGACCGACGTCAGGCGCGTGTGCTCGCCGACGCCGGCTACCGCACCGACGATCACGTCGCCCGGCAGATCACGCCCGAATGGTTGGCCGAACGCGATCTGGCGGTGGCGATGACCGCCCGCCACTATCGTGCCCTGGAGCGGATGATCTCAGGTCTTCCCGCCGAGGCGGCCCCGGAGCTGCGGATGCTGCGCGAGTTCGATCCGCGGGTGTCAGGGGTCCATGAAAGCGCGGGACGGGACGCCACCGCGGCCGGGGGCGGTGACGGACGGGCCGCCTCGGCGAGGTCCGACAGTGCACCAGCACCCGACGTGCCGGACCCCTGGTACGGGGAATTCAAGCATTTCGAAGAAACTCTTGAGACAATTGAAGTGTCCGTGCCGGGAATCACGGATCGTCTGCGCGCGCTGGCCGCGAAAACTCAGTGATACTGGTAGGCACAAGCTTGCTGACACGACCGATATCGCAGGTACGCCTCGAAGGAGAAACTCTCATGACTCGACTCATGACACGACAGAACTGGTCCGCTCTCAGGCTGGGCTTCGCCGCCCTGCTGGTGGCTGCGATGAGCGTGTTCGCGTTCGCTCCCGCCGCCAGCGCCCATGACCAGCTGGTGTCGTCGAATCCTGAGGACGGTGCCGAACTCGACCAGCAGCCCAAATGGCTCGAGATGACCTTCTCCGGCGAGATCCAGGAAGTCGGCTCCGAGGTCACCGTCGTCGTCGACGGCAAGGACGTCTCCGCAGGTGAGCTCACCGTCGAGGGCAAGAAGCTCAGCGTCGCCCTGCCCGATGACCTCAAGCCCGGCGATTACACGGTCACCTGGCGCGTGGTGTCGCAGGACGGGCACCCGATCTCCGGCGACTACTCGTTCGCGATCAAGGATTCCGAAGGGGCCGGCGGTGAGGTCGAGGAGTCGTCCGGAGAGTCGACGAAGGCCGGGCTCGGCGGCGGAGTCGTCGACGAGCCGGGCAAGGACACCGAGGATCGCGGCGAGATCGGCGAGTCCACCGGCAGCGATTCCGGAATGTCGACGCCGATGATCGTGCTGCTGTCCGTGGGCGGCCTGGCCATCATCGTCATCGTCGTCCTGCTCATGCGCCGCAAGTCCCAGGGCCTGCCCGGAACCAAGGACAACTGAGCGAGCAGTCCGGCGACCGACGCAGCACGT
The DNA here is from genome assembly GCF_011617705.1 of Brevibacterium limosum. Taxonomy (NCBI): domain Bacteria; kingdom Bacillati; phylum Actinomycetota; class Actinomycetes; order Micrococcales; family Brevibacteriaceae; genus Brevibacterium; species Brevibacterium limosum. Next base: position 3,716,533 of record NZ_CP050154.1, on the reverse strand, counting down.
CTGTCACGAGGCCCCGAACGCGAAGAGCGTTCGGGGCCTCGGTCGTACCTGCGGCGCGGGCGAGCCCGGCTGCGGAACATAAGACCCTAGAGATTTTCGGTTATTGCGAATATCATTGACACATGACGGCCTCCGACGAGAAGACCACGTTTCCCGCGAAGCATTCGGAGTATGCCCGAATGCGGGAGATGCTTCGGTCGAATTCATCTCTGACTCTCGGGGCCGGAGGAGCGGACTTCGTGGCCGTCCCTGACGAAGTCGCCGAGATATTGGACAGTGTGCTTTCAGTGCTTGAGAACGGTGACGCTGTCGCCGTATCGCATCGGAGTCAGTCCCTGACCACCCAGCAGGCGGCCGAGACTCTGGCAATCTCACGGCCGACGTTGATCAAGTATTTGGAACAAGGCGAGATTCCGTATGAGATGCGAGGGCGGCACCGGAGAGTGCTGCTTCGGGATGTCCTCGATTTTCAAAGCAGGAACCGTATTCGCCGGCGAGAGCGCCTCGACGCGATGGAGGACGATGTTGACGACTATCGACCGGTTCGAGACGCGGGATTCTCGGAGACGCGGTGACCACAGTCAAGGTGTTGATTGACGCCTGCGTGCTGATTCCGATCAACTTATGTGACGTCTTTCTGCGCCTGGCTGAGGCTGACCACTGGCGGGTCTTGGCCGAAGGCAGGCATTCGATGCCGAGCGAAATCTTCCGCACCGGTGAGTGAGTAGCTCTCTTGTGGACTGAGTCAGGAGTGTACGCCGTCAGGGCGTGAAGCGCAGGAGGCGGTCGTCGTCCGGGCCGGGATCTCCGCGGCCGTCGGTGTTGTTCGTCAGTACGAGCAGCGACCCTTCGGGTGCCTCGACCACATCGCGCAGTCGCCCGTAATCGCCGGTCCACAGCTGCGACGATGAAGCCAGGTCATCAAGTGGCACCCGGTGCAGTCGCTGCCCGCGGAGTCCGGCGATGAGGATGCTGTCGTCGGTGACGGCCAGCCCGGACGGGCTCGCTTCGTCGGGTGACCACTGCTGCACCGGATCGATGAAATCGCCTGCTCCGCCGCCCGAGTCACCGCCGCCCTCGCCTCCGCCCGAGTCGCCGTCACCCGCGCCGCCATCCTCGGCGATGCCTTCGACTTCGGGCCAGCCGTAGTTGCCGCCGGCTTCGATGACGTTGAGCTCATCCCACGTGTCCTGCCCGAATTCCGAGGCATACATCGTGCCCTCGTCGTCCCACCCGATGCCCTGCGGGTTCCTGTGTCCCATGCTGAAGACGAGCGAATCGCCGAACGGATTGTCGTCGGGTGCCTCGCCATCGGGTGTCATGCGCAGAATCTTTCCCGACAGCGCCTGCTCATCCTGGGCACTGTCGCGATCGCCCGTATCGCCGAGCGTGGCATAGAGCATCCCGTCGGGGCCGAATGCCAACCGCCCGCCGTTGTGGAAGTTCGCCGTCGGCAGTCCGTCGAGGATCGTCTCCGCCTCACCCAGGGACAGGTCCCCGGCCTCGCCGAGGAGGTCGAACCTGACGATCCGATTCTCTGTCCCAGCGGCGAAGAAGGCATAGAGTCGGTCATCGTCGACGGCGAGACCGTGGAGGCCGGCCTCACCCGAGGCCGAGGCATCATCGATCCGGCCGACCTCACGAACGTCTCCACCTGCGGAGACTTCGAGGATACGACCCGAATCGCGTTCGCTGACCAGCATGGTCTGCCCGACGAAGGCGATCGACCACGGGGATTCGAGCCCGGTGGCAACAACCTCGGGAGAGTCCGCCCCCGGAGCGGACGCCGTGGACCCGGCGTCGGCTGATCCGGAACCAGCGCTCGCCGAGGCGGCCCCCGACTCCGACCCGCCCCGACCGTTGGTCTCGTCGGAGTCCGAATCCGAGGAACAGGCGCTGAGGACGACGGCCAGGGACAGTGCGGCACCGGTGAGAAGCCGCCCGGTTCGGCGCTGTGGTGAGGTGGTCATGCTCTCTCCTTCATCGGGGAGTCCGGTTGCACAAGACTATCCGTCGGCAGCCCTCGAATTGAACCGTCTGCCGCCGACTGTGACCGTCTGCCCAGGAATAGACCAGGAATAGAACCGTCTGCCCGGACTGTTGCCACAGGTGAATGAAGTCGTGTGATCGCGCTCTGCGGTCGCACTGCATACCCACCGAAGGAGCCCCCGCCTTGTCCGTTCCGTTGAACATCCTCGATCTCGTCTCCATCCGGGAAGGATCGAACGCCCGCGACGCCATCGCCGAATCGATGACGAACGCGCAGCTCGCCGACGAATTGGGATATCAGCGCCTGTGGTTCGCCGAGCACCACAACACGATGGGCCTGGCCGCCAGCGCCACGGCCCTGCTCATCTCGCAGGCCGCCTCGGTGACGGAGACGATCCGGGTCGGCTCCGGTGGTGTCATGCTGCCCAACCATGCCCCGCTCATGGTCGCCGAACAGTATGGAACGCTCGCGAACATCCACGGTGAGCGCATCGACTTAGGCCTCGGCCGTGCCCCCGGCACGGATGGGATGACCGCGCAGGCGCTCGCCCGGTCCTCGGCCGAACCGCAGGACTTCGCGCAGAACATCTATGACATGCAGGGCTGGTTCTCCGAGACCGGTCAGGCGCACACCATGCCGATCAAGTCGGCGGTCTCGGCGGGGATGAACGTGCCCATCTGGGTGCTCGGATCGACGATGAACGGCGCCTCGATCGCCGGTCAGCTGGGTCTGCCGTTCTCCCTGGCCTCGCACTTCGCGCCCGACCAGATCGACATCGCGATCAAGACCTACCGCGATTCGTTCACCACCGATGCCCCGACCGCGCAGATCGATCAGCCCTATGTCATGGCCGGGATCAACGTCATGGTCGCCGACACCGACGCCGAGGCGGCCCGCCAGTTCACCTCGGTCCAGCAGATGTTCAACGACATGCGCACCGGCCGCCGCCGCAATCTGCAGCCCCCGGTCGACCCGACCGAGATCGATGCGCAGGGCGGAACCAGCCCGATGCTGTCCATCAGCGCCGTCGGCTCACCGGATACCGCGACTGCGCAGATGGCCGAATTCGTCGAACGCACCGGCGCCGACGAACTCATCACCGTCACCTACGCGTTTGACCCCGAGGTGCAGCGCCGGTCGCTCACGCTGCTCGCCGACGCCTGGTTCTGAGGCTCGGAGCCGTGTCCGCGTGGCGGCGCGCTGAGCTGGGAACTGCCTACTCCAGCACCCGGACATAGTTGGAGAGTCCGGGCTCGGTGTCGGTGAGCGTGTGGGCGGTTGACAGGATCGTCGACTCCATCGCCGAGGCGGCCCTCGTCGCTCGCACGTCCGCGCGCGTGGCGAGGCTGACCGTGCGCGGCAGCCGCGGGTCGACCAGTGGGACTGAAGCGAGCAGGGGCCGGTCGACGAGGACCATCGCGGGGACGATCGCGACCCCGAGACCGCGTTCGACGAACCGCAGCGCCGCATCCATCTCCACGCCCTCGACGACGACCCGGGGGCTCAGCCCGGCTGAGTCGAACGCTGAGGAGGTCGCCTCCCTGAGGTCGTAGCCGTGATGGAACAGGACCTGGGGGCGGTCGGCCACCTCGGCGAGGGTGATCCGATCGGTCTGCGCGCGGCCCGAGGTGAGCAGATCGGAACCGGCGGCGGCGATGACGACGAGATCCTCGGCGAGGATCCCGCGCAGGCTGAGCCTGGGCATCTGCGGGGCGAGGTCGAAGGTGCGAGTGATGAGCGCGAGGTCGAGCTCGCCGCCGGCCAGGGCCTCGATGAGCTCACGGGACCCCTTCTCCACGAGCTCGAGTTCGACGCCGGGATGGGCGGTGTGGAACCGACTGATCGCCTCGGCCACGAGGCTCACGCACAGGGTCGGGGTCGCGCCCAGCCGGACGCGACCGCGCCGCAGACCGGCGAGCTCATCCATGTCACGGCGGACCGCCTCGGCGTCGGCGAGCATGCGTTTCGCCGTCGGCAGCAGGGTCGCTCCGGCATCCGTGAGCGTGATGTGACCATGCGCGCGGTGGAAGAGCTCGGCCCCGAGCTCCTTCTCCAGCGTCGAGATCTGCCTCGACAGTGACGGTTGGGCCAGGTGAAGCGTTGCGGCGGCTTTCGTGAAATGGCCGGTGGCGGCCACCTCGGCGAAACTCCGCAGCTGTTCGAGGTTCATGAGCGCTCTCTCTGCAGGTCAGACATGCAGATAGCATATCTCTATCGAGTTGACTCGAACAATGCATTGGACGTATGGAGTGGGCGGTTCCATAGTGGAATTCATGAACACCACACAGGGCGGATCCCGCCGACAAGAACACTCCATCTCCACCTCGGTGCTGGTCATCGGAACCGGCGGATCGGGTCTGCGGGCCGCGATCGAGGTCGCCGAATCAGGCGCCGACGTCCTCGCGGTCGGCAAACGTCCGAAAGAGGACGCGCACACCTCCCTGGCCGCCGGCGGCATCAACGCGGCCCTGGCGACGATGGACCCGGACGACACGTGGGCCCAGCATGCGGCCGACACGATCAAGGAATCCTATGACCTCGCCAACCCCCGCACCGTCGAAATCGTCACCCAGGGAGCAGCCGAAGGCATCGCTGACCTGGAGCGATATGGAATGGACTTTCAGAAGGAGGACGACGGTCGGATCTCTCAGCGCTTCTTCGGCGCCCACACCTGGCGTCGCACCGCTTTCGCCGGCGACTACACGGGGCTGGAAATTCAGCGCACCCTCATTCGTCGCGCCGAAGCCTTAGAGATTCCGATCCTCGACCGCGTCTACATCACGAAGCTGCTGGTGGCCGACGGCCGCATCTTCGGCGCCTATGGCTTCGACGTCATCGACGGCACCGGCTACCGCATCTACGCCGACGCCGTCATCCTCGCCGCCGGCGGACACAACCGGATCTGGCGGCGGACCTCCTCGCGCCGGGACGAGAATACCGGCGACTCCTTCCGCCTGGCCGTCGAAGCCGGGGCTCGGCTGCGCGATGCCGAACTCGTCCAGTTCCACCCGTCTGGCATCCTCGAACCCGAGAACGCGGCAGGTACGTTGGTCTCCGAGGCGGCCCGCGGCGAGGGCGGGATCCTGCGCAATGGCTTGGGGGAGCGGTTCATGGAACGCTATGACCCGCAGCGGATGGAGCTGTCCACCCGTGACCGGGTGGCGCTGGCCGCCTACACGGAGATCGCCGAGGGCCGCGGCACCGAGAACGGGGGAGTGTGGCTTGATGTCTCCCACCTGCCGCGCGAGACGATCATGAGCCGGCTGCCCCGGGTGTTCCAGACACTCATGGAGACGCAGATGCTCGACATCACGGCCACGCCGATCGAGATCGCCCCGACCGCGCACTATTCGATGGGCGGAGTGTGGGTCGACCCGGTCGATCACAGCACCGACGTCGAGGGACTGTGGGCCATCGGCGAGGCCTCGTCGGGTCTGCACGGGGCGAACCGGTTGGGCGGGAACTCGCTCATCGAGCTCCTCGTCTTCGGCCGCATCGTCGGACGGTCCGCCGTTGCGTACTCCGATTCGCTGGAGGCGCAGGTGCGGTCGCATGCCGCGGTGACCGAGGCCAGAGCCGAGATCTCCGATCTGCTGGCATCCGAGGGCACGGAGAACGTGCGTGCCCTGCAGCGCGAGGTCCGCAACCTCATGACCGAACACGCCGGAGTCGTCCGTGATGAGGCCGGACTCTTGGCTGGACTGGAGAAGCTCGCGGCGATCGAGGCGCGTCTCGAACTCGTCGGCATCCACCCGGACATCGCCGGATTCTCCGACCTCGCACACGCCTTCGACCTCAAGTCCTCGGTGCTCGCGGCCCGGGCGACGCTCGAGTGCGCGCTCGAACGGCGAGAGACCCGCGGCTGCCACAACCGCAGCGACTACGCGGAGCAGGATCCGAGCCTGCAGGTCAACCTCGTGTGGTCGCCGAGCACCGGGGTGGTCCGCGAATCGATCCCCGAGGTTTCGGCGGACGTGGCGGCCCTCATGCACACAGGCGAAATCAGCCAGGAAGGCAAACTCGTCGAATAACCCCCAATTACTACCCGACGGCGGCTCAGCAACCTGGCGCAAGGTTGCTGAGCCGCCGTCGGGTAGTTCGGGGAGGGATGGGCTCAGCGATCGGCTGATGCTCCTGTGCCCGTCGGGCCGAATCGCTGGCGGCGACTCTCCGCGTGTCGTATGCTGGCTGGCCAGTCGATGCACCAACGACACCGACATGCAAGTGAGCCACACGAGCGAAAGGTGAAGACATGACTGACAACGACAATTCCCAGGATCGGAACCCGGCGCCCGATCAGGCGGAGGACAACGCCTACTTCCCGAGCCCGTACTCGCTCTCCCAGTACACGTCGAGCAGGACCGACTTCGACGGCCCCGTTACCGAGGAGACATACACGGGCGGGAAGTGGAAGATCCTCACGATCGCCACCGACGAGCGGTACATGCTCATGAAGAACGATACGTTCTTCTCCACCGGCAACCATCCCGTCGAGACGCTGCTGCCACTCCACCACATGGCCGAGGCCGGCTATGAGATCGATGTGGCCACCGTCAGCGGAGGGCCAGGAAAATTCGAGTGGTGGGCCTACCCGGGGGAGGACAAGGCCATCGCCTCCGCATGGTCGAGCGCCGAGGCGAAATTCAAGTCTCCGCTGAGGCTCTCCGACGTCATCGCCGACGGTCTCGACGACTACGCCGCAATCTTCATTCCCGGCGGTCACGGGGCCATGAACGTCATTCCCTTCGACCGGGACGTAAAGGCCGCCCTGGACTTCTTCCTCGAAAACGACAGGCTCATCATCACCCTCTGCCACGGTCCGGCAGCGCTGTTGACCGCCGGCCTCGGCCGTTCGGCGAATCCGTTTGCCGGTTACCGGATCACGGCGTTTCCGGACGCACTCGACTTCGGAGCGAACATCGACATCGGCTATCTGCCCGGCGAGATGCCGTGGGCTCTTGGCGAGAAGCTGAAGAAGGACGGTATCGAGATCATCAACGACGAGATGACCGGTGCCACGACACGGGACCGCAACCTCCTGACCGGCGACAGCCCGCTCGCGGCGAATCAGCTCGGCAAAGAGTCCGTGACCGCGCTCCTCGACAGTTTCGGCAACTGAGACCTTCGCCGTTCAGCGTTCTGCCAGACGACCGCGACGTCACTGAATGCGCACTGCTCTGGGCGCATTCTGCGACGTCACGGTGATTCAGTGACGCGGCCGACGGCGGCCCAGCAACCTTGCGCGAGGTTGCTGGGCCGCCGTCGGGTAGTTCTGGGAGGGGCGCGGGTTCAGCGTTCTGCCAGCCGGGGCCGGAATAATCGTGACAAGCCGCCCACTTGATCACTTTCGGAAGGACCATGGACGACTATCGAAGTCCCGGTTGGGACATCAACTTCAGCACCTTTGGACAACTTCATAATGCGCGGGCAGGTGGTCGCCGTTGACCTGGCTGCTCTCGCTCCTCACCGGCCTCCTCGTCGTCCTCCTCATCACGGTGGCCACCGGCTACTTCGTGGCACAGGAGTTCGCGTACATGGCCGTCGACCGGTCCCGCCTCGCAGCCCGCTCCGCCGCTGGTGACCGCGCCGCCGACCGGGCCCTGTCGATCACCCGCCGCACCTCGTTCATGCTCTCGGGCGCCCAATTGGGCATCACCGTCACCGGGCTGCTCGTCGGCTACGTCGCCGAACCGCTCATCGGCACCGCCGTCGGCGAAGCCCTCGGCGCCGCCCCGATCCCGCAGGGCACGGGCATCCTGATCGGCACCGTCCTCGCCCTCCTCGTCTCGACACTCATCCAGATGCTCTTCGGCGAGCTGTTCCCGAAGAACTTGGCCATCGCCCGCCCCGAGGCACTCGCCACGTGGCTCGCCCGCTCGACCTCGATCTACCTGGCCGTCTTCGGCTGGCTCATCACGATCTTCGACAAGGCCTCGAACGCCCTGCTGCGCATCCTCGGCATCGAACCGGTCCACGACGTCGATCACTCGGCCACGCGGCGCGACCTCAAGCACATCGTCGCCGAATCCCGGGAAGGCGGCGAGATCGCCGATGACGACTCCCTCATCCTCGACCGCATCCTCGACTTCCCGCAGCAGACGGTCGCCCACGCCACGGTGCCGCGCTCACGCGTCGACGCCATCGACATCGACACGCCCCTGGCCGTGGTCCGCGACCTCATGAGCACCGGCCACTCCCGGTACCCCGTGGTCGACGCCGACGATCAGGTGCTCGGCACGATCGACCTCCTCGACGTCCTCGCCGAGGCGGCACCGAACACCTCGCAGTCACGCACCGAGGCCTCCGCCACCGGAGAGTCCGCCACCGGGGGACTGGCCACCGCCTCCACGGTGCGCACCCTCCTGCGTCTGCCGGTCTTCGTGCCCGAATCCCTCACGCTGCCGGACGCGGTGGCGGCACTGTTCGAACACCGGGAGCAGATGGCCTGCGTCGTCGACGAATACGGCGGCTTCGCCGGAATCCTGACGATGGAGGACCTCGGTGAGGAACTCGTCGGCGACGTCGCCGACGAACACGACCACACCGTCGAAGAGCTCATCGACGACGGCGACGGCGCCTGGACGGCACCGGGGATCATCCCTCTCGACGAGGTGGCCCGCGTCCTCCAGCGCGAACTGCCGTCCACCTCGGCGCAGACGCTGTCGGGCCTCGTCATCGAGCATGCGAAGGGATTCCCCGCGGTCGGGGGCCGGATCATGATCGAATTGCCGCTCGACCCTGCCGACCTCGCGGGAACCGACACTCCGGAGTCTGAGCATCTCGTCATCGACGTTCTCGAGGTGGCCACGCACGTGCCCTCGGCGCTGCGGATCGGAATCGAGGTGGCACGATGAGCGATCCCTGGGTCATCATCGCAATCACGATCGCCATCATCGGACTCAGCGCCTTCTTCGTCGCCGTCGAGTTCGCGCTCATCGCCGCCAAGCGCCACCGCCTCGAGGACGCAGCCGCAGACAGCCGGTCGGCCCGTGCCGCCCTGCGCAGCTCGACCGAGCTGTCGGTGCTGCTGGCCGGATCCCAGCTGGGCATCACGGCCTGCACCCTGGCGCTCGGCGCAATCACGAAACCGGCCGTCCACCACTGGATCACTCCCGTCGCCGAGACGCTCGGCCTGCCGCTGTGGATCGCCGATATCACCGGCTTCGTCCTCGCGCTCATCGTCGTCACGTTCCTCCACCTCGTCGTCGGTGAGATGGCGCCGAAGTCATGGGCGGTGGCACATCCTGAACGGTCGGCGATCCTGCTCGCGGTGCCGATACGCGCGTTCATGTTCCTCACCCGTCCGCTGCTGCATGTGCTCAACAACGCGGCGAATGCCTGCCTGCGGATGGTCAAGGTCGAGCCCGTCGAAGAGGTCGACCAGGCGCACACTCCCGAGGATCTGCAGCAGCTGCTGGAGCACTCGGCGCAGGCCGGAACCCTGGAGGAGGAGTCGTCGGCTGCGCTGCTCGGAGCCCTCGAACTGACCCAGCTCAGCCTCGACGAACTCGTGGCGGGTCGGCCGGAGCCGACGGCCGTCGGGCCGGACGCGACCGCGGGTGCGGTGAGGGAGGCCTCACGCCGCGACCGTCACCGTCGCATCCTCGTGCGCGCCGAACCCGCCGGGCCGCTGAGCCACGTGGTGCATGTCCGGGATGTGCTCGGACTCGCCGATGGGGACCCGATCACCGCGGCGGCGCGCTCCGTCACCGTCCTGCCGGGGACGATGACCGTCGTGCGGGCGTTCGAGGCGATGCGGGAGGAGAGCACGCAGCTGGCACTGGTCGAAAGAGCCGACGCCAGCCACGCAGTCGTCACCGTCACCGATGTGCTCACGCACCTGCTCACCACCGGCGAGCTGACCGCACCGAGCTGACCACCCTCCCAGGACTACCCGACGGCGGCCCAGCAACCTCGCGCTGTGAGTATTGACAGTGGCTGGTCTGGGACTGGCTGGCAGAGTAGGTGTTGGCCTCTCCGTCCAGTGATCGTGACTCCACCTCGCGCTGACCCACACAGTGGTGTCTTGACCTCGATTTGTCCGATCACATGGATGGTGCGGCCGGCACCTGCCCGGCCCACCTCGGTAACTTGATCAGAAGGTTGTCCACCCCCTGAAACCAGGGGGTGTGACTCATCACAGTGTTGTTCCGAAGTGACCTCTAACCCGGACCGGTACCGGCCGCAAGCGGCCACACAACCTATCGGTCAAACAAGGAGCTTCGAACCGCTATGTCCATTGTCGCGCACTTATACAGTTTCTTCATCGGCGTCGATACACACGCCAGAAACCACGTCTACACGATCATCACCAGCACCGGTGTCCTCATCGACACCGGCACCTTCCCGACCACTGCTGCTGGCATCAAACGAGCACTGAGCTGGGTCGGCCGGCGCACCGACGGCGACCTCGACACACTCTGGGTCGTTGAAGGTGCTGCTTCGTACGGGGCGATGCTGACCGGCCACATCGCCGCAGCCGGATACCCCGTCGTCGAAGCCGCCCGCATGGACGCCAAAGCCCGCCACGGGGTGGGTAAGAGCGATGAGCTCGATTCCCGCCGCATCGCAGAATCCGTGCTGCGGTTGGATGCCGACCAGCTGAGGTGGCCGCGCCAGGGCGAAGGCGTGCGGCAGGCACTGCGTGTCCTGCTGGCAGCGCGGAACTCGATGAGCACCGAACGCACCCGGCAGATCAATGCTCTGACCGCGCTGGTGCGCACCAACGATCTGGGACTCGACGCCCGCAAGTCGCTGACGGCTGAGCAGTTCGCTGAGATCGCCAGGTGGCGGGACCGGAAGGAAGACATCGGCCTGGCCACTGCCCGGGCTGAAGCGGTCCGTTTGGCCAAACGAGTTCTCACCCTCGACGAGGAGCTGGCAGGCAACCTCGCCAAACTCACCGAACTCCTCAAAGCCAGCCCGGCTGCGGCCTTGCTGGATGAGCCCGGGTTCGGGCCCTTCAGCGCCGCGGTGTGCTTCACCGCCTGGTCCCATCCCGGCCGGGTTCGCAACGCGGCGGCATTCGCCGCCCTGGCGGGGGTGAATCCGATTCCAGCGTCATCGGGCAACACGCATCGTCACCGGTTGAATCGGGGTGGTGACCGGCAGTTGAACCGGGCCTTACACACGGTGATCATGAACCGGATGGTCCATGATGAGCGGACCCGAGACTACGTTGCCAGGCACTACGGTGAAGACCCGACGAAGAAGTCGAAGAAGGAAATCCGACGCAAACTCAAATGGTATCTAGCGCGCCGGGTCTACAAGATCCTTAACGCGCTAGATACCGTTCCTCAACCCGCTTGACAAGACATAGAAGGATCAAGGTTGCTGGGCCGCCGTCGGGTAGTTCCGGGAAGAGAACCTACTCCGGGTTCCTGTTGCCCACCGTGCTCGCCGCCTTGCTGCCCGTGCTGCCCTACAGCCTGTCTCTGCTCGGTCTGGCCGTCGTCTGCCTGGGGTGCCTCGGCGTCGTGGCACGGGCCATCACTCGACCGTGGTGACGGGTCTGGCCGGGAGCCGAAAACTCTGCGACTCTGGGAGAAGCCGATTCGTACAGGAGCAGACGTGAGTCTCAGCGGACACGACATCCAACGGACAGGACATCCAACGCAGGCCCCGGGAGGCCGCCAGCGACTCGCCGGGCACCAGCAGCAAATACCCGTTGACCGACCGTGACAGCACGAGAAGCCGCAGTCGCAGGGCCGGAGGAGCCGAGGTGACACAGTGAGTCAGGAACCACCGTCACTGTTCGAACCTGATGACGGTAGTCGTCCCCTCGCCGACCGTCTGCGTCCGAAAGCTCTCGAAGATGTGGTGGGTCAGGAGCACCTGCTCGGTCCGGACGCACCGATCGGACGGATGGTCGACGAACGTCGACTGGTTTCGCTGGTGCTGTGGGGGCCGCCGGGCTGCGGGAAGACCACAATCGCGCGTCTGCTGGCGGATCAGACCGGGCTGGCGTTCGAGCCGCTGTCGGCCACTTTCTCGGGCGTCGCTGAACTTCGCAAGGTCTTCCAAGCGGCTGCCAAACGGCGCGAGGTCGGGCAGGGCACGATGCTGTTCGTTGATGAGATCCACCGCTTCAACCGTGCTCAGCAGGACTCCTTCCTGCCCTACGTGGAGGATGGAACGGTCGTGCTCGTCGGCGCGACGACGGAGAATCCGAGCTTCGAACTCAATTCTGCGCTGCTGTCTCGCTGTCAGGTGTTCGTCCTCAAGCGCCTCGACGAGCGGGCTCTGACCACAATCATCGAACGTGCGGAAGAAGCTATAGGGAGGACGCTGCCGGTAGACGACCAGGCCCGACAGGCGATGGTGGCGATGGCAGACGGCGATGGCCGGTATCTGCTCAACCTCATCGAACAGCTCCAGACCGTCACCGGGACACTGGACACCTCGGGCCTGGTCGATCTCGTTCAGCAGCGAGCACCGATCTATGACAAGGGGCAGGAGGGACATTACAATCTCATCTCTGCGCTGCATAAGTCCATGCGCGGCTCCGACCCCGACGCCGCACTGTACTGGCTGGCACGAATGCTCGACGGCGGAGAGGACCCCCTCTACATCGCCCGACGTCTGGTGAGGTTCGCCAATGAGGATATCGCCATCGCCGACCCACAGGCCGTCCACCAGGCTCTGGCGGCATGGGACGTGTATGAGCGCCTCGGATCTCCGGAGGGAGAACTCGCCATCGCCCAAGCGGTCGTCTACCTCGCAACCGCGCCGAAGTCCGTCGCAGTCTACTCGGCGTTCAACGCCGCGACGCGGCTGGCAAAGAAGACCGGGTCCCTCATGCCGCCCGCGAATATCCTCAACGCCCCGACGAAGCTGATGAAGAACCTCGGCTACGGGGAAGGCTACGAGTACGATCCCCACACGCCCGGAGGGTTCTCGGGCGCGAACTACTTCCCCGACGACATGGAGCCTGAGAAGATGTACCGGCCCACAGGCAATGGCTACGAAAGGGTCATCGCCGACAAGCTCGCCGAGTGGGAACGGATACGCACCGAGAAGCGGACGCGGGCAGATCCGGAGGGCGAGCCGGAATGAGCCCTGAGCCCTGCGGACAGCCTCGTCGCGCAAGTTGACGACGTTCTACGATGACACTAGTTCCCAACGACCTCTAAGGATCGACCACATGCCCGGCACATCACGCCAACAGTCACCAGCCGTCAATGCGTTCATCGACATCATGGGGCCACGCCACGTGCTCACCTCGACGCGGGCGACCGCACCCTATACGAAGGGCAACCGCTTCGGCGGCGGCAATGTGCTGGCCGTGCTGCGCCCGGGCAGCCTCGTCGACATGTGGCGGGCCCTGCAGGTCTGCGTCGACAACGACCTCATCGTCATCCCGCAGTCGGCCAACACCGGCCTGACCGGCGGCTCCGGCCCCGGTGCGCAGGACTACGACCGCGAGATCGTCATCATCTCGACCCTGCGCGTCAACCAGATCTACCTCATCAACGACGCCCGCGAAGCGATCTGTTTGGCCGGATCGACGCTGTACGAACTCGACGAGGCGCTCGCCCCGTTCGGCCGCGAACCGCACTCGGTCATCGGCTCATCTTCGATCGGGGCCTCGGTCATCGGCGGGATCGCGAACAACTCCGGCGGATCCCAGATCCGCAAGGGCCCGGCGTTCACGAAGCACGCCATCTTCGCCCGCGTCACCGAGGAGGGGCGACTCCAACTGGTCAACCACCTCGGCGTGGAGCTCGGTGATGACCCCGCGCATCTCCTCGACAGACTCCAGCGCGGTGACTGGGACCCGGCCGAGGTCACTGCTCCGCCCGAGGACACGACGGAGACCGAATACGGGACCCAGGTCCGAAAGATCGTCGACTCTCCCGCCCGGTTCAACGCGAACTCCGACTACCTGTTCGAAGCCTCCGGCTCGGCCGGCAAGCTCATGGTCTTCGCCGTGCGCACCCGCACCTTCCCGAAGGAGAACGACGCGACGACCTTCTACGTCGGGACGAACAGCCCGACCGAGCTCGAAGACCTGCGGCGGGCGATTCTGACCTCGGACATGCCGCTGCCGATCTCGGGCGAATACATGGGCCGGCCCTCCTTCGACCTCGCCGAGAAGTACGGCAAGGACACGTTCGTCTCGATCAAGCACGCCGGCAGCCGGGAGCAGATCAGACTCTTCGCGCTGAAGAACTGGGCCAACGGCGTGTTCGCGAAGCTGCCGTTCTTCGGCGAGACCGTCGCCGACACGATCGCGCAGAACGCGTTCGGTCTGTTGCCGCAGCAGCTGCCCAAGCGGATGCTCGAATACCGCGACCGGTTCGAACACCACCTGCTGCTCGTCGTCAGCGGCGAGGAGAAAGCGCGGATGGGTCGATTCCTCGACGATTTCTTCGCCGAGGCGGCCCACGACGGTGAATATTTCGTGTGCAGCGGCGATGAGGCTCAGTCCGCGATGCTGCATCGTTTCGGTGCAGCGAGTGCGGCGACCCGCTATTTCAACCTCAACCGCGAGGACTCCTCGGACATGATCACCTTCGACGTGGCGCTGCGCCGCGACGACGAGGACTGGCTCGAAGTGCTTCCCGACGAGATCGCCGATCAGCTGCACATCAGCTCCTACTACGGGCACTTCTTCTGCCACGTCTTCCACCAGGACCATGTGGCCAAGAAGGGCGTCGACCCGGTGGCGCTGAAGAAGCAGATGACCGAGCTGCTCGAGGCCCGCGGTGCAGCCGTGCCCGCCGAGCACAACTACGGTCGGCTCTACCCCGTGCCGCCGGAGATGGAAGCCCACTTCAAGGACCTCGACCCGCACAACGTCTTCAATGCCGGGGTCGGCGAGACGTCTGCGAAGAAGGAGTGGGCGTAAATATCTCGGATCCCATAATCTTGGTGGACACTCAGCGCTGCATATTTTGAGCTGATCGGACACGTGGAAGTGTTCCTCCGCAACGTCTTTCACAGCAGCCTCTACCCGTTGAGTGATGAGGGCAGATGGTACTTGGACTCGCAGTTTCCGTTTACCAGGCAAGCCGACAGAGACATCAGGATTGCGGTTCGGTGGGCAACGACAGATGGAGAGACTCCTGAAAAACCGGGAAAAGTCATTGCCGAGTTATCCTTCGGGTTCTGGCGGTTCCTCCTCAGTTCGCACTATTCCGCAACGATCTGGCCGAAAGTCTCACCGGGTTTCGAAGGAGTGCCCCGGCACCAACGGAGTCGATCTGAACTCGAAGCTGCTGCCAAGCGAATCAACGACCTCCGAAATAGAGTCGCTCACCATGAGCCTGTCTACAGTCGTTCGTCGGCGCGGTACCTCGGCGACATCTACTTGATAGCTCGGTACGTCGATGCGCAGGCAGAGAAGATGCTTCGGAGCCGATCGAAGGTCCCCGGCATATTGGATCGGCGACCCCCGAAGGCTTCATCAGATTGACCGCGCCATCACGTTGACGGCGCGTCAGCGAATCAGGGGCACTCTGTTCCCCTCTTTAAGTGCCGGGTGAAGAACCGGGCGGCATCCTCGCCCGCGAAATCCGGCACTCCTGTGTGCCCGCCCATATTGGCGTAGAGCGTCTTCTCCTTGGAGGCGAAGGCGTCGAAGAGTTCGAGAGCGGCCGCACGGTCATTGCCTTCGTCATCCCACTGCAGGAGGACATGCAGCGGAATAGTCACCCGACGGGCTTCTTCCTTGGTCGACTGGGGAACGTAGCTGCCGGCGAAGAGCCCGGCTGCTTCGATCCGTGGGTCAATAGCCGCCAATCGCACAGCGATGGCGATGACCCCGCCGGAGAATCCGACACGGTCGGCGATCTCGGGAAGCCGCAGGAGTTCGTCGAGCGCAGACTGCCATTCCGGGACTGCTTGGTTGACCAGCGGCAGGATGAGCGCATCGATGACGTCGTCGGAGGGTTTCTCACCGGCAAAGACAGCCGAGCGCAGCTGGTCTCGTGCCTGGTCCACCCCAGGAAGCGGCGGGCGCCCGCCCGAGCCGGGGGCCTCGAGGCAGGCCGACGCAAAACCGTGTGCGGCGGCACCGCGCGCGCGAGCGGCTAGGCGCGGATACATGCGCTCCATGCCGATGCTGCCGGGCTGGCCCATAAGAATGATCGGAACCGGATCCGCCGCATCCGCAGTTGCGGGAGTCCACAGGATCCCCGGGATATCGCAGAGGCGGAATCGCCGTTCGACGAGATCCTCGCCGAGGTGCTGTTCGGTGGTGAAATGCATGGTCGTGCCTTTCGGGAGTGTGATGAATGATCGGCGCTCCCGGACGACCTACAGTCCGACCGTGACTCCGCAGGGGAGCACCCTTGTTACTGCGTTCACGGGTACCACCTCCTCACAAGCATTCACGGCGTCTTAAGAGTAGCAGGGGAAATAGGGCGGCATCCCACACCGCAGACAGCGAAACACCCCGGCGGACCGGAGTGTTTCGCTGCGATCGGTGATGGATGCCCAAGCACCGAGCGGCAAGCACCGACCCTCAACTGCCGAGCCTCAAGCGTTGAGTCGAATCAGTCCTCGTCTTCGATCTCAGCGGCGGCGGCCGCCTCGGCGCGGGCCTGTTTGATCTTGCGTGTACGAGAGATCGTCATCATCGTGATCGTGATGACGAATCCGAAGGCCGCGCCGACCACGATGGCATAGGTGCTGGTTGAGGCACCGAGTGTGGCGCTTGCTCCCATGCCGGCATCGATGAGCGGATAGCCCTCACTCATGTGGAAGACGATCGCACCGACCCACACGATCGCGAACACCGCTCCGACGATGTTGCCGACGATCAGCCGCCTCGGCGAAACACGGGCCATAGCCATGGAGAAGTCCACGTTCGCGCGCTTGCAATACCCCGAGATGACACCGCTGGTCACGATGGATCCGAGGACGATCAACACACTCCACAATCCCGCGCCGAGGACGGCGAAGATGAGGCCGAGCGCGAAGAACACGTAGGTGGAGACGACGGCTCCCAACGTGTACGCACGCAGAATGACGTCGCGTTCGCGTTCGTCTCCCATCGAGGGGTCATCGAAACCGGCGATCCTGTCGGCCAGTTCGTTGGGACGGCTCTTCTTGTCGCTGACGTTGTTCATGGGGATTCCTCCTGGAGCGAGAAGATCTCTTCGACTGTCGTGTTCAAGGCTCGGGCGATGCGCAGCGCCAGATACACGCTGGGGGCGTAGTCACCGCGCTCGGTCGCGATGATCGTCTGCCGCGACACCCCGGTGAGCTGGGCCAGCTGCGCCTGCGTCAGCCCCGCAGCCTTGCGAACCTGCTTGAGGTCCGAGGTCTGAACTTCCATGACGTTCCTTGATGTCAACTTCTCTTTACATCTAAAAGTAAAACATGTTTGACATCAGTGTGTCAATGATCTTTGACATCGCCGAGGTGGCTCGCAGTGTCGTTCGCAGGCGGGACCGATCGCGGGGCGGTGGAGCAGTGCAGCGAGCGAGCCTCGAGGCGGGTATGGGCGCCGAGCTTGCGCACCCCTCGTCGCAAACAGTAAAACACCCTGTTGCAACGGGATGTTTTCGCGCTAAAGGTGAGGGATGCGCAAGTGACCGTGCAGTATCGGAATAGCGGGAGGGCAGAGCGCTAACGGCGAGGGACGCTGAGGCAGCGGGTGATCTCGACGCTGCCCGGAGCTGGTCTCGGTGCGGCTCGAATTCTGAGGGAGGTTTCTGTAGAAATCTGCGTCGGAAATCAACGTTTATCTACCGGAGAATTCTGTACGGCAGGGTGAGTGGCGGCGACCAAGCCCACACCGCCCGTCGCCCTCGCCGCAACAACCCCGTCGCCCTCGCCGCGACAACCGCGTCGGCCCTTTACGCCTCCACAACCTTCTCGCGCCGGCGATCCTTCTCCAGCCTGGCCTCGTGGCTCGAGCGCGAAGGGTTCAGAAGCTTCAGCAGCGACAGCGCGATGATCGCTCCGAGCACCGCGCAGCCGGCGGGCAGGAGCATCGCGGTCTTCGCATCGAAGGCGTCGATGATGTTGCCGGCGACGGCCGATCCGAAGGCGACGCCGAAGCCCAGCGAGGTGCCCAGCCAGGCGAACGCCTCGGTGAGCCTGCGTGGGGGAGCGAGCTGCTCGATGACCGAGTTCGCGCCGATGAGGCTCGGGGCGATCGCCGATCCGACGAGGATCAGGATGATGCCGTAGGTGACCATCGAATTCGCCAGCAGCATCATGTAGGCGCCCACGGCCAGGCCGGCCACCGCGATGCCGTAGCGGTGGTGGACGGCGGCCTGCCAGTTCCTGGCCCCGTACAGCGCTCCGGAGATGAGCGATCCCAGCGCCAGGCACGACAGCAGCACACCGGCCGTGGACTTCACGCCGAGTTCGTCGGCGAACGCGACGGCGATGACGTCGATGGCGCCGAAGTTCACGCCGAGGAAGATGTTGACGATGATGATTGCGAAGATGCCCGGGTTCGAGAACACGTGCCCCTTCGCCTCGGTGGTCCGCTCCACCGGCGGGGGTTCGGTCGACTTCTGGATGTAGAGCAGCAGCGAACCGACGCCGACGGTGATCATCGAGAGGATGATTCCCGCCGGCGGCCACACGGCTGTTGCGAGCACCGTGGCCAGCACCGGCCCGGAGACGAACATCAGCTCATCGGCGACCGATTCCCACGAGAACGCGGTCTGCAGCTTCTTCGGCGTGTCGACGATATGCGACCACCGCGAGCGCACGAGCGAACCGACGGAGCCGACGGTGGCGCCGCCGATGCCGGCGAAGACGAAGACGAATCCCGTCCACCATTCCTCGTACACGGAGACGATGAGCAGGGCCAACGCGATGAGGTGGGTGATGACGATGGGCACCATGACCTTCGCCTGACCGAGGCGGTCGACGAGGCGGGCGATCCCGGGGCCGGCAAGTGCCTGGACGATCATGTAGACGGCGGAGACGATGCCCGCCATGCCGTATGACCCGGTCACGCCCTGAATGAAGAGGACGATGCCCAGCCCCAGCACTGCGATGGGCATCCGGGCGACGAGACCGGCCAAGGAGAACTTGAGAGCACCGGGAAGCGACAGAATTTCCCGATAGTTGTTGAACACCAGGAAAGTCTACCGAGCGCCCCGAGCGACAGCCAGGCGAATCCTGCGCTATTACTGGTGAGTCGCCTCACCTCGGGGAGGCAGTGCTGCCGAGGTGTCCTGGGGTTTGTAACAAAAGCTATATAATTGCCGAGATTGCATTTTCCTTCCCGTCGGCGTGAGTGCCGCACCGACATGACCCCGGAGTGCCGATGACGGACAACACCACCTTCGACGATCTCTTCGACCACCAGCCCGACGAGCAGCAGCGACCGCGCAAGAAGAAGCGCGTCTGGCGCAAGGTTCTCGTCGCGCTGCTCATCATCGTCATCCTCGGCGTGCTCGGCATCGGGCTCTACGTCTGGAGCGTCGGCCGGTCCTTCGACAAGAACGCGAACCAGCTCAGCGACGAACAGGTCTTCGGCAAGGACAGCGCCGGCGGCAAGGAAGGCGACGGCACGAACATTCTGCTGCTGGGCTCGGACGAGCCGATGAGCGATGTCGACGTCAACGATTCGCGCGGACTGCGCTCGGACACGATCATGGTCATGCACCTGCCCGAGGACGGCGGCAACGTCCAGATCATGTCGATCCCGCGCGACACCTACGTCGACATCGACGGCCACGGCAAGTCGAAGATCAACGCCGCCCTGTCCTACGGCGGTCTGCCGCTCGCCGTGTCGACGGTTTCGGACTTCATCGGCACCGACCTCGATCACGTGGCGATCATCGACTTCGAAGGGTTCAAGGCTCTGACCGACAGCCTCGGCGGGGTGACCGTGAACTCCGAGCAGGCGTTCGAGAAGAACGGCTACTCCTTCACCCAGGGCGAGAACGTCCTCGACGGCGATCAGGCGCTGACCTTCGTGCGTGAGCGCAAGCAGTTCCAGGACGGCGACTTCCAGCGTGCGCGCAATCAGCAGGCGTTCATCCGCGGGCTGACGAACGAGATGATCTCGGCCGACACCCTTTCGAACCCGAAGAAGATCCAGGACATGGTCAAGAACTTCGCGCCGTACATGTACGTCGACTCGGGTATGGACGCGAAGTACATCTCCTCGACCGCGTTCAATATGCGCGACGTCCGCCCCGGCGACATCGAGTTCTTCACCGCCCCCGTCGCCGGCGTCGGCACGTCCCCGGACGGTCAGTCGATCGTCAATGTCGACGAGGATGAGCTGAAGAAGGTCCGCGACGCGTTCAAGAACGACACCGTGGCCGACTACGTGCAGAACGCCCCGGAGGCCCACCTCTGAAACCTCGCCGAGGCGGCGAAGCGCTGACACCTCCGCCGAGGCGGCCCTTCCCCGGGCATCCCTCGCCGAGGCGGCTCGCCGCAGCCGCGACGGCCCAGATCCGCTGAGTCGCACACCGAGCCCCGCTCCAGAAGCTTCCTGGAGCGGGGCTCGGTGCATCTGGGTCGATAGCGCCTCTCATCGGTCGCCTCGTAGAGGCGGTCTCACTGTCGGTCCAGCCGCTTCAGCCGTCGAAGTCGACCCTGTACACAGCGTGGGGTGCTGCACCCCATTCGTCCTGGTCGCCGATGGCCTGGTTGGAGACGCCGAGCGTCATCTTCTCGCCGGTCTCTGTGTTCCGATAGGTGATGTACGTGGTGCCCGCGGCGCCTTCCGCCCCGGAGTTCCTCCAATGAGAACCGTTCTCATCGCCGTGGTCTGCCAGTTTCTCGGCGACTTCGTCGGTGGCAAACGCTTCGACTCGGTCGGTGTTGTCCTGGCCCCAGGCGATGACGAGTTCATCTGCATACTTGCCGGCTTCGATCGGATAGTAGATGGACTGCGTGCCGACGTCCGAGGCGGCTGACTGACTCGATGAGTCCGCGAGAGAAGCCTCGGCGGCCATGGCCGGTCCTGTTGCGAGCCCGACGCCGGTGAGCCCGGCGACGGTCGCGATTCCCAGAGCTGCTGCGCGATTGCGGATGGTGGACTTCATTGTGTCGATCCCTTCTTCTCCTGTGCTGTCACCTCAAGGTGGCATGCCGTTGACGAGGACCAGTATCCCGACCGAATCTGAGGCGGCGACAACGGTCGCTGGGAACGAAATCGGAACCGATAACAGCTCGACGACAGGACCATTGCAATCGTGTGGCAGTGGCGCCTCAGATGCGCGGGCGATCGGTTTACAGCAGCAGCTCTTGCGTGCGAATCCGGTGGTGACGACGTCGCTTCGTGGGAGCTCTCGGGCCCGTCGGCATTCGGGACCGACTGGGTTTACGACGATTCCTATTGCTCGGCGATATGCGATCGTGATCTTCGCGGCGTCGCGTCGAGGGCGCACCTCTCTTCGCGGCCTCTCGCCGAGCGGCTCGAGCATTCGGGCGCGAGAGCGACTCTCCGGCGGTGACCTCTGACTGAAGTGGGCAGGTGCACGAACCCGACCGCCTCGGCGGGAAACGAATCCACGGGCGCGAGCGTGACGCAGATCATGTGACGGGCCGCCGCATCTGACTATGGTGGAGATGTCCCAGTCTGCGGTCGGCGCATAGACCTATGGCGACTGTGGAAGGGACGTGACGAAGCTCCAGGAATCGAGGTGCTCATGACCTATGTGATCGCGCAGCCATGTGTGGACGTCAAGGACAAGGCCTGTGTCGACGAATGCCCCGTCGACTGCATCTACGAGGGTGAACGCTGCCTCTACATCCACCCCGATGAGTGCATCGACTGCGGTGCCTGCGAACCGGTGTGCCCCGTCGAGGCGATCTTCTACGAAGACGACGTCCCGGACGAATGGGAGGCCTATTACAGCTACAACGTCGAGTTCTTCGACGACCTCGGTTCACCCGGAGGTGCCGCGAAGCTCGGCAACATCGGCACTGACCACCCGCAGGTTGCTGCCTTGCCTCCCCAGAACCAGGACTACGTCGGGCGGCAGTGAAAGCGGCGCGGACCCGTCGGTGAATTCCCGAGCGCTACTTCAGCACCCCGTCGACCAGAGTCCGGGCATCGTGCTGGACCTGGCGCAGGTGGTCTTCGTCGCGCAGGGATTCGGCGTAGATCTTGTAGACGTCTTCAGTGCCCGACGGGCGCACCGCGAACCAGGAGTTCTCCGTGGTGACCTTGAGCCCGCCGATCGGCGCGCTGTTTCCCGGCGCCGAGGTCAGGACCGCCGTCACGGATTCACCGCCGACGGACTTCGCGCTCACCTGCGATGCGTCAAGGGCACCGAGGCGGGCCTTCTGTTCGCGGGTCGCCGGGGCGTCCTGGCGGGCGTAGGCGCTGATGCCGTGGTTCGCGGCCAGCCCGGCGTAGCGCTGTGAGGGAGTCTGCCCTGTCTTCGCAGTCATCTCGGCTGCGAGGAGGGCGAGGATGATGCCGTCCTTGTCCGTCGACCACACTTTGCCGTCCCGACGCAGGAACGACGCACCGGCCGATTCCTCCCCGCCGAAGGCCAGCGTCGAATCGAGCAGGCCGGGGACGAACCACTTGAAGCCGACGGGCACTTCGAACAGCGGCCGGTCGTGGGCGGCGACGATGCGGTCGATGATCGACGAGGTGACCAGAGTCTTGCCGATCCCGGCGCCGGCCGGCCAATCGGTGCGTGCGTCGATGAGATAGTCGATGGCCGCTGCCAGGTAGTGGTTGGGGTTCATCAGCCCGGCATCGGGGGTGACGATGCCGTGGCGGTCGGCGTCGGCATCGTTGCCGGTGGCGATGTCGTAGTCGTTGCGGGAGGCGATGAGACCGGCCATCGCATAGGGAGAGGAGCAGTCCATGCGGATGTTCTCATCCCAATCCAGGGTCATGAACGACCAGGTGGGGTCGACGTCCGGATGGACGACGTCGAGGTTGAGGTCGTAGTCCTCGGCGATCGCCGCCCAGTAGTCGACGCTGGCGCCGCCGAGCGGGTCGGCGCCGATCTTCAGCCCGGAGGAGCGGATGACGTCGAGATCGATGACGGACTCGAGGTCGTCGACGTAGTTCGACACGTAGTCGAAGTTCTCGGTGTTCTCCAGGTGGAAGGCCCGCTGGAAGGGAGTGCGCGGAATCTTCTCCCAGCCGTCGCGGAGGTAGCTGTTCGCGCGTTCGGCGATCCATGTCGTCGTCTCGGTGCCGGCAGGCCCGCCGTGCGGCGGGTTGTATTTGATGCCGCCGTCGGCAGGCGGATTGTGGCTGGGAGTGACGATGATGCCGTCGGCCTGCGCATCGTCGCGCGACTTCCCGGCATTGAAGCCGAGGATCGCATGGGAGACGGCAGGGGTCGGGGTGAAGCCGTCGCGTTCGTCGATGAGCGCCGGCACCTCGGCGGCGGCGAGCACCTCGAGGACGGTGAGGAATGCGGGCTCACTCAGCGCGTGGGTATCCCGGCCGAGGAAGACCGGTCCGCGAATGCCCTTGTCGCGGCGGAAGTCGACGATGGCTGCGGTGATGGCAGCGATGTGCGCCTCGTTGAAGGAACGGTTGAAGCTCGAACCGCGGTGGCCCGAGGTCCCGAAGCTCACTGCTTGCGAAGGCACCGACGGGTCGGGAACCAGGTCGTGATAGGAATCGAGAAGGGCAGGGATGTCCACGAGATCCTTGTCCTGGGCCAACTGGCCGGCGCGAGTAGTCATTCTTCTACCTTGCCAAATCCGGGCCACCTGTCACAGTTGTGTCCACGGAGTTCTTGCATCGTGGACTCGGCAGACATGACGGATCGGAATTCCACGACCGAGCCCTCGCCGTCGCAGACACCGAGCCCACGCCGTCGCAGACTCAGTCCGGCGGCTCCACGGAGTCGTCGTCCTCTTCCTTCGTGTCTCCACCGCTGATATCCCGGTCTTTGTCGGGAGAGGAGGACCCTTCGGCTTTGGCCTGGGCTTCCTCAGGGTCCCGATCGATCGGAACATCGTGCTCGGCGGCGATGCGCTCGAGCCTCTCTTCAGGAGACTGGGAACTGCCTTCGGCGTCTGTCTCGGCGCCGACTCCGACGGCAGAGCTCTCGACCTCCTGCTCGTCTTCGGTCTGCTGCTCTGCTGCGTTCTCCGGCAGGTTCTTCTTCTCGTCACTCATGACTTCTGCTCCCTTCGGAGTTGAACACGCTCACGCCGTTCGACGGAGGATTGAGGATCACAAGAGGTGCGGGAGTGATCCGTGGTCTCGACGGTAGACCCATCGTGGAAACGGAGCAAGGGGGCTCGTCTCCGCGGCTCATCCGTGGCCCAGCCCGCCGGCTCGCCACGGAAGCCGGGTGCCCCGACTGCCGACTGAGAATCTCGGTGATCACCCCTGGTCAGAGACCTGTGCAAGAGGATATCCCTGAGATAGAGTGAAATCACTCTGCGGACGGGCGCCGAGGACTGCCCCACACGAACGAGACGAGGATCAGAGATGGTCGGGCCCGAAGAATCGGTCAGACAGCGAGCCTTCACCGGCGGCTTGCCCTCCGACAGCTTCATCGACGCGACCCTGGCAGACATCCACGCACGCTACGGCGGACTCGACGACGGTGAGGTCGCCGACTACATCCCGATCCTCGCCGAGGCGGACCCCCGGTGGTTCGGACTCAGCCTCATCGAATCGGCCGGGGCCGTGCACGAGGCCGGAGATGTCGACATCGAGTTCTCCATCCAATCCATCTCCAAGGCTTTCGTCTTCGCGCTCGTCTGCCATGCCCGCAGCTCCGAACTCGTCCACGAACGCGTCGGCGTCAACAACACGGGGCTCGCCTTCAACTCGGTGATGGCGATCGAACTCAACGAGGGCAAACCGTTGAACTCGATGGTCAACGCCGGTGCCATCGCCACGACCGCACTCATGCCCGGGGCCACCTCGGCGGAGAAATGGGAGAACATCCGCACCGGGCTCTCCCGCTTCGCCGGTCGGCCGCTTCGCCTCGACGGCCGCGTATACGAATCGGAGATGAAGACGAATCAGCGCAACAAGGCCCTGGCTCGGCTGCTCGAGAGCTATGGGCGGATCATCACGGATCCGCTCGACACCGTCGACATCTATACCCGGCAGTGCTCGCTGCTGGTCACCGCGCACGACCTCGCGGTGATGGGAGCGACCCTCGCTGACGGTGGGATCAATCCGCTGACCGGTCGGCAGGTCGTCTCCGCCGAGGTGGCCCGTGACACGCTCGCGCTGCTCGCCTCGTGCGGAATGTACGAGAACAGCGGCGAGTGGCTCTTCGAGATCGGACTGCCCGCCAAATCCGGGGTCTCCGGCGGCATCGTCGCCATCGCCCCGGGCAAGGGAGCGCTGGGCACCTTCTCGCCGAGGTTGGACTCCGCGGGCAACAGCGTGCGCGGTCAGCGCGCGTGCTTCCACATCTCCCGGGTGCTGGGTATGAATCTCTTCGCCTCGAACGCGGCCGTCGAACGCCCACGGAAAGGACAATGATGAGCGCCGAAACCGCACCGAACGACCTCGCCGAGGAGCGCAGATCCTGGGCGCCGATGATCGGGCTCTTCCTCGCCCAGGTCCTCATGTCGTTCAACGTCGCCGCACTGCCGATCTCGCTCGGCGGAATGGTCGAGGACTTCGGTGTTCCGCCCACGGTCGCCTCGTCGACGATCGTCGTCTACGGCCTCGCCGTGGCCGCGCTCGTGATGACCGGCGCGAAGCTGGGTCAGCGGATCGGGTGGGTGCTCATCTTCCGCGTCGTCCTCGTCGTCTTCGCAGCCTCCTCGCTGCTCATGATCTTCTCCCGCACCGTGACCTGGGTGATCACCGGTCAGCTGCTCGCCGGTGCCGCCGCAGCGATCATCGTGCCCGCCCTGGTCGCGCTCATCGCCGAGAACTACCGTGGAGCGCAGCAGGCGGCGGCGGTCGGCTCGCTCGGGTCGGCACGTGCCTTCTCCGGGATGAGCGCCTTCCTCATCGGCGGCACCCTCGGCACGCTGGTCGGATGGCGACCGATCTTCTTCATCACGCTGGGCCTGGCCGTCATCGTCTTCGCATTGACGTTCACGCTGAAGTCGGACAAGGGGGATCCTGCGATTCGGATCGATCTCGTCGCCTCGGCGCTCATCGGTGCTGCGGTCGTGCTGCTGACGATGGGATTCAACAATCTCAACGCCTGGGGCATCGTCCGCGCCGAGGACGGGGCGCCGTTCTCGATCGCCGGGCTGTCACCGGCGCCGGTGTTCATCGTCGTCGGCGTCGTCCTCGGGCAGCTGTTCTTCATGTGGACGAAGCGGCGGAAGGCGGCAGGCAAGGTGCCGCTCGTCGACATCAGCGTGCTCGGTCGGCCGAGCGAACGGGCGGCGGTCTACGCGATGTTCGTCATCGTGGCGATGGAGGCGGCCGTGAACTTCACCGTGCCCACCTACATCCAGGTCGTCCAGGGGCGGACCCCTTTCGACACGTCGCTGGCGATGCTGCCGTTCAACCTCACGGTCTTCGTCACCGCCACGCTCATCGTCCGCTTCTACAAGCGCTACTCCCCGCGCACCATTGCGCTGTTCTCCTTCGGCCTGACGACGGCGGCGCTGGTCTGGCTGGCGTTCGTCGTGACGAACAACTGGGAGACTCTGCCGACGATCCTCGGCCTCATCGTCTTCGGCATAGGACAGGGTGCGCTGGTGACACTGGTGTTCAATGTCCTGGTCACCGCCGCTCCGAAGCATCTGGCCGGTGACGTCGGGTCGATCCGCGGCACCGCGCAGAACCTCGCCTCGGCGGTCGGCACCGCGGTCATGGGGGCGCTGCTGGTCACGGTGCTCTCGGCCGGGCTG
The DNA here is from genome assembly GCF_011617705.1 of Brevibacterium limosum. Classification (NCBI taxonomy): domain Bacteria; kingdom Bacillati; phylum Actinomycetota; class Actinomycetes; order Micrococcales; family Brevibacteriaceae; genus Brevibacterium; species Brevibacterium limosum. Next base: position 3,689,838 of record NZ_CP050154.1, on the reverse strand, counting down.
GCGTCTGCCGCCGATGATCATCCCGATCTGCCGCCGGAACTCGTCGAACAGGTCGACCTCGACAATGCGAACTTCGTGAGCAACGACGAATTGCGCGACGTCCTCGCGGGGACGACGGCGACACCGGAGCAGGTCGAGCATGCCGTCGAACTCAATTCCCAGCAGCGGTTGAGCACGCTCAAGCTCGGCTTCCTTATCCTCGCCGGCGTCAGCCTGGTCGCGGCAGTGCCGGCCTCGAGGCTGCCGAAGTACCGGCCCGACGAGATCCCCGACCCGGCCGAGGCGGACTAGAGTTCCGTTCAACCAGGAAGGGCCGGCATCGCGTGATGAGGCAGCCTGGCTGGGCATGCTGGTTCTGCGGCGTCCAAATGAAGATTGTGTCGAGATGACCGAATCTCGAAGACTGCTATCTGAGCAGATTCTTTAGCTTGATAACTTTATCAACCAGATTGGACAGGGCTTCCGGAGTTCGCCGATATGGCTGGAGCCACTTCCCAGAGGCTGGATATCACTCGAGGGATCATCAATCGCGGAAGCGCCTACAGTTTCCGGCACCGCGCGATCGGCGCCTACCTGACCAGCGATTGGCCTGACGCCAAGTTTCCAAACGACGAGAACTGACCGCGACGGGGGTGTCCGTTCTGCTGATGGAGACGGCATCCGCAGCTGAATCGGCTCGACCGCCTGTAGGTCATCGCGACGGTACGAACGGTCGAGCCGGTGGGGAAGAGGCCGACGGACCTCAACTGGTGAAGCGAATCGTCACTCTCACTTCACCCAAGGCTCTTCGCCGGTCTCGGAGACGATCGGCTTGCCGTTGTCGAGGTTCCATGACCCCATGCCGCCTTGAACGTTGAAGGCGTCGAAGCCGTTCTGGTTGAGCCAGGCCACGGCGCGGTTCGAGCGTCCGCCGGTACGGCAGATGACGTACATATCGTCATCGAGGGGAAGGTCGTCGAGGCGGCCGGGCAGTTCGCCCAGCGGCACGTGGACAGCGCCTTCGATGTGCCCGGCCTCCCATTCGTCGTCCTCACGGACGTCGATGATGGCGGCCCCTTCGGGGATGTCGTTGACGGTGACGGTCGTTTCTTCATCCATGGCTTCAGTGTAGGCACGCAAGCCAGGTGCTCGCACCTGCTCGAAGACTCCGAATCCTCACACGCCCGCGACCGTGTTCGCGACTGTGTCCATACCCGTGCGCGCAACCCGAACGACCGGATGTCAGGCGTCTCGGCTCCAATTCCAAGGGGGCTGTTGCCGGCTGGAGAGCCGTGTGAGAATGACCGTGTAGTCGTTGATGTGCCAGCCGACCACGGTCCGCGTGAACGGACCACGGCTGGCGTGAACGACTGCGGCGCCAGGAACCGTCTGCGAAGGGAAATGGTCATGAACAACAGAGACAAGAGTGACGAGTCACCGGCCGAGGAGAAGGCCCGTGACGTCGCAGCGAAACTGGACGAGACGGCGGAGCCGCTGGCCGGGACTTCGGACATGGAATCTCACGCCGAAGTCGGCTACACCGAGCAGAACGTTGAGGCACGTGCCCAGAATGCCGCCGAGGAAGAAGGCGTGACACTGCATCGCAATCCTGATGGCTCGCACACGGCGATCGACGAATCGAAAGCCGCCGAGGTCACCCCGAGCTCCGGCTCCAAGGATTCCGGAGTCGCGAGCAGCACAGCTCCCGGCGGCGCTCCATCCAGCACGGCGCCGGGTCCCGGCGCCGCGGTCGGAGGCACGGCCGGTGCCGGTGACGACTCGCACAGGAAGTCCAAAGCCTCCGTAGCGCCGGGCATGGGCGCGTCGGTCGGCACCACGTCCGAGCCCGATGACGTCGACAGCGTACCGGGGATGGGCAACGCGGTCGGCAGCACCGCGGAAGGCGGTGCCGCGAGCACGGCAGCTGCCGCGTCTGCCACCGGCAGCTCCTCCGCCGGCAACGCGTCCGCCACCGGTAGCACCTCATCCGGCAACGCGTCAGCCAACGCCACCGACGACACGGAAGCCGGCCAGGTCTCGGCCGCCGGCGACGGGCAGAAGCCCGCAGGCGAGGCGGCGACGGATGAGCTCGACCAGGCCGATGTCGCCAAGATCCTGCGCGGCGGCGATTCCGTCATGCTCGCGACCGCGCTGGCCGACGGCAAGATCCTCGCCCACCCGATGGCACCTCAGGAGGTTACTGAGGACGCCGATGTCTGGTTCTTCCTCGCCCTCGACGGCGACCAGGCGAAGGCGCTGAGAACGAACCCCGAGGTCAATATCAGCATCGCCGAGGCGGGCAACTGGCTGTCGGTGGCCGGACGCGTCGAGTTCGTCGACGATGACGCCAAGGTCGATGATCTGTGGTCGGATTCCGACAAGGCATGGTTCGATGACCGCCGGGATCCGAATCTCGGGCTGATCAAGGTCATCACGCACTCCGCTCAGCACTGGGGTCTGCCCGGCGGAAAGGCCTCGGGCCTGTTCCGCATGGTCAAGTCCAAGATCACCGGGGACCGCCCGGCCGGCGGCACTCAGACCACGGAACTCTGAGCAGGGGAGGCGTCCGCGCGTCGCTTGCGCGCTCTGAAGGAGTGCGCCGAGTACCCGAGACGCTTGCCGTCGCAGTGTCTGCACAGGACCACGTAACAGTCGAACGGGCCCGCCGAAGAGACCCGCCTCTCTTCTAGGCGGGCCCGACGCACGTCGCGCAGGGTCGCCCGGCGGCTTCCTTTCCGGGCAAGTGTGCATCAACGCTTGGTCCGAGATCATGCAGGATTTCGTCATTGAGGGCCGAATGAGCGGCATCCGGAATCTTGATCTTCCTTCTGCTGTGCGGTTCCGAAGTCTCACGAGTGACAACAGTTGCTCCCACTGCTTTCGCTTGTGCAATCAGCCGAAGGTCGGCTGAACCCATGAACTCGGATATGGCAGACGGCTTGTAGATTCGTTCGGGACTGTTTGCCCAAACCGCAAGCTCCGCCATAACCGAAATAGACTCTGCCGAATCCGGGAGCCAGAACCGCCGCAGCTCGGGGTCTTTGGCCCAGTCCGCCAACTCGTCGTCACCGACGGCAACCTCATCATGCACGGCGGTGACCGATGCCACCGTGCCTGCCCTGAACGAATCCGAAAGCCATTGCCAGAAGCCCGGCGCAATCTGAAACGAGTAGTAGAGACGGCTCGCTTCCATAAACGCATTGGCATCCAGGAGATACATCGTCAGCCCTCTCGGTCGAGGTGCCTTGCGTATTTGTCGAATGTGGACAGCGACTTGAACGACATCAGCTTAATCGCTTCGGCAACAGCGGTGCGGCCACCGAAAACATCGTCGATCAACGCGTGGGACAAGCGCTCACCGATCCTGTATGGCTGATTGGCATAGAAGTCTCCACCGCTGTTCTGCCGCGGACTCAGTCCTTTCAACCTGGCGACTTCGGCTTCGTAGGCTGCTGGGAAGTCGTCGAACCGTCTGAGCTCTGCACGCTCGATCGCCTGCAGAACAACCAGAGTCCCGCACTTGAATATCCGGGACAGGGCCTCGAGTTGGGCAACCAGTTCTTCATCGTGAACATCGTGAAAATGTCTGTGCAGATCCGCTTCCGGTACCAAGAACTCAGAAGCCACTCTGTTGCACCATCGTTCGATCGTGCTCTGCGGAGTTCGACCTGGGTCCTCGACCCCCACCCCGCCGATGCCACGCCAGACATGAGCGAACTCGTGTGCCAAGGTGAAGAGTTGCCCGTTGAGCGTCTGTCCGGTATTGACGAAGATGAGGGGTGCTGTCTCATCGATAAGAGAAAAGCCCCGGAACTCATCGATGTCAAGCAGATGATGGTTGTTGTTCTCAACCATCGATGTCGCCACAGCCAGACCGCCGAGGTCTTCAAACGCTTGGAGCAGATACCTTCGCTGATCACGCCGAGTTCCGCTGCGCTGAGCAACCTCGTAGCCGAGTTCCTTCCGCATGTCAGCAGCCGTTCGAGTCGGCTCCCAATCGGCTGCTCGCCCGACGACTTCAACCTCAGGAAGATCTAGATCGCTGGCATAGTCGCGATACCAGTCCTGCCGACGAATGCTTTGGTTGATTACCGCGAGCAAGTCAGAGGACGGTTCACGGTAAGCGTCGGCATCGAAGCCATCGCGAAAATCATCTATCGGCAGTTCGAGTCTCGGAGGCTCAGGCAGCAGCAGATAGCCGAACGGAGTGCCAGTTCGCGCAGCAAAGTTCGACAGCTGATTCAAGGTCGGTCGCGAAACACCGTCGATCCACTCCCGGACCTTGGGCATGGATTCGGAGATGCCAGCCGCGTCATGCGAGCGGTCCATCGCCCATTCCACGACCTCAGGCGCCACGGGTACGCGTACAGCCATCGTCCTCACCTTCCAACGTGGATCCAGTGTATCGGCAGGGACTGACGCAGAGCCGCTCGGCACGATTCGCGCCGGGCGCCCGCACCTCTCGGCGAACCGCCTCGGCGAGGCATAGCATGGAGACATGAGCAAGCGGATCGTCATCATCGGTGGGGGCCTGGCCGGGACCACGGCGGCTCGTGAACTGAGCGACCGGGGTCAGGCGGTCACCGTCATCGACCCGCGCGCCGGCGAGACCTGTGAGCGACCGCCGCTGTCGAAGCACCTCTTCGACGGCGCCCGCCATCACCTGCCCTACCACCTCGAATCGACAGAGCACATCACCTTCGTCCGCGATTGGGCAGAGGAGATCACCCTCGCCGAGGCGGCCGCCGACTCCCGCTACACCGCGGAGACCCAGCGGCACCCCCACTCGCTGTCGGACCATCACGCAACCGCCGGGACCATCCACCTGGCCTCGGGGGAGTCCATCGACTTCACCCACTGCATCCTCGCCACGGGGATGGAGGCCAATCGGGAGCAGATCCCGGACTATCCGGACGCGCTGCCGGTCTACGACCTCGGCGATGCCGAATGGATCCTCGATAAGGTCGCGAAGTCGGAACACCTGCTCAACGTCGGGGTGCTGGGCTCCGGGTATCTCGGAATGGAGGTGGCCACCTCGGCGGTCGCTGCCGGACATCAGGCCACGGTCTACCTGCGTGGGGACGAACCTCTGCGCAGACAGCTCTCCGCTCCCGTGCGGAGGGCCCTGGTCGAAAAGCACGCGACCGCGGGTGTCGAATTCGTCACCCACACGGCGAGCCCGGACGATATCCGCGCCGATGTTCACGACCTGTTCATCACCAGCGTCGGAGCTCGTCCTCGGCTGATCCCGATCGACGGTCACCGACCTGCTTATGCCTGGGACGTGGATGAGAGTTTGGCAACATCACATCCGGGTGTCTATGCCGCCGGCGACTGCGCCACTGTCACGGCCGGGCCCTATGCTCTCGATCGATCACCCCTGGGCATGCGAACCGGTGGCCGAAAGCCACGGAAGATTCCTCGCCGAACTCCTCGCTGATACTCCGACAGACGTCGCGGAAGTCGATGAGAAATCGCACACCGACAGCCAGGACGGTGCAGGGAGTGCCTCGGGTGCCGGTCCGAGAATCTGGTCGGACGTGCCCTGGCACTGGAGCTTCCAAGGCCCGGAGAAGGTATTCACGGCGGGTCTGACCAGCCCCGACGCCGACGACATGATCATCAGACACGACCCGACCGGAGCGAAGTTCCAGGTATTCCACTTCGACGGGCCCGATCCGGAGTCGAAACTCGTCGGCGTCGAGACGTTCAACTGGCCGCCGATGCAGGCCGCCGCCAGACGGGTACTCGGAGGTAACCACATCCCCACGAGAGCCCAACTCGAGGACCCGGACTTCGACTTCAAGGCTCACAGCCGACTGTGAGTCTGCGCTAGTCTCATCCCGTAGACTCTTTCTGTTCTATCCCCAGTCGCCGACGAGAGAATTTTCTGTTCATGGATATGGCCAGGCTTGCTGCCGAGCACGGACTCGACAGAGTGGGTGGACGGCCGTCTTTGCCCCAATACGTCAAACAGCTTCTCAGCCGCAGCGACTTCACGTACACGCTCGCAAAGTATCGGATGCAGTCCGAGAACGAACGCAACCGCCTCGGTATGCTCTGGGTGCTGCTGCGACCAGCATTCTCAGCGCTCATCTACGGTACGGTCTTCGGCTTCATCATGCAGGGTGCCACGGCTCGACCCCCGGACTTCGCCCCCTTCGTCATCATCGGCGTCTTCGTCCTCGAGTTCTTCAACACCTCGATGAACGGCGGTGCGAAGTCGATCATCGGCAACGCGTCTCTCGTCCAATCGCTGCCGTTCCCACGCATCGTGCTGCCGATCGCCACGGTGTTCCAGAACCTCCTCAACTTCATCCCCACCTTCATCTTCATGGCGCTGCTCGTCATGTTGTGGGGGGCACGCCCCAACTGGGAATGGTTCCTCTTCATCCCCTTGGTCATACTGTTCTGGATCTTCAACCAGGGAGTGGCGTTCATCTTCGCCCGCGCGACCGTCCATTTCCGCGACCTGTCCCAGGTCACCCCGTTCATCTCTCGGATGATCTTCTACACCTCCGGAGTCTTCTTCGACCTCAAGGTGATGGTGGAGAAGATCAACCCGGCCCTGCAGCCCTTTGCCGACTGGCAGCCATTGAACAACGTCCTGGCGATCGCTCGCGGCATCCTCATGAAGGACGGTGTGATTCCGTACGACTACTTCTGGCACCTGGCCATCTGGGCCTTCGGCATCTTCATCATCGGCTTCGTGTTCTTCTGGCAGGCCGAGGAAAGGTTCGGTCGTGATGAGTGACGAGACATCTGAAGAGACCCCGATCTACACCGGCAGCCTTCCCGAGGTGACGCGGAACAATCCGCCCGTCGTCGTCTGCGACAACGTCCATGTCCGCTATAAGACCTTAGCCACGGGCAAGAAGCTCAAGCTGGGCAGCAAAGACGTCATGTCGAAGCGCCGTGAGCTGAGAGAGGTCCATGCCCTCAAAGGCGTCAGCTTCGTCGCCCACAAGAACGAATCCATCGGTGTCATCGGCAGCAACGGGTCCGGCAAGTCGACGCTCATGCGATCGATCACCGGTCTGACCCCGACCTCGGAGGGCGCGATCTATGCGACGTCGCGGCCGAACCTCCTCGGTGTCGGTGCCGCGCTGATCCCCGATCTCTCGGGTGCCCGCAATATCATCCTCGGCTCTCTTGCGCTGGGGCTCACCCAGGCCGAGATCGACGCAAAGTTCGATGACATCGTCGAGTTCACCGGGCTCGAGGACTTCATCGACCTGCCGATGCGCACGTATTCCTCGGGTATGTCCCAGCGGCTGAAGTTCGCGATCGCGACCTCGGTGCAGCATGAGATCCTCATCGTCGATGAGGCCCTCAACGTCGGTGACAAGAAGTTCCGTGACCGTTCAGAAGGCCGCATCCGCTCCATCCGTGAGAACGCCGGTACCGTCTTCCTCGTCTCGCATTCGATGCGCACGATCAAGGACACATGCAACCGCGCGCTGTGGATCGAGAAGGGCGAGCTGCGCGCCGACGGGCCCGCCCTCGAGGTCATCCGCGAATACCAGGCCTTCACCAAGGCCGAGAAGGCGAAGGAAGTGGAGCAGGAGCCGGGCTGAGGCACCGCACCCCCTAGCCGAGGCACGGTTCGCTCGGTACATTCGACCGCATGGACAACAGTTCACACGAACCGATCGAGTCGCGGCGCATCAGTGATCAGCCTGCGCTGCGCAGCTCGTCGGGCACCATCTGGATCGTGGCCGGCGGGATTTTCCTCGTCGTCATCGCGGGCGTGCTCACGGCGATCATCGTCTCCGGCAGCACGGCGGTGCCCACAGCGATCACCACGATCGTCATAGCGGCCGTGCTCTACCTGATCCTGCTCATCGCCCGCTTCGCCTTTCGACCGGGCCGAGTCCGTCTGTGGGTCATGGCTGGAGCAATGATCGGCATGGCCGTTGCCTCGCTCATCGGACTCGTCCTCTGCGTGGGCGCTGCCGCAAGCGGGGCCTGAAGCCGCTCAGGTGAGCAGGGACGTGCGCTCGGGCGCATAGGTCGGCTCTGTCTCTATTCGGCAGGCAGACCCTATTCGTCAGAGTTCGGCTTCAGGTGGGCGCTGAGGTACTCACCGGTCACGCTGTGTGCGGAGTCCGCGACCTGCCCCGGGGTTCCGGTCGCCACGATCTGACCGCCGTCCTGACCTCCGCCGGGGCCGAGGTCGATGATCCAGTCGGCGTTGGCGATCATGTCGAGGTCGTGTTCGATGACGAGGACCGTTCCGCCCTGGTCGAGCAGCTGCTGGAAGACGCTCACGAGCACACGCACGTCCTCGGGGTGCAGGCCCACGGTCGGTTCGTCGAAGACGAAGAGCGTGTGCTGCTGAGACTTCCCGAGTTCGGTGGCGAGCTTGAGCCGCTGAGCCTCACCGCCGGACAGTGCCGGTGTCGCCTCGTGGAGGGTGAGATACCCGAGCCCCACATCCTGCAGTGCCCGCAGCCGGGCATGGACCTTCCGCATCTCGCCGAGGTGGGGGAGCGCCTCGGCGACGGTCATCGCCAGCAGATCCGGCAGCGACAGCGGCTGGCCATCGGCATCCGACGCACGACAGTACTCATCCGCGTCGGGACTGAATCGTCGGCCCTCGCAGTCGGGGCAGGGAATGTCGACGTCGGGGAGGAACTGCACGTCGAGGGTGATTTCGCCGGTGCCTTCGCATTTCGGGCAGCGCAGCGAGCCCGTGTTGTACGAGAAATCGCCGGCCGTCAGCCCGGCGTTCTTCGCCGAATCGAGGCGAGCATACGCACGTCGGAGGTCGTCGAGGACGCCGGAATAGGTGGCCACGGTGGAGCGGACGTTGATGCCGATCGGGGTGGCGTCGACGACGTTGACGCGGTCGATCCTCTCGGCGTCGATCTCACGCACATGATCGGGTCGCGAACGCTCGTCTGCGGCCTTGAGCGCGGGGACGAGACTGTCGAGGACGAGGGTGGTCTTGCCCGATCCGGACACTCCCGTGACGACGGTCAGCCGCTGCCGGGGGATCTCCGCGTCGAGGGCGTGGACCGTGTGGATCGGTGCGGTGCGCAGCCGGATCCGACCGTGATCGAAGGTCGCTGAGGCGGCCGTGGGAGTACGCACGAGGGTTTCGGCGCGTCCGGTGAGGTAGGGGCCGATGCGGGATTCGCGGTGGCGGTCGAGGTCAGCGACGGTGCCGGTGGCCACGACCGTGCCGCCGTCGCGGCCGGACCCGGGACCGATCTCGATGAGGTGATCGGCTTCGCGGAGGACGAGCGGATCGTGGTCGACCATGACGACGGAGTTGCCCTCGTCGAGGAGGTCGGCGATGACGCCTTGCAGGCCTTTGATATTCGAGGGGTGGAGCCCGATGGAGGGTTCGTCGAGGACGTAGAGGACCCCGGTGGTCTCGTTGCGAACCGCCCGGGAGAGTTGGACGCGTTGGCGTTCACCCGTCGACAGCGAGGACCCGGCCCGGTCGAGTCCGAGGTACCCGAGGCCGAGGTCGAGCAGCCGGCGGGCCATCCCGAGCAGCGCGTCCACCAATGATCTGGCCATCGACTGCATCGGCGTCGGGAGCCCGGCCGGAACACTTGCCGCCCAGTCGACAAGTTCGTCGAGGGTCATCGCGGTTGCCTCGGCGAGGCCGAGTTCACCGATGCGAGGTGCCCGGGCTGCAGGGGAGAGGCGGGTGCCGTGGCAGTCGGGGCAGACCTGTTCGGAGAGGAACCGGCTGACTCTGGCGAAGCGCTTCTCATTGTCGGCGCGTTTGAGCTCTTCGGTCACTGTCAGGCGGGCGTTGCGGAAGGTGAAGTCGAGCTCGTGCAGCCCCTTCTTCGAGGTGACCGTGATGTGCTTCTTCTCCTCGGGGCCGTCGAAGACGATGTCGCGTTCCCACTCCTGGAGGTCACGCCAGGGCACATCGGTGCGGACCCCGAATTCTCGGGCGATCTGCGGTTGGACGTTGAAGCCGAACATCTGCCAGGGGATGACCGTTCCGTCGTCGATCGACATGTCGGGGTCGCGGATGAGGGAGGCATCATCGACTTCTCTGATCGTGCCGATGCCCTCGCAACGGGGGCAGGCACCACCGGAATTGAAGGCGAGCTCCTCGGCGCCGGGGGCTTGGACGGTCTCACCGCATTCGGGGCAGTCGAAGGGTTCCTCGGCGGCGACGTTGAGGGTCGGTTCCTGCCGGTGTCCGTTCGGGCAGAGGTGGGAGGCCAGGCGGGAGAACATCAGGCGGATGACGTTGAGCAGCTCGGTGGAGGTGCCGAAGGTCGAGCGGACCCCGGGGACTCCGGGACGTTGCCGCAGGGCGAGGGCGGCAGGAATGTGGCGGACGGTGTCGACATCGGCACGGGCGGCTTGGGCCATGCGACGGCGGGTATAGGTCGACAGAGCTTCGATATAGCGGCGGGAGCCTTCGGCGTAGAGCACGCCCATGGCCAGCGAAGACTTGCCCGACCCGGAGACGCCGGCGATGGCGACGAGGGTATTCAGGGGCACGTCGATGTCGATGCTGCGCAGGTTGTGCACGCGGGCACCGCGGACCTCGACCGCTGTGGCAGGGGCAGGATTCCGGGCTTCGGTCGACATATCGTGATCGTAACAAGCGGGGGTGACACGAGTGCAGACCCGGTCAGCGCCCTGAGTCTTCGGGATCTCCCTACGCACCGAAAGCGTCGAGGCAGCGGAGCACCTGCAATCTGTTCAGTTCAAAACCTGCAAAGTGTTCATTCCAGTTCCTGCAATCTGTTCAGTTTCAGCCCTGCAAAGTGTTCAGTTCGGCTATCCATCCGCGTATTCGCGCACTTCTGAGGAGAGAGATGGTCTATCGATCACTGCGCTGTCGGCGTAAGGACACGGTTGCTCCTACAGAGGCGACGTTAAGTTCGATACGTGTGTACTACGCTCGTCCTCGGGCCGAGCCGCGACCAATCGGGTAACGGGAGCTCGGAAGCCGAGCGACGAGGCCCATCCTCTATAGAATGAACACATTCCCGACTGCAAAGGCACACGATGACTGAGACACCCGTCGAGTCCCGCGAAGAGAAGTCCCGCGCCCGCAAGGCCGTACTCGCGGCCGGACTGGGCAACGCCCTTGAATGGTATGACATCATCCTCTTCGGGTTCATGGCCACATCCATCACCGCGGTCTTCTACCCGGGCGAGGGCCTGTCCGCGCAGCTGATGACCTGGGCGACCTTCGCCATCACCTTCGTCGTCCGACCGCTGGGCGCCATCCTCATCGGCCGCTACGCCGACAAGCACGGCCGCAAGTCGGCCCTGTCGCTGACGATCGGTCTGATGACCCTCGGCGTGTTCATCATCGTCGTCCTGCCCGGCGAGGCGACGATCGGCATCTGGGCCTCGATCGGCCTCATCATCGCCCGCATCATCCAGGGAATCTCCGCCGGCGGAGAATTCGGATCGGCCACCGCCTTCCTCACCGAGAACGCCAAGCGCGGCAAGGCCTACTACGCCTCCTTCCAGACCGCGACGCAGGGCATCTCGATGTTCCTCGCCGCCGGAATCTCATGGATCCTCAGCTCGACCCTCAGCGAAGAGGCCCTGCACTCCTGGGGCTGGCGCGTGGCCTTCGCCATCGGCCTGCTCATCGGCCCCGTCGGCTGGTACATCCGCTCGAAGATGGACGACACCCCCGAGTTCAAGGCCGCCGAGAAGACCGACAACCCGCTGCGTGTGCTCCTCGGTGAGCACTTCGGGCGCCTGTTCTCAGCGTTCCTCATCATCGCGATGGCCACGATCTCGGTCTACCTCATCACATTCCTGCCGCAGTTCGCCGTCACCAACCTCGGCCTCGACGCGTGGGCGGCGTTCCCCGGCGCCGTCGTCGCCGGCCTCATCACCCTCATCGGCGCACCGTTCGCCGGCCGCCTCGCCGACCGAGTGGGCCCGACGACCGTGATGATCCCGACGACGATCGTGGGCATCATCGTCGCGTGGCCGATGTTCATCCTCCTGGAAGCTAACCCCTCGATCGGCGTCCTCACCCTGTGCGAGGCGATCGTCGGCCTGTTCATGGTCTTCTACTTCGGCCCGATGCCAGCCCTGCTGTCCGAACTGTTCCCCGTCAAGGTCCGCAGCTCCGGTATGACCATCGCCTACAGCTTCGGTGTCGCGATCTTCGGCGGCTTCGCCCCGCTCATCCTCACCGCGTTGCTCGGCGCGACGGGCCTGCTGACCGTCCCCGGCTTCTACTACGCCGCGCTGTCCCTGCTCTCCCTCATCGGCGTGATCATGGCTCGGAAGCTCTACAGCCAGCGCTGACCGTTCGGCTCACCCTCGCCGAGACGGCCCATCCTCCTCGCGGACCTGCCCCGTCATGCAACGGACCCGACCCTGCACGCTCGCAGAGTCGGGTCCGTTGTTCCGCATCGGGCTACTTGCCGGTCGCGCTCTTCGATGCTTTTGCAGTCAGCCAATGAGCGACCGGCAACTGTAAAAGGAAAGCTCTCTCGAACTGTCCATTTTGCTTTGCTTTTCTGATGGGTCTTAAATGCAAAGCAATCCGCTTTCAGTCAACTTTCTGTCGGTTTGGGGTGCCGGGCCATCGATGTCGGGGAGCCGCTCATCTGCTGTCTGAGGAACTCGCGGACGCGCGATTGGCGAATACAGGAGGAAGATAGTGAGCGTTTCGTCCCGCTGCTTCTCCCCGGATCAGAAGTTCTTCCTGGACGAGTCGATCTAGCGCACCTCGCGCGCCTGCCGGGGTCATACTCGTCAACTTGGAATAGTCGCCTGAAGTGATTCTGTCCTGCACCTCGAACCACTGGCTGACTATCTCTGAAGCCTCTTCGGCGCCGGGTGCCACAAACCACAGAACCCTTTGGCGATGCAGCATTTTTCTATCGGTGGTTTGTCCTCCGACGATTTGTCGAGCTTCCTTCGACAACGTCCACACATTCTTGAGCGGAGTAATCAATGGGTGCCCGTCAACTACGCATCTGTGCGCTATTTCGAGGGCCTCGTTGGCCTCGTCGACAGTTCGTTGTAGCACTTTCGCCATTCGTTGAACTGTGGTGAACGGATACCGAAGAAGAGTATGAACTATGAGCGCAATCTGGACGTCCCGTTGCCGGGCAGCAGGTTGGATCTTCGAAGTCAGTCGAATAATCGGCAGAAGTGGTTGTCCGCCAGCGAGACGCACGCGCACTCGGGGCCCTGGCTCTTCGACGAGCAATGGTGGGCGGTGTCCAAGGCTCACCATTTCACGATACATTCTGTCGACTCCGACGCCTTGCTTGTCAACTAGGCCGAGCGCTCGAGAAGCATCGGCCAGAGCGGGATATCGACTATAGCGCTGGGTAAGAACATTTTCCGATGAAATCCCGCCGACGAATCCACCTGGGGAGAGAACCGTCAGTGATGCGTCGGCTTCGACCCATGTCGCAGTCGTCGGCTCTTGCAAATTCCAATCCCGATGTACCACTCCGTTGAGCACGGCCTCTCGAGCCGAACGAGTTGGTAGTTGCCGAAGCGCGCGTTCCGAGAATTCGCCAGGAAGTGTGATCCTGTCATTTGCCGCGTCCAACAGTGCTTCGACTCGCTCTATCTGTTCCAGGAGGCTTAACCCCTCGTACTCAGAGTCAAATGCGAGAATGTCGCCGCCTTCGACATCCAGTCTGGTCCAAGTCAGCCATGCGCGCGGCGCAGGGCAAAACAGCAATGCTCCCGCTTCCGTGAGGTAGCCGTCCACGCTCAGCACTCCGATACGTTTTAGCATATCTGCAGTTGCGGCTGCCGCCAGGTCAGCTTGAGCGTCGTCCGAGGCGTCTCGTCTAGCCAAATAGTCCCTGGCTACTGCAAGTGCTTCAGGCTTGATGTCATCGATGGTGAAAGACGTAAGCCTGGCCATAGGATCCCAGCCGCTGCGGTCTTGGCGCCGAGCCCACCATTCGCCTCGGTCAACTGGCATTGAGGCAGCCCCTACCCTCCAACGAATACGTCCACTTGTATCGTCCACGGGTTCGCGTGCTTCGGCTGTGTAGATCACAAGCAGTCGGATTCCCTGCTCGATGTGCTCTTGAATCTCTGGCGCAACTTCGACTCGCCTGTAAATCTGCTGGCGAAGCCACTCAATGTCCAGATCTGTGCCGAGAAGATCTCCTGAGCGATCTTCTACGCCTATGATCAGTGCCCCGCCTCCAGGCGTATTGGCCATTGCGGCAACTTCATCTGCGAGCTGATCGGCGGCCTTCGTATTCTCTGAAACTCCAGGCAGTAAGCTTCCGGCAACTCCTCGGCGACCAGCTTCCTCTTTGAAATCTACTCGCTGGCGTTCTGCGCTGTCTGGTAACACGCCTGCCCTCAGCGAGCGCAGGCAAGCTTCCACTGCCTCGCGAGAACGTGCACGGTCTGCCATCAACTCAGTTCCAGGCTCAAAGGGAAACTCATTTCGCGATCCGCTCATGACTTTCACTTTACACTGGGTCTTAAATGAAAAGTAGATCTTCGTGTCGAATGGTACATTCCCTTTTAGAAATGATGGCGGTCGCGCTTGAAAGTGACAGCGCCTCATCCGCAAACCCTTTCTAATCCCCGACTTGTCACCTGTTGCAGGGAAGCGTGTTCAGCGTCGTTCAGCGCGTATGTCGGTCTTTCGCTGCGTGGAAGTCGACAAGTACTAGTGGAACGTTGGTCGATGCGTAGCGAACGGCATCGAGGTCTAGGTTGCCTCGCGGCGGCCTCGGGTAACGCGAAACTCGTTTTTCGCGTCGCTGGTGGCGTGATTTTCGAGATTCGCGTTACCCGAGGCGGTTGGGTGGCTTGGCGGCGGGGAATCCGGGCGAAACTGACCCGAGGCGCTGAGGCGGCGGTGAGGCTGAGGCGACTGGGTGCCGCGGCAGCGGAGTGAGGGCCGCTCACCGGCCGAAGGCCTCACCGGCAGAAAGCCGCACCGCCGGAGGCCTCACCGGCCGACGGGTGCTTCCGACCCGGCCTCCGCCGCGTCCTCCTCCGCCCGCCGTGCCTTCGCCGCAGTCCGCTCGACCCGCACGACGTGAGCGAGCAGCGCGAACCACACGAGAGCCAAGACTCCGAGTGCCAGCCACACCGACGAGCTCTCGAGCCCGAAGGTGAGAAGGATGGTGCGGACGTTCGTGAGGATGATGATGCCTCCCGCAGCGACGGCCAGCACCTTCGCCGGCAGCAACTTCACCAGCCACGCGGCGAAGGGTGCGGCGATGACACCGCCGACGAGCAGCGCAGCCACGATCTGCCATTCGATGCCCTGCGAGCCGAGCGCGATGAGGAACCCGAGCGAACCGCCGACGGCGACGACGAACTCGCTCGTATCGATCGACCCGATGACCTTCCGCGGCTCCAGGCGTCCCGATGACAGCAGCGTCGTCGTCCCGACCGGACCCCAGCCGCCACCGCCGATGGCATCAAGGGCCCCGCCGACGAAGCCGACCGGCACGAGCATCCCCGCGCTCGGCCGTGACCGGAACTCCGGGCGCCTGCCGCCCAGAGCGAGGAACCGCCAGATGACATAGACCCCGAGCGCGAGCAGGATTCCCGAGATCCACGGCGTCACGGCCTCCCCGTCGAGGCTGGCGAGGAACGTCGATCCGGCGATCGCCCCGACGAACCCGGGCCCGGCGAGGACCCCGACCGTCCTCCAGTCGACATTGCCGAACCGGTGATGGGAGATCCCCGAGACCAGAGTCGTGCCCAGCTCAGAGAAGTGCACCGCCGCCGAGGCAGCCGCCGGTGCCGTACCCGCAGCGAGCAGCAGCGTGGTTGAGGTGACCCCATAGGCCATGCCCAGGGAGCCGTCGATGAGCTGCGCGACGAGGCCGACTATTCCGAGGATGATGAGCTGACGCATGTGCTTGCCTTTCGTGGATGACGCGAAGGATGTGGAGGCGCAGACGATGTGAACGACGTCGACGGTGCGGACGGTGTGAGAAACGCAGAAGCGCGTTGACAGCACACACTAGCGAAACTGTTGAGCAGAATGGAAAGCCGGGCGCAATCCTACGAACTCGGTAGCGATGTGTCGAAAAATGACGGAGAATGGCGAAATTTCGCAGATGAATGGGCTGTGTGCGGTGTCGAGGTGGATGGGTTACGCTGTGCGAATGCATTCACTCGTGACGATCACTGCTCGATCTGGTCGCTCAGTCGTTGAGCAATCGGCCTGTTCGGTAGCCCCGGCGGCCCCGATGACCTGGGTGACCTCGGGGGCCCCGGTGGCCTCGGCGGCGCCGGGGCCCGTGGGGGAGCGGGCGCAGGGAACTGCCCAGGAGCGTCGGCGATGACGGGCCTGCCGTCGGTGGGCCTGATCTCCCACGGAACCTCATCGCCTACGGGCCAGGTCCTCATTGAGGTGCTCGCGGCCGAGGTCGCCACGGACCTGCGCATCCGTGGGCTCGCCGGCGAGGTGATGCTCGGCCATGTGGACGTCCAGAGCCCCGATGTCGACGAGGTGATCGCCCGCCTGCCCGACGATCGTCCGGTCGTCCTCGTGCCGCTGCTGCTCTCGCCGGGGTATCACGTCCACGTCGACCTCGCCGAAGCGGTCGGTCGTGCCGAAGGTGCCGGCCGCGACGTTCGGCTCGCCCCCACCCTCGGGCCCGAGCCCCGGCTCGCGGAAGTTCTCGCCAACTGCCTCCCGCCGCTGCGCGTAAGTGATCAGGTGATCCTTGCCGCGGCAGGCTCGAGCGACGAGCGGGCGAACGAGTCCTGCCGTGAGATGGGCAGGCTGTTGGCCGCAGAGCTCGAGCGTCCCGTCGAGGTCGGATTCCTCGCCGGCGCGGGAGTGCCGTTGAAAGACCTCGTCGAGGAGAGTCGGAGCCGCGGCGCCCGCCCCGTGCTTGCGAACTATCTGCTGGCCCCGGGCTTCTTCGACGACCTCGCACGCAAACTCGTCGAGGGCGGCGGTGTGAGTGGCGGCGCGAGGAGCGGTGCTGCAGGCAGTGGCCCGGTGGGCGTCCTTGCTCCGCCCCTGCTCACCGGCGGCAGCAGTGCTGCCGCCGTGCCGCCCCGGCTCGTCGATCTCGTCCGCGACCGTGTCCGCGAAGGCGCCCACGTCCGCGAAGGCCCCCACGTCCGCGACCGAGTGCGCGAAGACGTCCGCGACCGTGTCCGCGAAGGCGTCCGCGGCCGCGGGCAAGACGGCAGCCTCGGCGCCGCCCATGCCGAAGGCGACGCCCACGATCGCGCCCAGGCTCACAATCGCACCCAAACCCACGACCCCGTCCCGCAAGTGCTCAACGCCTGACCGCGCCCTCAGCGGTCTGTGTCGTCATATGTCACTCCATGACACAATTTCTCCGGAGAGTTGTTGAGCAATTCGGCATTCATGTAGCGTGACTCATCACTGGTTCCCCTCAGCGTTTGGAGACAGCAATGTCCACTCAGGTGGAAGAGAACAAGGAAACAGCAGGTAAACGAGCCGCAAAGCGGCCCGCGCGCCCGAAGAAGTCCAATGGGCAGTGGAAGGTCGACGGCCATGAACCGTTGAACAAAAACGAGATCGACAAGGCCGAAGACAACGGCCTCAACGTTCGCTCCCGCATCGAAGAGACCTACTCGAAGCACGGATTCTCCTCGATCGATCCTGATGACCTGCACGGCCGCTTCCGCTGGTGGGGCCTGTACACGCAGCGCAAACCCGGCATCGACGGCGGCCGCACCGCGAAACTCGAACCGCATGAGCTCGAAGACGAATACTTCATGCTCCGCATCCGCATCGACGGCGGCAAGCTCTCCACCGAACAGCTGCGGGTCATCGCGGACATCTCCAACGAGTTCGCCCGGGGCACCGCCGACCTCACCGACCGGCAGAACATCCAACTCCACTGGGTCGAGATCGAGAGCATGCCCGAGATCTGGCGGCGCCTCGAAGCCGTCGGCCTGCAGACCACCGAAGCCTGCGGCGACGTCCCCCGCGTCATCCTCGGCTCACCCGTGGCCGGCATCGCCGCCGACGAGCTCATCGACCCCACCCCGGCGATCGAAGAGATCTCGCGGCGCTACATCGGCGACGAGTCGCTGTCGAACCTGCCGCGCAAATACAAGACCGCGATCACCGGCCACCCCAGCCAGGACGTCGTCCACGAGATCAACGACTGCTCCTTCGTCGCCGTCGAACACCCCGAGCACGGCATCGGCTACGACCTGTGGGTCGGCGGCGCCCTGTCCGTCGTCCCCCGCTTCGCCGAACGCCTCGGCACCTGGGTCGCCCCCGACCAAGTCGTCGAGACGTGGCTCGGTGTCACCCAGATCTTCCGCGACTACGGCTACCGCCGCCTGCGCAACAAGGCCCGCATGAAGTTCCTGCTCGCCGACTGGGGACCGGAGAAGCTCCGCGAGATCCTCGAGACCGAATACCTCGGGTACAGACTCGCCGACGGTCCCGCACCGGCCAAACCCCTGACGGCAGGCGACCACGTCGGCGTGCACAAACAGGCCGACGGCCGCTACTTCATCGGCGTCACCCTCATCGCCGGCCGTGCCTCGGGCACCCTGCTCGGCCAGCTCGTCGACCTCGCCGAGAAGTTCGGATCCACCCGGCTGCGCACCACCCCGCACCAGAAGGTCCTGCTGCTCGACATCGACGAAGCTGATGTCGATGACGTCGTCGCCGGTCTCGACGCCCTGGGCCTGTCCAGCCGCAAGGACCTCTTCCGCCGCTCGACGATCGCGTGCACCGGCATCGAGTTCTGCAAACTCGCCATCGTCGAGACCAAGCAGACCGCCGCCGACGCCGTCGAGAAGCTCGAAGAGCACCTCGCCGGCATCGACCTGCCCCACCCGATCAGCCTCCACCTCAACGGCTGCCCGAACTCCTGCGCCCGCATCCAGACCGCCGACATCGGGCTCAAGGGCCAGATCGTCACCACCGACGACGGGGAGCAGGTCCCCGGCTTCCAGGTCCACGTCGGCGGCGGCCTGGCCTCGAAGGACCGGGACGAAGCCGGACTCGGCCGCACCGTCCGCGGGCTCAAGGTCACCGCCGAGAACCTCACCGACTACGTCGAGAAACTCGTCCGCCGATTCCTCGCCGGACGATCAGAGACCGAGACATTCTCCGAATGGGCCCACCGCGTCGACGAGGAGGAACTGACATGAGCAGCACCGACACGACCACCGCGACCCGGGCAGACACCCCAGGTCAGAGCCGGCGTCCCGAACCGCGACCCATCGAGGAACTGAAAGCCCTCGCCGAGGCGGGAGCCCGCGAACTCGGCGGTGACCCGGAGAACGGGGTCCCCGAGGCCAACCCCGCCGACGTTATCCGCTGGGTGTCCCGGAACTTCGAGACCGCCGCGTGCGCCGTGGCCTGCTCGATGGCCGACGCCGCCCTGCCGCACTACGTCGCCCAGTACCAGCCCGGAGTCGACGTCCTCTTCCTCGACACCGGCTACCACTTTCGTGAGACCTATGACACCCGCGACGAGGTGGCCCGGAAGGTCGATGTCCACATCGTCGACGTCCTCCCGGAGCAGACCGTGGAAGAGCAGGACGCCGAATTCGGCAAGGACCTCTTCGCCCGCGACCCCGGCCTGTGCTGCGCCCGCCGCAAGGTCGCGCCCCTGAAGAAGTCACTGAACGGCTACGAACTCTGGTTCACCGGGGTCCGCCGCGACGAGGCTCCGACCCGGATCAACACGCCGCTGATCACCTTCGATGAGAAGAACGGCCTGGTCAAGGTCAACCCTCTGGCCGCATGGTCCTTCGACGACCTCACCGACTACGCCCGTGCCTTCGATGTGCCGGTCAACCCTCTGCTGTCGCAGGGCTACCCGTCGATCGGCTGCCAACCCTGCACCCGCCCCGTCGCCGAAGGCGAAGACCCCCGAGCCGGCCGCTGGTCAGGCACGAACAAGACAGAATGCGGACTCCACACATGACCATCGACACCTTACTGACCACCTCGACGACAACAGGGACACCCACAGACACCCTGTCCACCCTCGACATCCTCGAATCCGAGGCGATCCACATCATCCGTGAGGTCGCCGCCGAGTTCGACAACCCCGTGCTGCTGTTCTCCGGCGGCAAGGACTCCGTGACCGTCCTCCACCTCGCAGCGAAGGCCTTCTGGCCGGCGAAGATCCCCTTCGGACTCCTCCACGTCGACACCGGACACAACTTCCCCGAGATCATCCGCTTCCGCGACGAGACCGCCCAGCGTTTCGGACTCGACCTCACGGTCGCCAAGGTGCAGGACTACATCGACGATGGTCGGCTGCGCGAACGCCCCGACGGCACCCGCAACACCCTCCAGACCCAGCCGCTGCTCGACGCCATCTCCGACGGCGGATTCGACGCCGTGTTCGGTGGGGCCCGCCGGGACGAGGACAAGGCCCGGGCGAAGGAGCGCATCCTGTCACTGCGCGACGAATTCGGCGGGTGGAACCCCAGCAGCCAACGCCCCGAGCTGTGGAACCTCTACAACGGCCGCCACCTGCCCGGCGAACACGTCCGCGTGTTCCCGATCTCGAACTTCACCGAACTCGACGTGTGGAGCTACATCGCCCGGGAGGACATCGCCCTGCCCGAGCTCTACTTCGCCCACGAACGCGAGGTCTTCAACCGCGATGGCATGTGGTGGGCGACCGGCGAATTCTCCGTCCCGCGCGACGACGAGACGCTCACCCGCAAGACGGTCCGCTACCGCACCGTCGGAGACATGAGCTGCACCGGGGCCGTGGAATCGGCCGCCGGTGACCTCGAATCCATCCTCGCCGAGGTGGCCGCCACCACCGTGACCGAGCGCGGTGCCACACGCGCCGACGACCGGATCTCGGCCGCGGCCATGGAAGACCGGAAGAAAGACGGGTACTTCTGATGACGACCACACCCACCAGCACCACCAGCGACACAGCCGCCTCGGTGGACACGACGACGAAGACGCTGCTGCGCTTCGCCACGGCCGGATCCGTCGACGACGGCAAGTCCACACTCGTCGGCCGACTCCTCCACGATGCGAAGGCGATCCTGGCCGACCAGCTCGGCGCTGTCACAGCGACCAGTCGGGAACGCGGATTCTTAGGCGGCGAGTTCGACTTCGCCCTGCTCACCGACGGTCTGCGGGCCGAGCGCGAACAGGGCATCACGATCGACGTCGCCTACCGCTACTTCGCCACGGACAAACGCTCGTTCATCCTCGCCGACTGCCCCGGGCACGTGCAGTACACCCGGAACATGGTCACGGGAGCCTCGACCGCCGACGCCGTCGTCGTCCTCATCGACGCCCGCACCGGCGCGACCGAACAGACCCGCCGGCACCTGACCGTCGTCTCCCGGCTGAACATCCCTCACGTCATCATCGCGATCAACAAGATCGACCTGCTCGACTTCGACCAGCAGGCGATCGACAGCGTCGAAAACGATGTGAAGGACCTCGCGGCAGAGATCGGCCTCGACACCCCGCACCTCATCCCGATCTCCGCCCTGGCCGGGGACAACATCGCCACCACCTCGGACAACACCCCCTGGTATCAGGGATCGGCGCTGCTCGACCTCCTCGAGACCCTGCCGAGCGCGGATGCGGACACCGCGGACTTCGAACCCTTCCGCCTCGACGTGCAGACGGTGCTGCGCCCGCAAGGGGGACTGGCACCGGGACTCGACCTCGACTACTACCGCGACTACCGGGCCGTGGCCGGACAGATCACCTCGGGTCAGGTCCGCCTCGGCGATGAGATCGAGATCCACCCGGCCGGGGTGACGTCGACGGTCATCGGCATCGACACCGCCGACGGTCCCCTCGAGACCGCGAGCGCACCCCTGTCGGTGGCGCTGCGGTTGGCCGACGACGTCGATACGGCACGCGGCAGCGTCATCGCCGCCGCAGGTACCCTGCCCGAACCGCGGCGGGAGCTGCGCTCCGAGGTGTTCCCCTTCACCGCCGACGGCCTGCGCACCGGCCAGCGGGTGCTCGTGAAGACGGGCACGACGACGGTGAAGGCCATCGTCACCGTCACCGCCCGCCGCAACCTCGAGACCTCACGGATCGAACCCGCCGAGGCGCTCGCCGGCAATGACATCGGCCTGGCCGAGGTGAAGTTGTCCGCCGAGCTGCCGGTCCCGGACTTCCGCGCTCACGGTTCGGCCGGAGCGTTCGTCATCATCGACGCGCAGTCGGGGAATACGCTCGCCGCGGGAATCCACACGCCCGGGGCAGGCGACCCGCAGGCACGCGAAGCCGCAGACAACCAGGCCCACGCACAGGAGCCGGTCTCATGACGCATTTCCCACCGCAGACCCCGGGCAGCGTGCTGCTCATCGGAGCCGGTCCCGGAGACCTCGGGCTGCTCACCGTCGCCGGTCTGCGCGCATTGGAACGTGCCGAGGTCATCGTGGCCGACCGCCTCGGCGCGCGCTCTGTCATCGACCAACTCGAGGCCGAACGCAGCGAGGCCCTGCCGGCCCAGATCATCGATGTCGGCAAGCAGCCGGGGCATCACCCGGTGCCGCAGGATCGGATCAACGACATCCTCGTCGAACAGGCCCAGAGGGGTCTGCGGGTCGTCCGCCTCAAGGGCGGGGACCCCTTCGTCTTCGGACGTGGGAGAGAGGAGATCGCCCACTGCCGGGCCGCGGGCATCGACGTGCGCGTCGTGCCCGGGGTGACCAGCGCGAACTCCGTGACCGCGCTCGCCGGAATCCCGCTCACCCACCGAGGCGTGGCCACCTCGTACACGGTCGCGACCGGTCACGACCAGGTCGCCGAGATCGGAGGGGGACGCGACCACACGGTCGTCATCCTCATGGGCGTGGGCACCCTCATCCACTCGGCCGGGGTGCTCGCCGCCGGTGAACGCGGAACCGACTGCCCTGTGGCGATCGTCGAGGACGGATTCGGTGATCGGCAGCGGGTGACGATCGGGACGCTGGGCACGATCGCCTTCCACGCCGCCCGCCGAGGCGTCCGGTCACCGGCGATCATCGTCGCAGGGGACGTCGTGACCCTGAGCCCCTACGCCGACGGTGCGTTCAACTCGGCGCTCGACCCCGCCACGCACACAGCCGAACTGCTGAGGAACCCATGACCTACATCATCGCGCAGCCCTGCGTGGACGTGAAGGACCGCGCCTGCATCGAAGAATGCCCGGTCGACTGCATCTACGAAGGCACCCGCTCCCTCTACATCCATCCCGACGAATGCGTCGACTGCGGGGCCTGCGAACCCGTCTGCCCCGTCGAGGCGATCTTCTACGAAGACGATGTCCCCGACGAGTGGGAGGCCTACTATGCTGCGAACGTCGAATTCTTCGACGACATCGGCTCCCCGGGCGGGGCCGCCGCCCACGGGGTCATCGACAAAGACCATTCATTCATCGCGGGCCTACCCCCGCAGAACACCGACGACTGAACGAGGACACAAATGACCACCACACCGTTTCGCGTCGCCATCATCGGCGCCGGACCTGCCGGCATCTACGCCGCCGACCTGCTGACGAAGGCCGAACATGACCTCGACTTGAGCATCGACCTGTTCGAACGCCTGCCCTCACCCTTCGGACTCGTCCGCTACGGAGTCGCCCCCGACCATCCCCGGATCAAGGGCATCATCAACGCGCTCATCAAGGTCCTCGACCGGGGCGACATCCGCCTGTTCGGCAACGTCGAATACGGAGCCGACATCAACCTCGGCGAGCTCACCGACCGCTACGATGCGGTGATCTTCTCCACCGGGTGCTTCGTCGATGCACCTCTCGATCTGCCGGGCATCGACCTGCCCGGCTCCTATGGGGCCGCGGACTTCGTCAACTGGTACGACTCACATCCCGATGTGCCGCAGACGTGGCCGCTGGAGGCGGAGAAGGTCGCCGTCCTCGGCAACGGCAACGTCGCCCTCGACGTGGCTCGGGTGCTTGCGAAGCAGGCCGATGATCTGCACACCACGGAGATCCCCGACCATGTCTATATGGGGCTGAAGGACTCCCGTGTCACCGACGTCCACATCTTCGGCAGGCGCGGTCCCGCGCAGGCGAAGTTCACGCCTCTGGAGCTGCGTGAGCTCGGGCAGGTCGCCGATGTCGACATCATCGTCTATGCGGAGGACTTTGAGTTCGATCAGGGTTCGCTCGAGTCCATCGAGTCGAGCAATCAGGTCAAGCAGGTGACGAAGACGCTCACGGACTTCGCGCTGCGCGAGGAGACGGGAGCCAAGCGGCGCCTGCACCTGCACTTCCTCCACGCACCGGTGGCCATCCTCGGTGAGGATCGGGTGACCGGGCTGCGCACGGAACGTCAGGAACTCGACGGGGCCGGTGGGGTCACGGGGACGGGGGAGTTCCACGACTGGGACATCGACGCCGTCTACCGGGCCATCGGATATGCGGGCACGCAGCTGCCGCAGCTGCCCTTCGACGAGGCCAAGCGCGTCATCCCCAATCACGAGGGCCGTGTAGTCGACACGGACGATCAGTCACAGGCCGCCGAGGCGGACGTCATCCCCGGCGTGTACGCGACCGGGTGGATCAAGCGCGGACCCGTCGGGCTCATCGGGCACACGAAGGGTGATGCCCTGGAGACGATCGGGCACATCCTCACCGACCAAGATGCCGGTGCGCTGACCGAACCCGTGTACCCGGGGGAGGAGTCGATCGTCGAGCTGCTCGAATCCAAGGGCGTCGACTTCACGGATTGGGAGGGCTACCACCGGCTGGAGACGGCGGAAAAGAGCCTCGGCGAGGCCGAGGGACGTGAGCGCGTGAAGTTCGCGACCCGCGAGGCCATGCTCGCCGAGGCGCGGGCCCACCTGACCGCGGACGCGAACGCCGGGAGCTGAGGGACGTGGAATTGGCGAGCGGTCCGATCGGATTTTCCATCATTGGATAGACTCCGACTGAATTGCCTACCACCGCTCTCCATCGTTGGGCTTTAGAGCAGCGTGTACCGGGTATCCCTTCTGCCCTGGCCGCCGTCCATGAAGACTCGACGATGTGCCTCGAGGCTCTTCAGGGCGTACCTCACCTGATTGTGGTTCAAGCCGACGGCCGCCGCGATCTGGGGAATGGTTGCGTTACCCCGCTCAATTGCTGCCAACACTTGAGGGGCATTCTTCGACAGTTTTCGCTCCTTGTCGGACGAGTCAGCGATAGGCTGTTTCACCGGCAGGGCTTGGGAGACATTGGGCGACAGACTGCTGCTGGGGGCTCTTTCGTGCGGTAATTTCGAAACTTCAGGCACGTTTTCGTTGGTGAAGTCAATAGAGTTGCTCTGTTCGAAGCTGGTTTCGACAAGCCCCCAACGTACGAGGTCGCTGAGCTGATCTTCTGCTTCAACTGATGACAGCGGCGAGAACTCTTGGCGCAGAGTGTTGATGTCCCAATGTTCTCCGTCTCGAGCCTTCAGCAACACTTGTTTCTGCAGATGCGTGAGTTCATGTCCACTCGAGTTTCTTGCCAGCCAGGCAGAGTCCTCGGGCGAAAATGCTGACCCACGCCAAAGATTCGCCGTGAATTGGACTCCGGTGTCGACCAGCTGAGGACGATGCAGATCGGATTCCACCGTCGCACGCAGAATTTCCTTAACGCCGCCTCCTTCGCCCTCGATGACGTTTTCTCCGTCACTGGTGCGAAGATACTTCGCGATGCCATAGAGTCGTTGATTGACCGCCGCCTGTGCGGGTGAATTGCTCGTGATCTGAGACAGTGTCAGTCCTCGCAAACCGCCTGGATTTGTGATGGTCAGAACTCGGTTATTGATTCTCACTTGGACCGACTTGCCGAGACCAAGGGTGTCCGGACTCAGATCGCGGTGGACAAGCGCATTAACGAGAGCTTCTCTGACGGCTCTTGGGGGAATTTCCAGAGTGTTACGGAGATGGCCGTTCGGTTGATACTGCTGGCGCGTGGTCAGGTTTGCTGTCACCCAGTCCATGAGTTCGTCCAGCAGTACCGGCAAGGGGCCGTCGAAATGCCTGAGGTTTTGAGTTCGGGCGCTTCCACCGTCTCGGGGGAGTTGAACAGCTGCCGTCACTTGGAGTGCAGGCAGGAGTCCTTGCGGAAAGTTTCCCAGAGCATAGATGCCTGCCACGGTGAGGGATTCGTCTGGTGTGATGACTCCAAGCTGTCGCAGCACGGTTTGATCGTCTTGGTCGCGCAGCCTCGATGATTGGGATCGGATCTGTCTGAGGAATGCCGACACCAATTCCTGATCCAGGTCTTGAAGTGTTGTGCCCGGCACTTGTTGTGTGTCGCCGTTGATTCTTTCCGTGTCGTTGAGTTTAGCGACTTCCAACATGTGCAGATCGGCCGAACTCATGACATAGTCGCCGTCCGCCTGTCGTAAGTATGCCTTTCCTTTGTATCGTGACGGCTTCTCTCGTGGCGGGAGTCCCTCGACTCGGGTAAGAACTACGGAGAGCCCTTCATAGTCGATTGTTGCTGCCTCGATATAAGGAGGCGGTTCCACAAAGTTCCGAGCTACAGAGACTACAGCGGCCTCAAGCCCAGCAGGGTCGGTGACACCGTTGATGGAGAATCCCTCGGCTTCATTGACCCCCAGCACGATCAGGCCGCCGTCGGGCATATTCGCAAATGCGCTGATCGTCGTCCCGATGCTTTGAGGCAGCCCTCCAGATGCACGTTTGACTTCGACATCAATCGTGTCGCCCCGATGTTTTCTCATGTCGGCTAGGACGGCATCGAGATTGTCAACAGTCAATTCCATGTTTCAAACTTATACTTGTGATTGTAGGTTTGCAAGTATAAGTATAAGTATAAGTTTTGACTTCGCTGATCGGTTGCACGAGTAATCGTCTGACCGGTAGTAACCGCAAGTTTTCCGGTGCCGTCTGCTCAAGCGCAAGACCTTCTGACTATCACTTCAAATATGCAAAGTTGCACGCCTGGTCGTCCTAGTAGCTTGGCTTAGGGGCTTAGGGGCTTAGGGGCTTAGGGGCTTAGGGGCTTAGGGGCTTAGGGGCTTAGGGGCTGAGGGACGTGAGTGCGTGAAGCTCGCGACCCGCGAGTCCATGCTCGCCGAGGCGCGTGCTCACCTGACCGCGGAGGCGGGTGCCGGGAGCTGACGCGGCTGTTGGTTCGGGGACGACGACAAAGGCGTTGGCCGTCCCCGATCATAACCTTCTGCGACTATCGCCTCGAGATAGGGCGGGCTTTGGAAGAGGTGGTCACCTAGTTCGGTGCCCGCCGTTGACGGCGAGTAAGCAACTGGTCTAACCTTTGAGCATGAAGTCATCGGACCACTCGCCTAAGGCGGCGCAGCCGAAGCGGCGATACATTCCGATCGCGCAGGATCTTCTGCGAGAGATTCAGGCCGAAGACGGCCGGACGGAAAAGAAGCTGCCATCGGATCGGGACCTTGCCGAACGCTATAACGCCTCCCGGAGCACTGTTCGCGAGGCAATCTTCGCCCTCGACATGATCGGGGTCATCGATGTCCGTCACGGGGACGGCACCTACATCTCGACGAGAGTCGAGCGCCTGCAATCATCCGAACAGTTCCAGTACGGTGCACGCCCGGAACATGTCATCGATACGCGATTAGTGATCGAGCCGAGCATCGCCGGAGGACTCGCGAGCAGTCATGCCGCCCTCGACGAGGCACGAAAGGTTCACGAAAACGCCGGAGCGCTCCTCCAGGTCGCCGAGAGCGTACCGGAGTTCACTCAACTCGCGCTCCGGTTTCATCTCGAACTCGCCGCTGCTCTCGACAACCAGCTGCTGGGAGAGCTCGCCTACGAAGTCATCTCCATCGACAATCAGCCTCTCTGGGCGCTGATCAACCAGCTCTCACTTCAAGATGTCGATCATCGACACCGGCTCTACGAGGAACATCAGCAGGTACTCGACACGGTTGCTGCTGGAGATGTCGATCTTGCCCACGCGACCATGAAAACCCACCTGAGCAGGAACAAGTTACGTATCCTGCCTCACTCCTGATCGATTTCACAATACAAGAGGAGGTTCGATGACGAACCAGCAATACCAGCCCATCAGGACTTCTGTCAGACTCGACCCGGCCTCGGGGCAGGTCAGCGAATCTGCGATGCTGCTCAGCGACACCAACGTTCCCGACATCAACCAATGCCTGGGCGTTGCGGCAGTGCAGCCAGGTGAGCCAGCCACGGCCGAACTCGCTCACAGCACGGCAGAAGTCATGTTCGTAGCTGAAGGCCGAGGTGAACTGATCACGTCAGAGGGGACTGTCGAGTTCTCCAAAGGCGACGCGATCTACATCCCGGCAAACCTTAAACATGCGCTGCGGAACACGGGGGAGACGGTGCTCGTCTCGGTCTTCAGCTTTCCCGCCCCCAACAGACCAGCAGACAGCACCACACCACACTGAAGTATTCTCCTCCGCGGAGAAGCACCATACCTGATCAGTGCGGGGGATCCGCACGAGATCGCAACGATTGATGACCACTGCGCCAGTGGTCGTCAGAATTCCCAGACTGCCGGGACATCGAAAGAAAGTACCGGTCCCGAACAGCGAACCTGCCAGTTCGCTATTCGGGGAACCCCGGTTACCGCCGGGGAGGATATATCGCTTTCAACTGAATCGAACGATGGAGTTCTCATGAACACGACATACCACGATAAGAATCATAGTCGATTAGGCGACATAGTCGATGGAATCAAACTGACGAAAGTCCATTACCTCGCGCTGCTGCTGGTCGTAACCGGCGGACTCTTCGAAGTCATGGAACAGCTCATCCTTGCCTCACTTGGCCCCTCACTGCAGGAAGCATTCGGCGCGTCGGCCCAAGACATCGCCCTGCTGTCGACCGCGACCCTGCTGGCGATCGCCGTCGGCGGAGTCACTGGGGGATACCTCGCTGACCGAGTGGGCCGCCGTGCGGTTCTCGCCGTCAGCGTCGGCATCTACTCTTTCGGATCAGTCGTCGCAGCTTTCTCGATGAACTACGAAATGCTCACCGTCGCCCGCATCATCACAGGGATCGGCGTCGGCGGTGAGATCGCCGTCGGACTGACCTACTTATCAGAGCTGACGCCCACCCGCATTCGCGGACTGTTCGTCTCTCTGTTCAACACGATCTCCGCTGGCGTCGGCATGTTCATCGCGTTCGCCTACACAATTTTCGTTCTGGGACCGTTTGCCGCGATGATCTCAGCTGGAGATGAAGCGTGGCGATGGGCATTCGGCCTGCTTGGCATACCCGCAGTGCTCGTTTTCTTCTTCCGCCGCTATCTCCCCGAGACGCCACGGTTTCTGCTGGAAAAGCACCGGACGCCAGACCTCAACGCATCGCTGACGCGACTCGAGCAGGGCAAGATGCGTTTGAGGACTACAGGCGATGCGGTCGAGTACTTCAGCGCCGCGGAAGTGGATGCTGCTTCCGCTGAGGTCTCGGAAAGCGGTCGGGTCTCCGATCTATTCATCTCCGGGCAGCGCAAGCGCACCGTCGGTCTGTCGATCGTGGCGTTCCTCGCCTGGGGCGCTCAGTTCAGCATCCTGCTCGTCATGCCACTGCTCCTCGTCGAGCGCGGCTACTCGATCAGCGGCAGCCTGACCTTCACGATGGTCCAGAACATCGGCGGATTGCTCGGCGCGATCCTCGCTTCGATCGGTGCCTATTCGTTCCCGCGCAAACGTATGATCGCCATCGGTTCAGTCCTCGCGGCTGTAACGATCATCCTCTTCGCGTTCTTCGCCACGAGCCCCTTCCTCATCATGCTCCTCGGATTCCTGTTCAACTTCAGCGTCATGGTCGTCAACACGACGATCTGGACCTGGTCGCCTGAACTCTTCCCGACAAAGATCCGCGGGCTGGGCACCTCAGTCGTCGTCAACATCGGCTTCGTCGGGGGAGCCCTGATCCCGCTGGCTGCGTCAGCGCTGTTTGAGAACGTCAACGAGTACATGACCTTCGGCACCGTCGTCATCATCTATATCGGCATTTTCATCATCTCCCGTGTTGTCACGGAGACGCATAACCGCTCATTCGAAGAGCTCGACCCCACCGACTGACCACACCGAACTCCAAGGAGAAATCATGGCTACCGAATCCAATGGCCCGATCCGCGATCTCGTCGGCTACGGTGAGAATCCACCGCATCCCCAGTTCCCCGGAGATGCCAATGTGGCCGTCAACCTTGTCGTCAACTACGAAGAGGGATCCGAGTACAGTCACTTCCTCGGCGACGGCGAGAACGACTCGATCGCGGAAGTCGCCTACCCGTTCCCACGCGAAGTCCGTGATCTGGCGACCGAATCAATGTACGAATACGGTTCTCGAGTGGGCGTGTGGCGTCTGCTGAGACTATTTGAGGAGTTCGGCATCAATGCCACCTTCTTCGCCTGCGCACGCGCGTTCGAAATGAACCCGGACGTCGCCACTGCCGCGCGTCAGCTCGGCCACGACCTCGTCTCCCACGGTTACCGCTGGGAAGAGCACTGGCGGATGACGCGCGAGGAAGAAGCGCAGCGCATTCATGATGCTGTCGAATCATTTAAGACCACCTGGGGGACAGCTCCCAATGGGTGGTACTGCCGCTACGGTCCCTCCATAAACACCCGCGAACTCGTCGTCGAGCACGGCGGCTTCCTCTACGATTCAGACGCCTACAACGATGACCTTCCGTACTTCACCGAAGTGCACGGAAAGCGCCATCTCGTCGTTCCGTACTCGTTGACCTACAACGATATCCAGGGGACGAAAGCGCCAGGCGACTTCTTCGAGTTCGCTCGCCGCGGTTTCGATGAGCTGTGGCTCGAAGGAGAGCGAGGCGCTCCGAAGATGATGTCGGTCGGACTCCATCCGCGTCTCATCGGACAGGCAGGACGGACGAACGCCCTGCGAGAGTTCATCGAGCACTGTCAGGCCAAGGGCAAGGTCTGGTTCGCGCGCCGAGATGACATTGCGAACCTGTGGATGGAGCAGTTCGGATGATTTCCTCGGGCGATCGCTTCTGTACCCAGATACTGAGCGAGGTCATGCTCCGTCACAGGCGCAGGCCGCGGAGAAGGCGCTCGGTGAAGCCGAGAGGCGTGAGCGGGTGAAGCTCACTACGCAGGAGGCCATGGGCGCCGAAACGCGTGCCCACCTCACCGCCGAGGCGACCGCCGGCAGCTGAAAAACCGCAAACCTCACATAGTGACCCGAAAAGGTCCGCCATTCGACCCCGGACACTCAAAAGCTGTGTTCGGGGTCGTCTGCGTCCATGATCTCGACCGATAACTCGGCTATGTAATTGACATCACGTAGCCACAGGAGAAAACTAGCCGCGTTAACACAGCCGTCTAACCCTCGGAGGCAAAGGTGCCCTCACACAGTTCCCTGTCATCGGGCTCGCATACGAGCGTGACAGTCGTCCACGACAAAGGACTCAAGCGCGATATCGGCAAGACCGGGCTGCTCTTCACCGGCGTCGGTTCGATCATCGGCTCCGGATGGCTCTTCGGTGCCTTCGACGCCGCGAGCATGGCCGGCCCGGCCGCGATTCTGTCCTGGGCCATCGGCGCTATCCTCATCATCTTCGTCGCACTCAACTACTCCGAGCTCGGTGTCATGTTCCCCGTCGCCGGCGGTGTCGTGCGCTACCCGCACTATGCGTTCGGTTCGTTCGCGAGCTACACCAGCGGGTGGATCACGTGGCTGTCGGCGGCGGGCACTGTCGGCATCGAGGTGCTCGCGGCCGTGCAGTACGCCTCGAGCTATATGCCGTGGCTGATGGAGTCGAAGGAAGGCGTCCTCGTCCTCACGGTGCCGGGCATCCTCGTGAGCATCGCGATGGTCGCAGTCTTCTGCGTCATCAACATGTTCGGAGTGAAGTTCTTCGCCCAGTTCAACAACGTGCTCGTGTGGTGGAAGCTGCTCGTCATCGTCCTCGTGTTCGTGGGACTCGCGCTGCTGGCCTTCAACCCCGGTCACTTCCACATGCCCGAGTTCGGCGGTTTCGCCCCCAACGGCATCGCACCGATCTTCGCGGCCCTGCCTGCGGCGGGCATCGTCTTCTCCTACCTCGGATTCCGCCAGGGCGTGGAGTTCGCCGGCGAGACGAAGAACCCGCAGAAGAATGTGCCCTTCGCTGTCATCGGCTCGATCGTGCTCACCGGCATCATCTACATCCTCCTGCAGGTTGCGTTCATCGGCGCCATCCCCACCGACCTGCTCAAGGACGGCTGGGGCGGACTGTCGTTCTCGAACTCGGCAGGGCCGTGGGCAGAGATCGCGATCATGCTCGGTGCGATGTGGCTGGCGATCATCCTCTACATCGATGCCGTCGTCTCCCCTGCCGATACCGGTCTGATCTTCACCGCGCTCACCCCGCGTCTGTCGTACTCGCAGGCTCGCGTGGGCAATGCTCCGAGTGCGATGACGAAGCTGAACAAGAAGGGCATTCCGTGGTTCGGTCTGGTGGTGACGTTCATCGTCGCCTGCTTCCTGTTCTTCCCGTTCCCGTCGTGGGCGAAGATGGTCGGGTTCATCACCTCCGGCACCGTCATCTCCTTCGGATCCGGCCCGGTCACGGTGGCGGCGCTGCGCCGTCAGCTGCCCGATCAGGAGCGTCCGTTCCGTCTGCCAGGCGGAGACACCCTGCCGTTCCTCGGGTTCCTCGCCGCGAACCTCATCGTGTTCTGGACCGGCTGGGACACGAACTGGAAGCTGTTCCTGGCGATGGTGCTCGGCTACGTGGTCCTCGGTCTGCACTACGCTTTCAGCGACCGCAGCAAGATCCCGCCGCTGCAGTTCAAGTCCGGCTGGTGGATGATCCTGTGGCTCGGCGGTCTGGCCGTGCTCAGCCTGCTGAGCAACTATGGCGACGGCGCGATGGGCGTGCTCACGTTCGGATGGGGCGAGCTGGTCTGCACTGTATTCACCGCCATCGTCTTCTACGTCGGAATCAAGACCCGCCTGAAGTCGGAGGAAGTCATTGCCAACGTCGAAAACACCAAGGAGACCGCGGCCGAACACATCGACGGGGAGTGACCGTCGTCCGAGCCACACGGGCCGCAGCGTCGGATCTCACTGACGCTGCGGCCAATGTCCCCTGGTTGCCCCGTGACGGCCCCGACACGTTTCGTGCCTGCGAACCCGGTCCGATACCGAGATTTCGGACAGCGGAGCATTGGTGGTGTTCTCTGCGCTGCCAAAGGAAGTGAAGCGCGTGGTGACGCGAAATCTGTCTGAGTCTTCTGGGGTGATTGACGGTGCTCGGCCGGGAGCCCAAGGTGAAATCAAGTCGTGGCTCGGTGGCATGCGCCAGTTGAGAGCGGAAGGATTATACTTCGGGGCATGATTCGAGGAGGTCGATGATGGGAAAGATAAAGAAGCAGTTCCGGACACCGTGGAGCATCCTGACGATCGGAACACGCGGGAAGACAAGGAAAAGACGGAAGCCGGGGAAGCTGTCACTGACCAGGCGGAGGACGAGCAGTTCGAAGAGTGTTCCACGACGGGGTCGTTTGACGAACTGGCTCCCGCGATAGTCCGCAGCCGTTCTGCCGGGGGTTCAATCGTGTCATCATCCGCTTTACGATGAATTATGGAACTGACACATTTGAAGAGCTTCACTACCGGACTGACTCTCGGCATCGGCGGCGTCGCAGCGGCTCTTGCCGGGCGCAGGGCCGTCAGCAATCTCAAGACCAGCAAGGGCCATCCTTGGAAGCACCGCGTGTTGGACCTGGGCTCCGCGTTCCTCCAGCGAAAATATCCGCTGGAGGCGATGAGCACTTACCTCGACGGCCTGCACATCTATGCCGATGACACCGGACGCCAAGTCCATGCCGCTCACTTCTGCATCCACTTGGAACACGACCTGCACCAGTGCGTCATCTTCGACCGCAACGCTCACGACGCCCGTCTGATCGGCATCGAGTACATCATTAGCGAAGACCGGTTCCGCGCCCTGCCCGAAGAGGAGAAGAAGCTCTGGCACAGCCACCATTATGAGATCAAGTCCGGAATCCTCACCGCCCCTGGCGTTCCGGAGATCGCCGAACACGCCTACTTCGAGGACTTGGTGAAGACCTACGGCAAGACCTTCCACACCTGGCAGTATGACGTTCACGACTTCCCCTACGGTGCCCCGCAGCTGATGATGGGCTTCACCGAGGATGGGCAAGCCCGCGACGAGCTGGTCCGGGAGCGCGACCGCGAAGTCGGGGTCTCGACGCAGCGCAACCGCGAACGCCGCGAAGACATCCCGATGCCGGAGGTCGCCCCGGGCGCGAACTCGTGGGAGAGCGGGACTGCGATGCAGACGACCCTGCAGGAGACACGCGTCAAACGGTAGAACGCCGAACGGCACAACCGACGAAAACGTGTGAGCCATTCGGAGCGGCCTCTGTTCACTGTCCGGGGCAGACGCCGGTGATAGCTTCTTCTCTACGATTCGCAGCAGCGAGGCCGAATCTTCCTTCGAGAGGAGCATGCGATGTCAGAGAATTCCCCGTTACCTTTGGAGTAGACCCAGCATACGTCAGGAAACAAGGGGTCGCTGGCCTGAGAGCCCCGGCACCGGGCATCGGACTCCTCATCGGTCTGCTCGCCGCCCTGTGGTCGGCTTCCGGGTACGTCAAGGCTTTCGGCCGGGCGATGAACATCCTGCACGACATCCGCGAAGGACGCGGATTCATCAAGTTCAACCTCCAGATGTACCTGCTGACCGCTCTGATCCTCATCCTCGGGGCGGTCGCACTGGTGATCTTCGTCCTCTCGGGTCCGATCGCCGAGGCTGTAGGCAGTGCGATCGGCCTGGGTTCGGTCGCGCTTATGGTGTGGAGCATCGCGAAGTGGTTCGTTCTCGCCTTCATCGTCGTCTTCGTCCTCGCTCTCCTCTACTACGCGACCCCGAACGTCCAACAGCCGAAGTTCCGCTGGATCAGCCTCGGCGCGTTCATCGCGATCGTCGTCATCGTCATCGCCTCGGCAGGCTTCTTCTTCTATGTCGCGAACTTCGGCAACTACAACAAGACCTACGGCGTCCTCGGCGGGGTCATCGTCCTACTGCTGTGGACGTACATCGTCAACGTCATCCTACTATTCGGTGCCGAGATCGACAGTGAACTCGAACGCGGGCGCGAACTGCAGGCCGGGCTTCCCGCCGAGGAGGACCTCCAGCTGCCGTCGCGCGACACCAAGGCCAGCGACAAGAAGGAGCGGAAGAGCCAGGAGGACATCGAGCGTGCCCGCAACCTGCGGAAGACTGCAGGACAGAGCCAAGAGTAGGCCGCGGTCGGCGTGCGCCTGGGCGACGCGGTTATCGACGATGTCGTCGACGTCATCGCCGAGGGGGCCGAATCCCTCGTCTTCGGTGCCGAGCACCAGATCGGTGAGGCGAATGGCGTCAATGCTCTGGTCCGTGCGTGCGGCACCTCGATCGTCAGCGTGGGCATTGCGGCCATCGCGTCGATCATGGCAGTGTCAGGAGCAGGGACTCCCGCAACATCGGTCGCGGCATTCGCAGCGATCAACGTCATCGCGGGAATCGGAGGGCTGGTCACGGTCGTCTGCGGGTCTGGCCCACGGAGAGGTCCGCCTGCAGAAATGAGGGAGGAGAGAATGGTCCGAGTCGTCGACACACACGCGCACGTCTACCCCAGTGAACATCTCGACGCCATCGAAGCTCTGGGCGTCGACCCGGCGAGCACGAAGATCGCCCGCGGGATGCATGCGGATGCGACCACAGCCGACATGACCGCGAGACTCGAATGGATGGACAGGGCCGGTGTCGACGCTCAAGTTCTGTCGGTCATGCCACAAGGAGCTTTCGGTTCCGACGCCGAGGCGGTCGCTGGGGCGGCAGCGTCAGTCAATGACATCTATGCACGGCTGATAGAGGAGTACCCCGGACGCTTCTTCGCCTACGCCCACCTGCCTCTGCCACACGTGGCAGAATCGATCGCCGAAATACGTCGGATACTTGAGGTGCCCAGTTTCCTCGGGGCCTCGGTGCCCACGGTGTTCCCCAACGGCACTGCGCTGTCGGAACCGGGCCTCGACGAGATCTGGGCCGAGCTCGACCTGCAGGAAACCGTTGTCAACATTCACCCGACCGGTCAGGCCGCATGTTCGTCGCTCATTGCCGACGCCGGCCTGGCGTGGGTGAACGGGGCTCCCGTCGAGGACGCCACAGCAGTTCTGCACCTGCTCAAGGCCGATGTGCCGCGAAGGTTTCCGCGCATCCGCTTCCACATCGCCCACCTCGGCGGCGATCTCGCGGTCCTGTTCCAGCGTCTCGAAGACAATTTTGAGGACTGGGGTGCCTTCGCCTCTTCGCCCCAGGCGGCGCTGCGGTCGATGTGGTTCGATGCGGCGAACTTCTACGAACCCGCACTGCGCTCGGCACTTGAAGCCTATGGTCGCGACAAGGTCATGGCAGGCTCCGACCATCCCTACTTCCAAAACGAGAAGTACGTGCGCGCCTTCGACTATGTCCGCAACGCTGCGATCGATGGGAAAGCCGTCGATGCGATCCTCGGCGGCAACGCCGCCGAACTCTATCGGTGGTGAGGACATGACGCGCCCGAAACAGATGAAAGCCGCCTATATCAAGGCCACAGGCGGGGTCGGGAACATCCGTGTAGGCGACCTGCCCGTGCCTGAACCGGGTGCCACCGAAGTGCTCATACGGATGGAGGCCAGCGAGGTCAACCACGTCGACCTCTTCGTCCGCTCCGGCGCCTTCCCCACTGCACTGACCTTCCCGTTCGTTATCGGCCGCGACCTCGTCGGCACCGTCGTCTCCGTCGGAGAGGCGATCGACGAGTTCAGAGTCGGCGATCGTGTGTGGTCGAACAGTCTCGGCCACGGTAGTCGACAGGGTTCGTTCGCCGAATTCGTCACCGCCCCTGCCGATCGTGTGTACCGACTGCCCGAAGGCATCGACCCCGCCGAGGCTGCCCCTGTCCTCCACTCAGCCGGAACCGCTCACATCGGCTTGGTCAGAGAGGCCCGGCTGCGACCGGGAGAGATCATTGTTGTCGGCTCGGCCAGCGGGGCAGTGGGCACAGCGATCGTCGAGCTCGCCGCGACGATGGGTGCCCGCGTCATCGCCGGCGCCTCGACCGGTGACGAAGCATGGGTGGCCGAGCGTGGTGCCGACATCGTCATCGACAAACATGCCGCTGACTTCTATGACCAGGTCGGGCGTGCCGCCCCGGACGGTGTCGACGTGTGGTGGGACCCCAACGGGGACGACGATTTCGACAAGACCGTTCCCCTCCTCGCCCACGGCGCGCGGGTGGTCGTCATAGCTGGGATGCAGTCCTCGCCGAAGGTGCCCATCGGCCAGATCTACACCCGCGACGCCAGCGTGCTCGGGTTCGCGATCAGCAACGCCTCGGCCTCTGACCTCGCCGAGGCGGCCCAGGCGATCAACCACATGCTTGCTGCCCGACGTCTGAAGGCCCGGATCGGTGCGAGTTTCCACCTCGCCGAGGCGGCCGAAGCTCATCGAATGCTCGAGGCCGGGGGAGTGCGCGGCCGGATACTCATCCTTCCCTGACCAGCGTCGCCAGCCGCCAGCAGCGTGCTCGTGACCAATGCTCCGGTCGCGCCGCATGGGGAGTATTGACTCTACGCCATCTCTATCAGGTTCGGTCACCGCCGACTGGCGGGGAGAACGGCGACGGAACTACTGCCTCCCCTTACCGGTCGGCACCACCATGGCCGGTCCCCGCGCGCGGACGCCTGCACTCCGCGCCTCCGCGGCGAATTCTTCGAGCAGGATATCCGCCGCCGGGATGGTGAAGAAAGCAACCATAGCCTCACCGTACGCGAACGGCTCTCATCGAGGGCACCGACACCGAGGTTGCCGATCCCGACGACTGCCTGCAGGCAACGACGGGAACCGTGACGCGAAGTTCGCGACCTGGTTGCGGCGGTCGAAGGCTGTGCCGCTCCGGGAACCGCTGTCGGAAGCGCTGAGCCGGTCGGCCTTTGCACGAGGCACCGCTGCCGTCCATTACCCCTGTTGTGATCAGGTGTGCGGGTTTAGCGTGGGAATCGCGAACCCGTTCCGGCGCTGGCGTCTCAGGAAGGAAGTGGCACCCATGACAGGGGAACACACGGCATCGGCTCAGTCACGTGATCGCACTCCGTGGACTGCACCGCAGCGACGAGCGCTGTTCGCCGGTGTCGGCAGTTGGACTCTGGACGGCCTCGACTACTTCATCCTCGTCTTCGTCCTCACCGATGTTGCCAACGGCCTGAAGTCTACGGTGACGACTGCCTCGTTGGCCATCACGCTCACCCTGCTGCTCCGGCCCATCGGCGCGATCGTCTTCGGTGCATTGGCGGAGAAGTTCGGGCGCAAGCACATCCTCGCACTCAACATCGTGCTGTATTCGGTCATCGAGCTCATCAGTGCCCTGTCGCCGACGATTGCCTTCTTCCTCGTCACGCGCATCTTCTACGGCATCATGATGGGTGGAATCTGGGGTGTGGCCTCGGCACTGACGATGGAGACCGTGCCGGATCGATCCCGCGGTTGGGTGTCCGGTGTCTTCCAGGCCGGGTACCCGGCCGGATATCTGATCGCGGCGATTCTCTACGGTCTCCTCGGCGAGGCGATCGGCTGGCGGGGTCTGTTCGCGCTCGGAGGGCTGCCGATACTCCTCGCCGTCTACATGTGGATCTTCGTCAAAGAGTCTCCGGTCTGGCTGGATAGAGGCACCTCGAAGGACTCGAAGCCGCGCTACCTTGAGACTTTCAAGCAGTCGTGGAAGATCATCGTCTTCGCCATCGTCCTCATGGCGGCGTTCAACTTCTTCTCCCATGGCACGCAGGACATGTATCCGACATTCCTCAAGGAACAGCACGGATTCGGCAACGGAGTGGAATCTCTCATCGCCATCTTCTACAACATCGCAGCGATTCTCGGGGGAATCCTTGCGGGAACGCTGTCACAGAAGTTCGGCCGACGCTGGGTCATGATCGTTATGTCGCTGCTCGTCCTTCCTGCGATTCCTCTGTGGGCATACAGTCATACGGCGGTCATGCTCGGCCTCGGCGCGTTCATCGTCCAGTTCATGGTCCAAGGTGCCTGGGGTGTCATACCGGCTTACCTCAACGAGCTCATGCCGCTGGGCGCTCGGGCGATGCTGACCGGCTTCGTCTACCAGGTGGGCAACGTCATCGCTTCCCCGAACTCCACTCTGCAGGCCAGCTGGGCTGAGCACCTGGGAGGCAACTTCTCCTTGCCGATGTCGGTCATAGCCGGCAGTGTCGCCGTCATCATCGCCGTCCTCGTCTTCTTCGGAAAGGAGACTCGGGACACGAACATCGAAGGCAATACCTAGAAGTATTCGTCAATACCGGGCCGAGCCCATGTCCGCTTCACAAATAGGCAGGTGTTCCTTTTCGAGACAATGCAGGGGTGAAGCTCGGCACGGTTATTCAGCCTTCAAAGCGATCCTTCTCCACCCGCCGTCGACCTACTCCGCGGCAAACCGCCCAAAGTACGCCAGCGCCTCGAACGAATCCACAGCATCCGGATTCGCCACACGATCCAGGCCGTAGCCCTGAATCAGCCGCTTCACCGGGACTTCGAGCTTCTTGCCCGTGCGTGTGTGGGGGATCGCGGGCACTGCAATGATGTCATCAGGCACATGCCGCGGCGACGCCTTCTCACGCAGCTCCCCAGCAATCCGCTCCCGCAAAGAAGAATCAAGCGAGACCCCCGATGCCAACACCACGAATAGCGGCATCCAGTACTCGCCGTCGGGCTGCTCGGCGCCGATGACCAGGGATTCGGCCACCTCGGGGATGCCGTCGACGACGTCGTAGATGTCGGCGCTGCCCAGGCGCACGCCCTGCCGGTTGAGGGTGGCGTCCGAGCGGCCGGAGATGATGACGCTGCCGTGGTCGGTGATGGTGATCCAGTCGCCGTGGCGCCAGACTCCGGGGAACATCGAGAAGTATGTGTCGCGGTAGCGCTCACCGTCGGGATCGTTCCAGAACTTCACCGGCATCGACGGCATCGGTGCGGTGATGACCATCTCCCCGACCTCGCCGACCAACGGCTGACCAGTATCGTCCCAGGACTCCAATGCCACACCGAGGATGGGTCGTGAGAGTTCCCCGGCCCAGATCGGACAGTTCGGTGCGGATCCGGCGAAGCCGCTGACGACGTCCGTGCCGCCACTCGTCGACGCCAGTTGCACGCGCTCGCCGACGGCATCGCGCACCCACGGGAAGCAGTGGGCGGGCACCGGGGCACCTGTGGCGCCGATCGTCCGCAGCGCGGAGAGGTCGAACTCTTTGCCGGGTTCAAGCCCGGCCTTCATCCCGGCGAGGAAGATCCCGGGACTGACCCCGAGCACGTTGGCTTTCGTGTCCGCGGCGATCTCCCACAGCCGGCCCGGCCCCGGATAGAGGGGACTGCCGTCGAAGCACACCGTGGTCGCACCGCCCACCAGCGCCGAGGCGACGAGGTTCCACATCATCCAGTTCGTGTTCGTGTACCAGAAGAACCGGTCACCCGGCCGGATGTCGAGGTGGAGACCCAGCAGCCGCAGGTGATCGATGACGACCCCGCCGTGGCTGTGCACGATCCCCTTGGGTATCCCCGTCGTGCCCGAGGAGTACAGCACCCACAGCGGGGTATCGAAATCGACGCGCGCGAACTCGGGCTCAGTGTCCCCGGAGGCGATATCGTCCCAGGTGGTGAGGCTCGTGAGCTGGCGCTGTTCATCGATGAAT
Organism: Brevibacterium limosum; assembly: GCF_011617705.1. Taxonomy (NCBI): domain Bacteria; kingdom Bacillati; phylum Actinomycetota; class Actinomycetes; order Micrococcales; family Brevibacteriaceae; genus Brevibacterium; species Brevibacterium limosum. Next base: position 3,649,259 of record NZ_CP050154.1, on the reverse strand, counting down.
TCCTCGCCGAGGTTGCCCACCCCGACCACGGCCCGCAGGCTCGGCATCCGGTTGGCGAGATCCGCGACCTGATCGCGGCGGTCGAAGGCCTGACCGTTCCACAGGTAGCCGTCGGCGGCGAAGAGCACGGTCGGTTCGAGCTGGCCGAGTTTCGTCGCGGCGCCTTCGGCGGCGTAGTCCTGGGCGCAGGCGGACCAGATAGCACCGACTGAGGCCGAGGCGAGGAAGGCGATGAGGCTGTGGTGGGTGTCCGGCAGGTAGCCGACGACGCGGTCGCCTTCTCCGACTCCTTGGTCGCGCAGCCAGGCGGCGACGGATCCGACCTGGCGACGCAGTTCGCGCCAGGTGGTCTCGGTGCGTTCACCGGCTTCTTTGATCGTGATGATGGCGGGCTCGTCGGCGAGCTTGTCGTCGAGGCCGGTCCGCAGGGCGTGTTCGGCGTAGTTGAGGCGGGTGCCGGGGAACCAGTCGGCGCCGGGCATAGACCGATCGGCGAGGACTTCGGTGTAGGGCTCGTCGGCGATGACGTCGAAGAAGTCCCAGACCGCACCCCAGAACCCGTCGAGGTCGTTCACCGACCATTGCCACAGATCGTCAAAGTCGGTCATCGTCTGGCCGGTGCGCTGGTTGGCAAATTCGGTGAAGTCGGCGATCTGCGGTCTCGGGGTCTGGTCGGACTCGGGGTGCCAGATCGGTTCAGCGGTCAAGTCGTCTCCTCAGCACTTCGGTGGGCAGCGGCGGACAGGGGCCTCAGTAGGTTGAATGAGGTGTACTCATTCTGCAGTCGAGGCGTCGAGTCCACTTTACGCTTTCGGGTTCTGCTGAACCGACGAGCTCGCTCTCATTGGGTGACTTCGTGTATTGCCGATACATCCTACGAACTGCACGCCGGCAATTGTGTTTCGACTTTCGTCACGTGAATAGCGTCACGAGATGTAGAGGAGAGGCGATCATGGTCGAATCGGATGCTGTTGTCTCGCCGGCCGAGGACATTGCCGAGTCCGGCAAACTGGCGGCCGTCGTGGATTTCCTTGCACACAAGCAGCGCCGCGAAGACGGAGCTTTAGATCGTTACTACTTGACCGGACTTGACGGGATCGACAGGGTCGAGTTGACGGAAGAACTGTTCGACGTGCTGAAACGGGCCGCAGAAGGGCTTCGTCAAGGACAATCGGCAAGTCTGCTCCGCCGCGATCAGGAGATTACCACCCAGCAGGCGGCGATTGGCAGAAGTCGATGCTCTGCTTATCGACGGCCTGACCGAGTAGCCGAAGACGTCGTACGGGCCGCAACCCGAGTGCGCTCAAATCCAACATTCCATCCTCACACCCCACGCGTATCGTGGTCGATCTCATGCGTCAGCAGGGTCCGATTGCGGCGGTTGAGCTCGGTGTGGCCGACCAGCAACAGGACGAATCAGCACCGCGCAGAGACCGCAGGTTCCGAGGGCCGTACCGGGCTCACCGAACATGCCGTGAACGAATTGAAGCAATCCGCGAGACCGTCATCGTCATTCTGACATCAGAGCCAACGGTGGCTGGGCTATGGTCACCGGTACCATCCGTAGGCGTACCGGATCTCGGGCTCAAGTATCATTGGGACATGATGACAAGCTGGATGCCTGGAGGTCTTCAGGGATTGAGAGGTTGCGAGACAGTTGACCTCTGACTGGAATCGTGATGGAAAAGCCGCTCGTAAGTTTCTGCTCGTGACCGAAGTGAATATGCCAGCAATGCGTGTCGTCTCCGTCAGCTACGGAGCACCTTATAAATGAACATCGAGATCTTCATGCCTCTGCGGCGGGCCATCTGGCGCACACGCCGGTTCATTGCTCGAGCAGTTATGCCTCGCCAAGCAGCAGAGACAGTGAAAGGGCGACTGTCATTCCAGCCATCGGACTCGCTTGCGATTAGAACCCAAGCAGGAGAACTTTGGGCTTCAGGCGATGTCGGGCAGTCGTTGGATCTGCTCCGACGACATCTGTTGAAACAACCGTGGGACAGCTTGCTGTGGATGTCCTATGGTTATCGACTCCAGTCTTTGGGCAGATATTCCGAGGCATATGAGTGCTTCATCAACGCTGTCGAGATCGATCCGGGGAATTTCGGTGCGCTTGAGCACTTCCTGGAGATGGCGGTGTCTCGGAATGAGACGCACCGAGTGAATCGAGTTCTTTCACGCCTTCCGTCGGCGTTAGCCGATCGTCAGCACCGGCATCTGGATTCCCTGTACTTTTCGATTCCTTATGAGATCTCCGAAGCGGTGGCAGTCGTAGCCGAGGGCGGGTCGGCCATTGCAGAAGCCGTTGTTGAACTCCAGCAAGGAGGAAAAGTCACCGCCGAATTGAGCGACGCCGATTCACGGCTGGCAATTGCGGTCTTCAACCTTTGCAACGACGATCGACCAGGTGCGGTGCAATCCATCAGCAGACTCGAACCAGATCAACTCCCTCTGTTGGGCATTCGACTCGCAATTCGACAAGCGATGAGGGAATCAGACCCGAACGCGAGTTTGCTGCTTGAGGAATATCTTCGAGCCAGTCCGAATGACAGGTGGGCCCAGCAGCAACTGGAGCGAATGGAGCATAGCTCGAGCCTTAACATGTCGGATTCCTCCCATTACCTGTTGAAGACGGGATTTCCGTTTCCGCCGGAACGGATGACGCCTGCTGCAACCGCAGATCGAGCCCAAATCGTCTACGCAGTGCACAACTCACTGCCGTACCACTCGGCGGGCTACTCCACCCGCACTCATGGCCTGCTGTCGGCCCTGCGCGATCAGGGCTGGCGAGTTGATGGAGTTTCACGTCTTGGCTATCCGATGGACCTCCAAGGGTTCAAGACGTTATCAAACTTGCCCGAATCGACCTACGTCGAAGGTGTTCCCTACCACCGGCTCGGGACACGGTCGGGTCAAATTCCCAAACGGCCGATTGTTCCGTATATCCAGCGTTACACAGAAGAGCTGGCTGCGTTCGCTCAAGATCGTCGGGCAACCCTGGTCCACGGCGCGTCGAATCACCTCAACGGATTGGCTGCCGTGTCTGCTGCGCGACGACTCGGACTCCCCTCGATCTATGAGGTCCGTGGCCTGTGGGAGGTCACTCGTGCCTCACGTGATCCGATGTGGGCTGCGAGTATGGAATATCGTCTGGCTGCCGAGCTCGAAACAGAGGCTGCTACTGCTGCTTCAATGGTCATCGCCTTGACCGACGCTCTGAAAGCGGAGCTCGTCAACCGAGGGGTCGATGCTGAGAAGATCTCTGTCGTGCCCAACGGGGTGGACACCTCCCGCTTCAGACCGATGACTCGAGACTCATCCTTGGCGCGAGAGTTGGGCATCGGCAGCGAAACCGTCATCGGCTATGTGGGCTCAATCGTCGATTATGAAGGTCTCGGATTACTCGTCGAGGCGGTCGCCAGATTATCGGAGGAACGGAGCGACTTCGTCGTTCTGATCGTTGGAGACGGTGCTGAGTATGAGAATCTGAAGATGCAGGTCCGTCTTCTCGACATCGACAAATTCTTCCGATTTGTTGGACGTGTGCCCCATAGCCAGGTCGAGAGATATTACTCGATTGTGGATATCACGCCTTTCCCCAGACTGTCCGTACCCGTTTGCGAAATGGTCTCGCCGCTGAAGCCGTTCGAAGCAATGGCCATGGGAAAGGTGGTTGTCGCGTCCGATGTGGCGGCGATGGGCGAAATCGTGTCGGACGGAACCACAGGTATTCTCCATCGGAAGAACGACGCTTCTTCGTTGGCCGACTCCCTCCGCCGCGTGATGGACGACGATCGTCTTCGTACAGATCTGTCGGAGAAGGCACGTTCGTGGGTGGAGGCCGAGCGACGATGGGATGTCCTGGGCGCGAGAGTCGGACGAATCTATGAATCGCTGGGTGGACTGCGAACACGATAAGCCACCAAGCCGACACATCGTTGGAGCTCTCCGTTGAAGAGCGATGATCGGTGCCAGTATTTGTTTTGCGAGTAATGACCGGCTGAGGAATCGAAGATGATGGGAGCAACAGTGGGCATTGGAATGAACCGGCCTGTTCGCCGACGAGTAGTGGGGCTGACAGTGCTGATGTCAGTTGGTGCTCTTGCAGTGCTGCTGTGCTACGTCATCGCGATCGCAACAGGTCTGATGATCTTTCACCTGCTGGCTGCGGGCCTCGGGGCACTGGGGATTCTGGCCCTGGGTTGGCTCGCGATTCGTGCATCAGACAGGGCTGTTGAACGCAACGACCGCATTGCCAGCAGACTTAACAACCTGACAGCGGAATCCGGTGAACTCAAAGCTGAGATCCAAGAGCTGCAGAGGTCCCTTGCCGGTGAGCAGCTGCGAATGAAGGAGCGTACGCAGCTGTTGCACAAAGACATGCAGATTCTGCGTCGCCGTGCTCCCGCAGGGTTCTTGGACCGGTTTGAAAGTGACTTGGCCGGCCTCAATGACGGAGTGCAGAAGACTCTTCGCGTTGCATTCGAATCGGCTATCCAGCTCGGTCGACAACCTCATGAGGCGATTTCGGATGAGCAGGCGGAAATGCTCTTCAACGACTACCTCGCAGAAGGCAAACTGTTGCAGCTGAGACCCTTGATCGAGGAATTCGATCTACTCGGTTCGCAAAGTCTGACGACGCTGCGCCACTTGTACAAGTACTTCCGAAGTGTCGGGTACTGGGAGCTCGCACTGCTCGTTATGAGTACCGTCTGCAACAAGACTGGTCGGGTTTCGGATCTGCAGGCGCAGGAGAAGCTGCGTTGCGAGATCGAAGTTTTCACGCAACCGAAGGCTACATACGCTGAGCTGCCTGCGGGAAATGCTTTTGACTCGACAGGACCGATTCTGCACGTAGTAGGACGCGTACTGCCGGTGACTCAGACCGGTTATACCCTGAGGACGCAGTACACTGCCATGGCTCAGATACGCAAGGGGCTTCGCGTCGCGATCGTTGCGCAGTCTGGTGTCGATGAGACGTATGGCGACCACGGCGGTGAGTACACCTTCCAAGGCGTCAACTACCATATATTGCCCGGCCCGCGACGGAACGAAGTTCATTTGGACGATTGGCTTCGCCAGAATATCGAGGCTCTCGGATCGCTGGTCCGAGGCCTGCGACCAAGCGTGCTTCACGCTCAATCTGACTTCTTCAATGCGCTCATCGTCACTGCCGTCGGCCGCCAATACGGAATACCGACTGTCTACGAAGCCCGCGGCTTCTGGGAGGAGTCGTGGCTCTCTCGGACGATCTCCGCCAACGGGTGGGACGATGGCTGTGACCGACTGTTTGCGATGTACGGTGCCCCGGCGGCATATCGGCTGAGACGACGTTCGGAAGAGAGCGTTCGCATGCTGCCCGATCATGTTTTCACCCTTGCAGAAGTGATGCGTGATCACATCATCGACTCGTCCGGTGGCAGCATTCGAAGCGACAAGGTCAGTGTGGTCCCCAATGCCGTCGAGGCCACCAACTTCCCCGTTCAAGCCCGTGACGAGAACTTGGCAGCCGAGATAGGACTGCACCACGATGCGATCACCATCGGCTATATTTCGTCGATGGTGGAATACGAAGGCATCGACACGCTGATCGATGCCTACACTGCGGTATCGAAATCGACGGCGAAGCCGCTGTGTTTGCTTCTGGTCGGTGATGGTGATCATCTTGAGGAATTGAAGAAGCACGCCCAGGCTGGCAATGCCGAGAACATTGTATTCACGGGACGTGTTCCGCACGAGGACGTGCTGCGCTTCTACGGGTTGATCGATGTCTTCGTCGTGCCGAGAAAGAAGAGCACTGTGACGGATCTGGTGACCCCGTTGAAGCCTTTCGAAGCATTCTCCACCGGCCGAGCAGTTGTACTCTCCGATGTGACGGCACTTCGGGAGATCGCCGAACAGTCCGGAGCCGCGGAAACATTTCGTGCTGGATCCTCAGACGACCTTGCTTGCGTACTGATCTCATTGATCAACGATGAGGACCATCGTCGGTTCCTCGGGAATCGGGCTCAGCGATGGGTGCGCAATCACCGTTCATGGGACGCCAACGTCAATGAATACTATCGCGTCTACAAGGCTTTGGGTTTCACCGGATCTGTGCGACCTGTGATCGATGCGGAGCTGTATCTCGAGGACATGGGCGCGAACCCGGGAGAGATTGTCGAAGAACTCAATGCGTCTGAATTGCCTTCTCTTTTCGGCTGGTTCAGTATCCAGGAGATTAGGCAGTCAGCGGCAGGAATCGTTGAACCCGGCTGGAAATTCTCAAGCTTCGCTCCCGTCAAGGTAGCGACTTTGAGTGATTGGTCATCGTTCGGCAGAGAGCATCGTTCCTGGGGATTCCACCTGCACGCCTGGGAATTCATGGATCCTCTGCTTCGTGAATACGATGAGACCGGTGACCAGAAATGGTTGACAACTGCTGTCGAAATCGCGATTTCCTGGCTGGAGCTTCACCGTGATGCGGGATACGAGGACCCGATGGCCTGGTATGACATGTCGCAGGCTCTTCGTATGCCACGTTTGATCGCCCTCGCGCTGAGAGCATCGCGTCTACCTCATCTCAAGGACGAAACAGCAGTTCTTTCATTCGGGATCGCATGGCATTTTGTCGAACTGCACAAGGAACGGGCTTTCAACCCCAACAACAATCATGGTTTCTACACCGCGGTGTCTCAAGCTCATGCTGCGAAATACGCTTGGATGTTCCCCGGCGCCGACGAAGCGAGGAAGGAAGGTCAGGAACGACTGGCGAAGATGGCGAACTCGCAGTTTGCGGTCGATGGTGTTCATCTAGAACATTCGCCGGATTATCATCGCATGTTGCTGTCTTCGTTCGAGAAGGCAGTCAAAGACGGGTTGCTTGAGGACGCCGAGATTCAGAATCGGGTGCGACGTGCGGCACATGTGCTGGGATGGATGGTTCAGCCCGACGGTGCGCTGGTGCAGTTCGGAGACTCCCCGGAGACTATGATTGTCGATGCGGAAGCCGACTCGATCGATCCTGCGACGGCGTATGTCCTCAGTGGCGGTCGGAGAGGGACGGGCCCCTCAGAGGAGCTCGCGGTGTTCCAAGAAGGCGGTTACGCTTTCGTCCGTTCTCCGCAGCCATCAGCCGACCAGTCGCTCGAAGAATGCAGCTATCTCGCATTTGCCGCGGCCTTCCATTCGCGCGCCCATAAGCATGCCGACGACCTCAACGTCGTCTGGTTCGATGCGGGGCATCAGATCCTGACGGATGCAGGGCGCTTCGGCTACGGCGAATTGCTGCCTGCCGATTCACCGTTGCGCCGCGAGGGTTTCTACTATTCGTCGCCGGAGCGACAGTATGTCGAAGGCACAATGGCGCACAACACCCTGATGATGGATGGAGCCAATCAAGAACGTCGAACGAGAGAACCGTTCGGCGGCGCAATTGGTCTGTGCACTCATGATGGCAGCGTGTTTGACCTGTCAGGCCGCGTTCAACATTCGGACTATGCTCACCGTCGACGGTTGGTGTTCAAACCGGGCAGCGAGCTGCTCATAAAGGACTCGATATTCTCTCAGGCGGCTGAGGAGAGAGAAGCCATTTTGTGGTTCAACGTGCCTGGTGAGTTCGAATTGAGCTCTGCGGACGAAACTGTCGAATTCGAACTGCGGGATGAGAAAGGTGCCCTGACTTTGACTGTCGAAGGTCCCGGTCGTTTGGTAGATCCGGTTCTCGGTCAGACGGAACCGCTTCGCGGATGGAGATCCCGAAAAGATCGAGAACTTGAGCCGGTATGGTCGCTCGGCTTCGCATTTCCGATTGAGACTCGGGCCTCCGTCGACACGGTACTGCGCCTCCGGAGGTAAGCGGACAGTCTATGGGAGCGAGTCCGAGTCTCAGAGACGAACGACCGTTGGGCAACCTCGCTGGGCCCTGCAGACCTCAGCTCCGGGAGAAATAGTTCCGCTCCCATGTTGACCTGAACTTCGGCCCGTAGATCGGTCTGTTGTATTTGTTCAGCGACACGGACGAGTTCGGGAAGTTCTTCTCGATGGAATAGGTGAGAGCATTCTGGTCGAGCATCCAACTCGATTTCGCAGCGAGACCATAGGATATGTAGTCCTGCAGGTCGGACAGAAAATCCGTGTTCAGCACAGAACTGTTGAGAGGAATGTTCCCAGCAAGATGCCGTCGCCATGGCGAAAGATAGGTGAGCCCGACGCTCTCGGGAGCGGCGACCCGAAGATTCCTGACCCGTGAGAAGAATTTCGTCGGATCCTCTGTGAACATAAGATCCGCGTCCATGCTGTAGACCTGGGGATATTCTTTCAGCAGACGTTCGACGGCATAGAAGCGTGCACACGCATAGAACGTCTTCTGTTGGTTGGCGAAGTCTGGAACAGGAATGCGAAAGTAGCCGACGTTCTCGGGCATTCCCGACTTGTTCAGAGTTGAGAGAGCCTCGGCATACATCTCACCGTCGGAGATCAGTTGTTCTGCCGAGTCCTGGTCGCAGCAGATCAGGAAATTGAAATCAATATGAGGCAGCTGCTGGGCATAGTAATAGATCAGCCAGCTGTAGATGCGAAAGAAGTTGGGGTCGACAGATACGAGAATGCCCAGCTCATTGCCCGTCTGACTGACTGTGATCTCGTGAATGCTCTCTTGGACTGATCGTGTGCGTGCCGAAGTCTGGGGAGAGACGACTTGACCATGAGAATAGTAGGTCAGCGCACCCACATCGGTGTAGAAGTACGAAATCAGGTCATTGTCATCCTTTTGCCCGATCAAAGAGAAGTAGTCCGCGGCTGCAGATCGATCAATTAAGCTGAAGATCTTGCCTAGAAGATTCAGAGCCGCAATCTGCGAAGGGGCAGACTCGAAGTTCGATGCAAAGCCATCGATTCGGGAAACGAGCGTCTTCAACGAAGTGGCGTCCGGCTCCGCGACGAAATCTTCGAGACCATTGGAAAGGGCCACTTCGAGCAATTTGATGGTGGAGATGAAATACGTGAAATGATCGTCGTCTATGTGGGCCTCGATTCCAGCGAAATACGACGTCCATTCTCTTACAAGCTGTGCGTTCGGTCGTGTCGCCAGCCTCTCTCCGAGGCGGCCCAGGATCTTCTTGAGTGAAAGATGAAATCGGCCAGGTGAAGATCTGATTGCAGTGAGAAGTTCAGCTCGAGAGACGTCAGCAACAGAGTCGGCGCTTCGTGAGAGATCGGCGAACATCCTGGTGGAATCGAATACCTTGGCATACCCGCCGATGTCTGTCCAGCGGCGATCGACTCTGCGTTGGAGTTTGTACTTTTCCGGTGTTTCACCGCTCAGCGCCGATTCGATGGAGCTGAGATTGACCTCGGCAAAAGAGAAGTCATCTGCCGTACGAAAGCACACACGTTCGGCTCTTGCAGAAGTCGCCTCTTCCAACACAGTCTGTGCATCAATGAAGTAGGACACTACTCTTCCAATCGTCGGTGGTTGTTCCCTCGCCGCTCATCCAACGCCATGGCCCGAGCGATAATCGCCTCTGGAGCGGAGCGACGTCAAACTTGCGGTAAAAGTATATCTGGACCTCAGTTCCCGCTCTTCCGAATCCGGCATTCGGGCCAGAAAGAGACTCATAGGTCAATTCCACACGCCACGGGTGTCGTGGACGATCTTCTGCGTGAGCAGGGTCTGATCGAGCCGCGTGAACTCGGTGTGGTCGACCAGCAGGAGCACGATGTCGGCCGCGCGGACGGCCTCGTTCACCTCGGCGAGCGTGACATTGTCCAGAGCCTCGAGCTCATCGGGCAGTGCATCGATATTCGGTTCGACGGCCATGATGGTCGCCTGCGGGAGTTCCTCGGCCAGCTGGCCGACGATCCGGCGGGCAGGGCTCTCGCGCAGGTCATCGATGTTCGGTTTGAAAGCCAAACCCAAGGCCGCGATCCGCACGTCCTGGATTCGCCGCGCCTGGGGGAGAAGTTTGTCGATCACATACCCGGGTTTGGCATCGTTGACCTCGCGTGCGGTCCTGATCAGGGAGGACTGCTGCGGCGCGGTCGCGACGATGAACCAAGGGTCAACTGCAATGCAGTGCCCGCCGACGCCCGGACCCGGTTGCAGGATATTCACACGCGGATGATGGTTCGCGAGCCGGATGAGCTCCCACACGTTGATGTCGAGGCCATCGGCGATCATCGACAGCTCATTGGCAAAGGCGATGTTGACGTCGCGATAGGCGTTCTCGGTCAGTTTCGCCATCTCTGCCGTCCGCGCATCGGTCATGAGGAACTCGCCCTCGCAGAACAGCTCGTACAGAGCCCGTGCCCGGTCTCCGGCGTTGCCGTTGAGCGTGCCGACGATGCGGTCGTTCGTGCGCAACTCGATCATGATCCGACCCGGCAGAACCCTCTCCGGGCAGTGGGCGAAGTAGACCGTCTGTGCGCTGCCGGGTTTGAGCGTGAGATCCGGACGTTCCCTGATGACCGTGTCTGCCAGGAACTCCGTGGCCCCGGGAGGCGAGGTCGATTCCAAGATGATGAGCTCGTTGCCCTCGAGCAACGGCGCAATCTGCTTGCCAGCGATTTCGATGAAGGACAGGTCCGGTTCGTGTCCGTCTTTGAATGGGGTGGGCACCGCGACGATATAGTTCTCAGCGTGCGGGGTATCTGTTGTGGCGCGGAGGTAGCCCTGCGAGACGACACCCGCCACCGTCGTCGCCATGTCCGGTTCGACGAACGGAACTTGGCCGGCGTTGATAGTGTTCACAGCATCGGCGTTGACATCGACTCCGACCACCTCCGCTCCGGAGCTGGCTAAGACGGCTGCGGTCGGAAGGCCGATGTAACCGAGGCCGATGACGGCGACAGACGGGCGTTGCGCGGTGGCAGTGGGCGGCATATGAGTGGTGCTCCAAACTCTGGCTGAACAACTATTGATGTTACCCGAGTGGCGGCTCAGGAGATCTCACGTGAACAAAAGATGACCAGGCATACCATTGGTGTAAGCGCCAATACCAAATGTGAGAAACGTGCCCGCCGCGGTGAGAGCCCGATTCTCCCTATTAGGAGTTCGTCCGTGACACCCACAGTCCTGACCGTCTTCGGCACCCGTCCGGAAGCCATCAAAGTGGCACCTCTCATCCGCGGCATCGAAGCCAGCGACAATCTCCGCTTCCGCACACTCGTCACTGCCCAGCACCGGGAGATGCTCGACCAGGTCAACGACCTCTTCGGAATCGTCCCCGACTTCGACCTGAACATCATGGCCGCCGGACAGACTCTGAACGGGATCGCCTCCCGTGTCATCGGCGAACTCGATGCCATCCTCGCCGAGGTGGCCCCGGACGCCGTGCTCGTCCAAGGCGACACCACCACGGTCATGGCTGCCGCGATCGCCGCATTCAACCGCGGCATTCCCGTCATTCACCTCGAGGCGGGCCTGCGGTCGGGCAATATCGCCAGTCCGTTCCCTGAGGAGGCGAACCGGAAACTCACGAGTCAGGTTTCGAGCCTCCATCTCGCTCCGACCTCGCGCTCACGGGACAATTTGCTCGCCGAAGGGATCAACCCGACCGATGTCGTCGTGACCGGCAACACCGTCATCGATGCCCTGCACATTGCCGTCGACATGCAGGTACAACCGTCTGACCCGGAAGTTGCCGACTACGTGACCACAGACCGGCCGAAGCTGTTGGTGACCACCCACAGGAGGGAGAATCTCGGTTCGGCGATGGAGAGCATCGGAGACGCGCTGGCAGAACTCGCTGCTGCCCGCCCTGAGCTCCTCATCCTCCTCCCGGCCCACCGCAACCCTCTGGTTCGCGAAGCCGTGCTGCCCAGAGTCGCCGAGTTCGACAATGTGCTGGTCACCGAACCTCTGTCGTATGGCGAGTTCACCACGGTCATGGCCGCGTCCGATGTGGTCCTCACAGACTCAGGCGGCATCCAGGAGGAAGCCCCGAGCCTCGGCAAACCCGTGCTCGTCATGCGCGAGAACACCGAACGCCCCGAGGCAGTCACAGCTGGTTCCGTCGCACTGGTCGGCACTGAGCGGTCAGCCATCGTCGCCGAGGTGTCTCGCCTCTTCGACGACGACCGGGGCTACGAATCGATGGCTCGGGCGGTCAACCCCTACGGTGACGGTCGGGCTGCAGATCGCTCCGTCGCCGCCATCGAGGCGCTTCTCGCCGTCGGCGAACGCATCGACGATTTCACGCCCGAGCGCTCGCCCTGGCACAGCGCTCAGAAGCAGTAGTGCTCCGGGGCGAATCCGAAGGCGTGGACGTCTCCGTTGGCCAGCAGGTGACTGTCCTCGACGGCCCACGTGTGGACATGGTCGCCTCTGACCTGGACGAAGTTGAACCGGTCGGCCGAGTAGATCCGGGCACCTGAGTAGACGAGGCGCTGCTGCAGTTCCGTGTCCTCTCCCAGCGTGCGTTCGGCGAAGGGGTTGTCGAGCAGCGTCGTGCGTCGCGCCATCAGGGTCGGCCCCATGACGAGGTCGGTGAAACGGTGCTCGCGTTCGGGAAAGCGGCAGATGACGATATCGGCACCGCGCATGTACAGATAATGGGCCTGCTTGCCGACGAGTTCGGCGTCCGAGTACCGCAGAGCAGCGAGCTGGTCACCGAGGTAGTGGGCACCGTAGATGTCATCATCGTCCATCTTCGCGACGACCTCCCCCGAGGCCGCTTCGACTCCCCTGTTGAGGCATGTGCCCAGGGGCTCGTCGGCGTCGACCTCGACGATCTCAAAATGATCGATCCCGAGGTTCGCGGCCCGCGCACGCAGGTCACTGGGTGCCTCGAATCCGTGGGCCACCAACACGAGCTCCTTATCCGCGTGCAACTGGGTGGCGTGGGTCCGCAGAACCTCGCCGAGATGGCCGGGCCGATTCGTCGACACCACCGCGGACACTGTGGTGGGAAACGGCTGGGCATGGTCGATCCCCAACGACTCCATCACCGTCATCGCCCGGTGCGTGTAGGTGTGCTCGGCCCAGATACGTCGCTGGGCCAGGTGGACGCTGCGGTCTCTCAGCTCAGGGCTGCGCACATAGGCGCGCAGAACCCATTGGGCCTCTTCGGCCGTCTCCGGCTGAGGAACCTCGTCGGTGGGGAAGAACTCTTTGGTCGCCGCGCTGGCAGTGGTGACGACGGGTGTGCCGGCGGCGCTGATCTCGAAGATCCTGCGGGCGCACATGCTGGGGGAGTCGGTGACGGAGTTGACGTTGAGGAAGACCTTGTAATGCTTGTAGGCCGTGAGCAGATTGCGATACGGCAGGGAACCGACCACCCGCTTCGCCAGCGTACCGGGGAACTGGTAGCGCTCGTCATTGCCGAGGAAGCGCGAGAAGATCTCCAATCCATGCCGCATTCGAGGCGACACCGCGTCTGCGGCGCCGAGCAGCAGATCCATCTGCTCCCTGCGCTCAGGGTACTTGTGGGCGAAGTACATGCCGGCGAACGCGATGTCCCGGGCCGCGACGTTCTTCGCCGGTCGGGACGGATTGTGAATTGCCGGCTGGGCTGCGAAAGGCAGAGCCGCGACACGGTCATGACCCAAGCGGGACCGGTACTCGGGCACCAGCCTGACATCGCTGGTGAACACGACGTTGCAGAGTTCGGCCAGGGGCAGGAAGTCCTCGAAGTGCGGCGGATCCTCCTTGTTCCAGAACACCGTCGGAATGCCCCGTCGACGGCAGGCGCTGAGCAGCTCGGTGACCTCGGGGCTGGGACCGGACGGACCCGTGAGCTTGAACTTCCAGACCCCGTCGTTTCCGTTCCACGCCGATTCGATGAAGACGAAATCGAGACCGTCGAGTTCGTCCGACCAGTCCGTGAACGACAGAGGACGAAGCGACCACTCATAGCCGAAGCTCTCGGTGGAGAACTCATCGAGGATGACTCCGACCTCGAGGTCGGAGAACACCGGCCTTCTCTGTGGCAGAGGCAAGGCGGGAAACATCTCGGCGAGCACCTCGGCGGAGAGACTGCCGGTGGCGACCTCGGCGGGAGTCTCAGCAGTGCCCTGAGTGATCGAGCGGCGACGCTGCCACTTCGCCATCTGCGAGAAGCCGCCCTTGCGCAGGTGCCACAGGGCGGTTCTCATGGTGCGAAGCGGTGTCTGGGGCACGTGGGTGAATCCTCTCAACGGCGGCCGGGTCACGGAACGGGGAAGCGAACCGCAGAAGGCCGGCTGCGCCCAAATCCTAATGTCCGCAAAGTCAATCCTGTATGAAACCTGTTAGAACCAATAGTACAATCGGAAAGTTGCAAATGACTCGGCGCAGCCGGACGAGGAACCATGATGAAAAGAGGACCGTGGGAAGCAATTCAGGGCCCATTCCCTCACGGACCCCAATGAGGCGGAACGGCAGAGCAATGGCGCTGTCACTCATCGATGGTCTCGTCTTCGCGTTCCTCGTCGTGGCGATGACGCTTGTGCGCTACGACTTCCACACTCATCTCGTCAATGCACTGGGCATGTTCGTCTGTTCGGCCATCGCCATGGTCGTCTTCCTCATCGGAGGACCGCTGGCGATCTACCGGGGACGGTACCGTCGCGGTTCGACCGACCAATTCGCTGCGATCGTCGGCACCGTCGCCCTGGGCGTCGGGATCATGTGGGTCGTCGAATTCGCCTTCGCCAGCAGACTTCTCATTCCCACCAGTGTGCCGATCGCCGCGGGTGCGCTCATGGTCGTCGTCAAGAGCCTCGAGAACTGGGTGCGTCGCAACCTGCGGCAGCGCAGTCTCACAGCCTCCGGCGCATCGCGCCCCACCCTCGTCGTCGGTGCCGGAAACCAGGGGATGCTCGCTCTCGACATGATCGCCCAGGATTCGATGAGCGAATACGTCGCCGTCGGTATCCTCGATGACGATCCCGCCAAACGACACCTGCGCTACAACGGCACCAGAGTGCTCGGACCGATCGCCGACATCGCGACCCATGTCGACCGCACAGGTGCCGGGGTCGTCATCATCGCCATCGCCGACCTGCCGCCAGACGAGCTCTCCCGGATCGCATCGAATCTCGAATCCCGGCCCGTCGAGATCAAGATCATGCCGAAGCTGTCGGACTCCGCATTGGCGCGTCCCGAGCCGGATGCCCATGATGTCGCCGCACTGCGGCATCGCAGCTTCCGGGATGTCAGCCTCGAAGACCTCATTGGACGTCAGCCGATCTCGACCAATATCGACGACATCGCCTCGGCGATCACCGGCAAGGTCGTCCTCGTCACTGGGGCGGGCGGCTCCATCGGATCACAGCTGTGTCGTCAGGTCGCCCGTTTCGACCCGGCCCGCCTCATCATGACCGACCGGGACGAGTCCGGACTGCATGCCACCGAGCTCGGTCTCGAAGGTTCAGCACTGCTGACCAGTGACGATCTCGTCCTCGGTGACCTGCGAGATCCGGCATTCATCGATGCCCTCGTCGCCGAGGCGGAGCCCGACATCATCTTCCACGCCGCGGCGCTCAAGCACCTGACTTTCCTCGAGCGCTTCCCCGAGCAAGCAGTGCGCACGAATGTCGGTGCGAGCCTCGATCTGCTCAACGCTGCAGTGGCCAATGACGTCGATTCCTTCGTCCACATCTCCACCGATAAAGCCGCCGGAGCGACCTCGGTGCTGGGGCGAACGAAGTTCTCCATCGAACGGGCGATCGCCTCCGTGGCCGCGGCAACTGGCCGACGTTACATGTCGGTGCGTTTCGGCAACGTACTCGGTTCCCGGGGGTCCGTGCTCGAGACATTTGTGGCTCAGGTGGCGGCGGGCGATCCCGTCACGGTCACCGATCCCGAGGTCACTCGGTACTTCATGACCGCCGATGAAGCGTGTGAACTCGTTCTGCAGGCGGCGGCGATCGGTGGCGCCGGTGAGACCTTGGTCCTCGACATGGGCGAGCCGATCCGCATCGATGACCTCGCCAAACGTGTGATCGCGCTGTCGGGCCGCCCCGATGTGCAGATCGTCTACACGGGTCTGCGGCCCGGGGAAAAGCTCACTGAAGCACTTCTGTCGCCGGGTGAGGTCGACAGCCGGCCCAATCATCCGCTGATCACTCAGGTGCCGATCATCCCGATCGACCTGGAGAAGCTCGGAGCCTTGGTCGCCGAATCCCGTGACCCTCAGGTCTTCACTCACCGACCGAGCCTTGAGGAGCACCTGACGGGCCTTCTCGATTCCGAGGAGATCCCGGCCACCGATGACGCAACGGCTGGCTTCGACCCGGCCCCGACAACATCAGGGCTCCCCGAACCCGACGCAGCAGATCCGCATGACACCGGAGCCGGCCTCTGATGGGTCTGCAGCCGCTGGTGATCCTCGTTGTGGCCGCTGTGGTCACGGCGATCAGTGCCCTCATTGCCTTTCCGCTGCTGCGCCGAGCGGGGGTCGTCGATGTCCCCTCTCATCGCTCGTCGCATACTCTGTCGACCGTGCGCGGCGGAGGAATCGCCATCGGCTGCGGGATCACCTTGGCCACGATTCTCGCCATGGTGTGGAGCGTCAGCGAAGACGGGGTGTTCGGGCTCGGCGGCACCCTCCTGCCCATCGGTTTCCTGGTGCTGACCTGGTGCTATTCGGCCATCGGGATGAGCGACGATCTCGACTCCCTGCGTCCCGCCGGGCGACTCATCGGGCAGGTCATTCTGGCGCTGCTGTTCAGCGCGATCATCGCGATGTTCTCCACACAGGGAATCGCCCACGTCATCGCCTTCGCAGTCATCGGAGTGACCACTGTCAACGCCGTGAACTTCGTCGACGGACTCAACGGCTATGTCACCGAGTGGACCATCGTCACCGCAGGATGGTTCGCCTTCGTCAGTTCCTGGGTGGGCGAGAACGATATCGCTCTGCTTGCTCTGGCGCTGGCCGGCGCTGCAGTCGGGTTCCTCCCGTTCAACCTCGGCCGGGCCAAAGCGTTCCTTGGGGACACCGGAAGCTATGGAATCGGAGCGGCCGTTTTCGCTCTCGCGGTCTGGCTGTTCGTCCAAAGCGTACCGATCGTCGTCATCATCGCACCGATGATCTTCGTCTTCTTCGATGTCGGACTCACTTTGGTCCTGCGCCTGTTCAGAGGAGAGAATATCCTCTTGCCTCATCGTGAACATATCTACCAGCGGATCCAGCAGGCGGGCTGGCCACACAGCTTCGTCTCACTCTTCCACGCCGCACTGAGTGTCCTTGCCTGCATCATGGCCGTTCCGACCCTCATCAGCGGAAATACGGCAACAACCTATCCTGCCCATGTGTTCTGGGTCGGATTGCTCGCCCTCTACGCGTTGCTGCCCGTGTGGTTGAACCGTCGTGCCCGTACGGAGGCGGTGACAACATGAGAATCGTTCTGCTCAGCCATTACTACTATCCCGAGGTCGGAGCACCGCAGCGACGGTGGCGGATCCTCGTCGACCACCTGCGAGCTGTCGGGCACGAGGTCATCACGGTGGCACCGCACCCCCATTATCCGTATTCCGACCGGAACGGATTCTTCGGATCTAAGGTCGGACGGGGACGCCGCCGAGTCGACGTGCGCCTCGGCGGCACGTGGGACACAGGTGTGGACGGCGAACGGATCCTCCGCGTGCCATACCTGCACAGCGGATCGTCCATGGCCCGTCAGCTGCTCGACCAGACGGTGTCTGCGACGGGCGCGGTGTCGGCAGTCATCGACCGACTGCGGGGCAGAATGCGCCCCGACGTCATCGTCTCCACGACTCCGGCGCTGCCGTTTCTGCTTGCAGGTGACACCCTGTCGCGACTGTTGCGCGTGCCGCATATCGCTGAGGTGCGCGATGCGTGGCCGGACCTCATCTCGGAGATGAACCTGGTCACGGGTGCTGTTGGGAAATATCTTCCAGGGAAGCTGGCACAGAGCCTCGAACATCGCCTCCTGCCGGACCTGCTCACTCGTGCTCAACGGCGTGCAGCGGTCGTCGTCGTCACGACGGAGGGTTTCAAACGTCGCCTAGAACAGCGTGGGGTCACCGCCGAGGTCGTCCGCAGCGGAGTCTCACCGGCAGAGCTGGAGGGCGCCTCCGGGCTCACTGCCACGGGGGCGATTCCACTCATCCCTCCCGCCGAAGAGACCGGTGCAGTCGAGGACAAGGGCAGCCGCAGGACGGCTCCCGAACACGGTGGGCTCAACTTACTGTATGTAGGCACAGTCGGTCGTTCTCAGGATCTCAGCACCTCGATCCGTGCTTTGGCTCGCACCGACGGCGTGCGACTGCGCATTGTCGGCGGCGGGGTCGACACCGCCGAACTCAAGGCCGTAGCGGCTGCACATGGGGCGCCGGTCGAATTCCATCCCCAGATCTCAGGTGCCGAACTCGCCGCTCACTGGGAATGGGCAGACGCCGGGCTCGTCAGTCTCAGCTCACTCGAATCCTATGAATGGACAGTGCCGTCGAAGCTCTATTCTCTGATGGCCCGACGAATCCCAGTCCTCGGCGTCGTCGCCGGCGAGGCCGCCTACATCATCACGCACACCGCGGCAGGAGAGGTGGCGATCCCAGGCGACATCGATTCCGTGGCAGCAGCGATGGAGCGCATGCGAGCACGGGTCGAAGCCGGAGAGGAATTCGGGGCGAATCCGCCGGCAGGTCAGAACCCGCGCGACTGGGTGATTCGGCACGCTTCGGCGGCCGCAATGGGCTACACCTACGAACGCGTGCTCAAGCAGGTGGTCTCGTGAACCTGCGCTTCCTCGCCCGACAGATCACAAACGTGGTCTCTACAACCGCAGTCCACGTCAACGACGACCGGGTGTTCTTCTCGATGCAGTTGGCACGCAGGCTTCCGAAACCAGCGTCTGAGGCGGTCGGTCGGCTGCTCGGGAAAGTTCCCGGTGCCGCGGCGGAAGCCGCCTCGGCATGGCTGCTGGGGGAGGAGAGCCGCGCCAGGGTCATCATCGCTGCGGCCGAAACGACTCAGCCGACTCGGCTTCTCGGCGAGATCGCACTCAACCTCGGCATGCTCGACACGGCCGCGCGTATTGCTGGCTCGCTCGACTCCGCGGCCTCACTGCGCTCGCGCATCCTTTGGACCGAAGGCAACCTCAACGCGGCGATCCATGTGTTGCCGGACAACAGGCGCAAGAGACGCCTCCGTGCGGAATACAAGTCGATGTCGCCCGGATGGTGGCCCGACACCGACGCCTATCTCATTGCTCGCCCCGCTGCCCGAACGGACGATGGAAAAAATGCCGGGGCTCTGCACGTGCTCACGAACTCGCTGCCTCACACGCGGTCCGGCTATGCCTATCGCAGCCACCTGATCCTCACCACTCTCAAAGACAATGGGCACCAGGTGGCAGCCGCTACTCGCCCCTCCTACCCTGTGACGATCGGCCGACTCAGCGGCGACGCGGTCGAAACCGTCGACGGTATCGACTATCTGCGAGACGTACCGCTCCGCCCAGCCGCCACACCGACTGCGCGACTCGAGGATCAATCCGCGTGGATCGCGGACCAGGCGCTCAAACGTGAAGTCGACCTCCTCCACACCACTACGCATTATGTCAACGGTCTGGCCACTGGAGCTGCAGCCAGAGCTATTGGACTGCCTTGGATTTATGAGGTCCGCGGAGTTCTCGAGGAGACGTGGGCCGCTGCAGGCAGCACTCCAGCAGACCGGATCGCGCGTCGGGAGAGCCAGCGTTTCGCCATGATGCGGTCGAAGGAGATCGAAGTCGCGTCGGCGGCCGACGCCGTCATCACCTTGGGTGAGACGATGCGTGAGCACCTGATCGCCGGGGGAGTGCCGGCAGAAACCATCACACTCATTCCGAATTCGGTCTCAGAAACCGTCGTCGACACTGATGTCACCCGCACTCCGGCCGAAGTGAGAAGAAGCCTCGGCCTGCCCGACGACGGGGTCTGGGTCGGAACGGCGGCGTCGATCGTCGGATATGAAGGCCTCGACGACCTCGTCGACGCCGTAATCCTGGCCCGGAACAAAGGCACGGACCTGCGTCTCCTCATCGCCGGCGACGGCGTCGCCCTGCCAGAACTGCGGGAACGTGCCGCGGTCCTGGGAGAGAACGCAGTCTTCACCGGTCGGGTCTCCCAAGCTCAGGCAATTGAGTACCAACTCGCGCTCGACGCCATCGTCGTGCCGCGCAAGGACGAACCGGTCTGTCGTCTGGTCACTCCGATCAAACCGATCGAAGCGATGGGTCTAGCACGACCAGTTGTCATCTCCGACCTGCCGGCACTGCGTGAACTGGTTCCGGACAGTGCCGGCTTGGCGACTCCGCCGGAGAGCCCGCAGAAACTCGCGGAACTGCTGTCCGAGCTCGCCTCCGATGACACGGCACGGGCAAGATTCGGGGACAATGGACGAGCACATGTTCTTGCAACACGCAGGTGGAAGGAAATCGGACGACGATATGGGCAGGTCTATTCTCAACTCGTGGGGAGTGATGTGCGATGAGTGAGACGACGAACCCCCTCGGGCTCAGTTCGATCCCGTCCGTGTCGAGTGAAGGCCTCGTGCCCGTCGGTCGGCGGACGAGCCTGAGCAGCTACCTCGCCGCGCTATGGAACCGCCGGCATTTCATCATCGCCGAGTCCCGAGCCAAGATGTCGAGCTCGACGCGGAAGAACATCCTCGGCTACGGCTGGCTGTTCCTCAATCCGCTGCTGTCGGTGCTCGCGTTCTGGTTCATCTTCGGTTACATCCTGGGGACCTCGCGAGGTATCCACAACTTCCTCGGGTTCCTTGTCGTCGGCGTCTTCTTCTTCGGGTACACCGGCAAATGTATGACCGGCGGAACCGGAGCGATCCGTTCCGGTGCGTCCATGATCAAGGGCTTCCAATTCCCACGCGCTGCGCTACCGATCTCCACCGTGGTCCGCAATTTCCTTGACTTCATGCCGACTTTGCTCGTCATGGTCATTGTGCTGGCGGTCGTGCCGCCGCTTGAAGTCATCACTTGGCGTGTCATCCTTGTCATCCCCGTCATTATTCTGCAGACGTTCTTCAACGTCGGACTCGCGTGTTTCCTTGCGCGACTTGGTCACAAGATCCCAGACTTGACGAACTTCATGTCGATTGTCAGCCGATTCTGGCTCTACGGATCGGGAGTGTTCTTCTCCATCGAAGACCGTTTGGGAAATCATCCGACACTCTTGGAAGCAATGCAGTACAACCCGATGCATGCTTATCTGACGCTGGTGCGCAACTCGCTGCTCTACGGAGTCGATTCGGATCCGAAGATGTGGATCGTCGGGACTGTCTGGGCCTTCGGCCTTCTCATCGTTGGATTCCTGTTCTTCTGGAGAGGGGAGGAGAACTATGGCCGACTCTGAGGTCCAGGACCCCACTATCATCGCGGAGAACGTCCAAGTCCGGTACACCGTCAACACCAACGATCCAGGCAACAAAGCGACAGGAATACGACGGCTGACGAACAAGGCCGTCGGGCGGCAAGGTCAGACCACGGTGCGAGCGCTGCGTGGAGTCAATTTCGTCGCCCGCGAAGGCGAGATGGTGGGAATCGTCGGAGCGAACGGTTCCGGAAAATCTACCTTCCTGCGCAATGTCGCTGGGGTCGAGCAACCGGATCGAGGCCGCATTCTCGTCCGTTACCAGCCGCTTCTGCTCGGTGTCAGCGCTGCCCTGCAGCCAGCGCTGTCGGGAAGTGAGAACGTCCGCCTCGGATGTCTGGCGATGGGATTGTCTCCAGATGAGGCCGCCGAAGCCTTCGACTATGTCGTTGAGCTTTCGGCATTGGGCTCGGCGATTCACCGGCCGATGGGAACCTATTCCTCGGGTATGGGCGCCAGACTCCGATTTGCCATCGCCTTGGCCGCACGCCCGAAGATTCTGCTCATCGACGAAGCCCTTTCGACAGGTGACGCGACCTTCGCTGAGCGCAGTGAACGTGCGATGGATGAGCTTCTCGCCGAAGCAGGAACGGTTCTGCTAGTCAACCACGCCGCCAAGGTGATTCAGGAGCTGTGCACCCGCGCAGTGTGGATGCACCGAGGCGAGATCCTCATGAACGGCCCGGCAGAGGCTGTTGCAGAGAAATACCGGTGGTGGGCGTGGAATGTGGCAAAGGGCAAGGAAGATATCGCCGACAAGCTCCTCGCCGATGTGGTGGGCAACGCGGTCAAGGAGGAGATCAATATCCTCGAACCCGAACTCATCAAGAACCCCATCCCGCGGCACGCAGCGCGCCCGTCCAAGAAGAAGTCCGCTCCGGCACGCCATGTGAAGCGACAGGATACGGTCGATGAAGTCGAAGAGACTCCGACTCCGATGTTGGCTGCCGCCGAGGAACAGGTCTGGCCTCAGTCCTTCGACGCTGAGATGCCGAAAGCCAAATTCCCGGCTCTGCCTAAACCGGCTTCTCAGGCAGTAAGTGCACCACGGATCACTGATGCCCCGCCGTTGCGGCTGAACCCCAGTAAGAAGCGGGTCGTTCTGCGGGCCGCGAATCCGAACGACCGCGCGTCGTCTGTAGCTGCTGCTGGAGATTTCACCGGCCGCAGGCTTGCCTCCCGCGCACGCCAGATCGCCGATGAACGCTACGAGGAGCGGCAACGTTTGCGGCAGGAAGACGAAGCACCTGTCGTGCACCAGGATTCGGGCCGATGAAGATCGCAATCTTCGGTTCCTGCGTGAGCCGCGATACGGCGGAGTTCATGCCTGAAGCCGAGGTCGTGGCCTACGTGGCCAGGCACTCGGTGACGAGCCTGGAGTCTCCGCATGGGACAGCTGGAATCGATCTCAGCGATCTGACCTCCGCTTTCCAGAAGCGAATGGTCACCGGCGACCTCAAAGGGAGCGGCATTGAGAGGATCGTCAAGAACGCAGGCGATCTGGATGTCGTCCTGCTCGACCTTGTCGATGAACGACGAGGATTCTGGAAGTTCCCCGACGGTACGACCATGACAAACTCGATTGAGGTGGAATCCTGCGGTGCCGCTCGCGGGGCACGTCGAGAAGGGGCTCGATTGATCGAGTTCGGCACCGATGAGCACTTCACCCAGTGGAGTGCAGGCTTCGCGACGCTCATTCAGGGACTCAAAGCCGCAGGGCTATGGGAGAAGACGATCCTCCTCGACATCGAATGGGCCGGAGCTGTCGACGGAGCCCAGCACCCGCAGAACGACAGCTTTGCTAGCCTCGGCCGCCGGTGGAGGCGCTTCCAGCGTGGTTCGCGTGAGGCGGGCAGGGAGCTCTCGAGGGGCCGCGGCCTCGCCGAAGCATGGCAGAGCATGCGCAACGTGAAACCGACTGAAGCAGAGGAATATGCCGACCGCGCTCATTCAGCCAATAGTGACTACATCCGGTATCGTAAAGAGGCACGATCGCTGGCAGCGTCGTCAGTGGTGAGAGAGAGCCGCGAGGTCCGAATCGACAGAGACCATAAGTGGGGACCTCAACCGTTCCACTATCGGCGTGCTGATTATCAGTCGATCGTCGACAGCATCCGTCGGCAGGTGAAGAAGAACGGTGGTGAGGCCATGTGAGCGGACAGCAGTGGCGAAAAGCACTGTGGCATCTGCGGCATGGCGGAGTCGAAGGGTTCAAAATATTCCGGCGTAAGCGCGAATCGGAACTCACTTCGACCAGAACATCGACCGTTGGATCTCCCGATGAGAATGGCACGGACACTCCGACTTTGAGCGTTATCGTGCCTGCATTCAATGCGAGCGACTTCATCGACCGATGCTTGAGGAGCATACTCAACCAGCGTGGTGTGTCATTGGAAGTCATCGTCGTCGACGACGGTTCGACCGATGACACTGTTGAAAAGGCCAACCAGCATTTTGATGGTGTTACGCCGGTATCAATCCTCACAGGACCCAATGAAGGCCCGGCGCGTGCACGGAACCGTGGAGTCGATGCAGCCCGCGGCAAGTACATCACCTTTGCCGACGCAGATGACGAGGTGCTGGCCGACGCATACTCGACGCTGGTTGATTCGCTTGAACGAACCGACTCTGACATTGCCACCGGGGCGTATGTTCGTATCGGCTCGACCGGTCGGTCCAGACCGAAGCTGACCGCGCGAGTACATGCTCGTCAGCGATTAGCAGTTCGGTTGGACGACATGCCGGAACTGCTGGAGGAGCCTGTCCTGTGGAACAAAGTCTACAGACACGACTTCTGGAACCGTCATGTCGGAGAGATGTGGGGATTCTCCAACTACGAAGACCAAGAGCCTGTTTATAGGGCACTGGTCGGTGCCGCGGCGATCGACGTGCTCACAAACGACGTGTATGCGTGGAGGCTAGCCGATGGACGAGCCACTCGTTCCAAACGCAAAGCCGAATTGAGTGATCTGCACTCGAAGCTCGAAGTCATTGATGCGCTCAGAGACACCTTGAACCACGCGCCCGACCACGTAGTCGAGCAGGCGTATGCGATCTGGATGGGCACTGATTTAGCCATGCATGCCGAGTACCTGGATACGGCTAACAAACGTTTCCGAAAGACTCTCTGTGATGCGGCCAAGAGTCTTCGAACGTCTATGTCGAAAGGCGCCTGGAAGCTCATGCCTGCACAGGAACGTCTGTACATGTGGGTTGTGGCGTCCGGAGCCTTGGACGATATCGAAGAAGTTCTCGGAACGAGGATGGAAGAGACTCGATCCGTGCCACTCGAACTAGTCGACGACGGCTGGGTAGTCGCGCCGACGTACTTGTCTCGGCTCAAGACCGCTGTTCCGCAACGATTGCTGAAAGCACAGCCTGTCGACTTCAAGCCTGTCGTCATCGTGCGGAACGCGCGTTGGATCAGTGAGCAACAGATCGAGCTCCAGGGGTGCGCGTACATCCCCGGGGTTGATCCAGAGCAGGCCACATTCCGTATGCAGGGCGTTATGGATGGGGCGACTGTTCTGGACTCTCCTGTTGAGACCCGTCACGACAATCGAGTGGACTTAGACGTCGGTGATCCTTGGCGCACATACGAGGCTGGGGGTTTCACGGTTTGTGTTGATGTTTCCGGTCTGGGAGACATATCGCCACGAGGCATCGACTTGATCGGCTCCTTTGAAATTGAAGGGATGCAACTCCGGGCCCCGGCTGTGTCGACAGCGGTAGTTGGAATGATTGCACCTAGTCCAATTCGCGATGCAGGACGCCTGACGGTTGTCGCTGACGGTCGGAGCGAATTGTCGATTCGTCCCGTAACCATGCCGGCTGATCCAGTAGTCGTGAAGAACGTCGACTTCCGTGGGCGGGATGTGACGGTGACCCTCGACGCTTCTGCGAATGTACGTGGCTTAGCACTGCACACTGCGGGCCGCAAAGTCGAACTAGAATCAATCGGGCCTTCCATCTATTCGACCACACTGCCTGAACTTCCCCAGCGGTTCCGAACCCATGGGGAACGGCAGTGGAAGCTGTTGGCTAGGACCACCGAAGGAGATGACGTCGATGTGTACCACGCATCCGTCGATTATCTTGTGCCCGGCACTTCGTGTGTGCGTCTTGCGGCGAATTCTGCTGGCATGGTGAGACTGGCGCAGCGGTTCCGGCGAGTGACTGTAACGGGTGCGACAAACGACCGGGATCGACTGCTGATTATCGGTCGGATTGACCCTCCGGAGAAGCTCAAGGTGGTGCTTAAATCCTCCGAGCAGACGATTGAGCCTGATGAGTCTGCGCAGCATGCTGATGGCAGCTTCACCGCTGTGTATGACTTGACGACTACCGGGGCAGAAGGAGGCAAGGTCGCGGCATTGGCAGGCGGCTATCACCTGAAGTACGGAGAAACTACGAACCGCACCGACAGTTGGGCTAGGGCTGCCGGCAAGTTGGCCATCCGACCAGTGGATTGCTTTACCGAATGGAACACGCTCCGGGTCGAAGGACGAGACTCGGGCGCCGTTTCTGTCACGGCCTCACCGCCTTGGTCTGCTCAGGAGCGGACCAAGTACGGACGCTTCAGGCTCCGCGAGAAAAGCTGGGGACCGCTCACTGACGGAATAGTATTCGAGTCGTATAACGGGAAGTCGGCCAACGACAATCCCAGGGCGATTTTTGAAGCTATCAGAGCCAAACGAAGCGATATACCGCTCTATTGGTCAGTACGAGATCGAAGGGTCGATGTGCCTACTGGAGGAATCCCCGTTGTCGAAGGCACAACAAAATGGCATCGTGCGCTTGCTGCAAGTCGAGTCTGGATTAACAACAACAACTTCCCTTATTACATACGTAAAACGAACGGACAGTTCTACTTACAGACGTGGCACGGGACCCCTATTAAACGGCTCCTATGGGACATCTCCCGACGCAAAGTGCCATTGACCTATCGTCGGCTGATGGTGAGCGAAGTCGCAAACTGGGACCATTTGATAGCACAAACTCCACAAGCTGCAACGCTTTTGAGATCCGGCCTTGGCTATTCGGGAGAGGTCAGCCTTACTGAATACCCACGGAATCTTCGCATGTACTCAACTAGCGAGCAACGAATTGAACTTCTTCGAACGGAGTTAGGACTAGACGAGAATAGGCCAACAATTCTCTATGCACCAACGTGGCGAAACGCGGACCGTGCAGGTGGTAATGCCGACTGGGACGAGCAATTAGACCTAAACCATGTTTCAGAAGTAACCGGCGCGCAGATCATAGTAAGAGCTCATCATATGACTGAAAAGAGTCAAAATGGTCAATCAAACTACGTGGATGCAACAAACTACCCGCATGTAGAAGAATTGATGATCCTTAGTGATGTCCTAATTACTGATATCTCATCGTTGACTTACGATTTCGCAACTCTTGGGCGACCGGTAATACACTACTTTCCGGATATAGACGAGTATCGAGCTGACCGTGGCCTGTACTCGGGGAGTGATGACGAATTGCGGTATCGTGTCGACCAAAACGAACTGATCCAAGAAATCGTAGATGTACTTTCGCTGCGCGGAACTCGCGTGCAGCTGCCGCCAGAGAATGCCTGCTCGGAGAAAGTTTCATTTAGGGTGCTTGACGAATA
Source organism: Brevibacterium limosum (assembly GCF_011617705.1). NCBI lineage: Bacteria > Bacillati > Actinomycetota > Actinomycetes > Micrococcales > Brevibacteriaceae > Brevibacterium > Brevibacterium limosum. The sequence goes on along the minus strand of NZ_CP050154.1, from coordinate 3,622,335 downwards.
CGAGAAGCGCCAATAGTGTTACAAATGCGTCGACGGAGAATGAAACGCTATTTCCCTTCTCGTGGGTAAAGAATTATAAGTTTGATTTTCGTAGACGGAGTGTTCGCAGGCCAAACTAACCCTGTCTTCGGATTGCCGAACTAGATTCATTCTTCATTGCGTGGCAGCCGCCCATATAGAGAGCTGTCATTCGGCAACAGACGCGCCACGAAGCGATGCGTAAGTTACAGCAATTAGGGGCGCTGAATCTTAAAATTGCGGTGACATCCAAGCATGGGAATCTGTACCCTCATTGTAGGGAAGGTGCTACCGAAAGGCGCTTCCGTACAGACAGACTGGCTGGCGATTGCCGCCGACTCGCTCCCGGGCTCGAGAATTTCAACCGCTTCAACTAAAGAAGTGCCCAATCTGGCCAACCACTCGCTCCGCCGCAGCACCATCGTCTAGGCTCGCAAACTTCTGAGCGAACGCGACATAACGTTCAGTAGATTGGGAGGTGAACATGCTCGAACTCCTCAACAGCTCGATAGCATCCTTTCGGGATCGAAGAATCTCTCCTGGGGCCATGCTTTCGAAATCAAAATAGAATCCGCGCACTTTCTCCTGATAGGAGTCGAGGTCAGGGCATAGGAAGGCAATAGGCTTTCCTGTGACAACATAATCAAACATTATTGAGGAATAGTCGGTGATCAAAGCATCAGAAGCAAGGATCAGATCATTGATGTCCGAATAGAGTGAAACATCAATAACGCGTTCGGAAAAATGATCCCTCTTGCTGTAAATCGAGTTCGAGTGACCTCGATAGAGAATCTTGCTTGATTTACCGAGCTCTTGAGACGACTTATTGACGTCGAGGAAATCCACCATGCTGTAGTGACCGGAACGGTCCTTCAAATTATCACGCCAGGTCGGTGCGTAAAGAATGGCAGTCTGGGTATTCGAAATTCCTAGTCTCTTACGTACTTCATTCCTGCGCGCTGCCGCATAGCTGGAATCGACTAATACATCATTTCTGGGGTAGCCTTCGACAATGATATCGCCTGAATAGCCGAATGCGTTGCTTAATGTATCAGCTGCCCATGGAGACTGAGCCAGCAAAAAGCTCCAATGCTTCTCAGCCTCATCCTTCATGAGTGCACGGTAGCTTAAAGACAGGTTTGAAGCTGGCACGTCGTTGCCGATTCTTTTAAGTGGTGTGCCATGCCAAGTTTGCAAGTAGATTTGTTCTCTGTGCTTGGAAAAATAGTACGGAAAGTTGTTGTTATTGATCAGAACTGCAGAGCTGGCGACCGCGTCAAACCAGTCGATGCTTCCGTAGATCACTGGTGTCGCACCCGCCGGGACATACGACTTCGAGCTGCGCACTGTCCAATAGCGAGTCGCACTTGGGAACCGGCGAGCGATCTCGTTGTTCAACGCGAGCGGAGAATCGCCGATTGAGTGACCGGCGAAACTTTCGAACAGTACCGTATTCGGGGAAATCGTTCTTGTCGGAGATATGAACGTGCGAGTATTGCGACTCTCATTCCATCGCCCGAGTTCAGTGGTTGGACTCAATGGTGCCGAGATCTGAACTCGTAGTGACCGACTGTTTCCTACAGGGTCGACAGTGAGCAGATGATCTCCGCACTTGGATCGCATAGGCAGTGAACGTTCCAAATCCACATTCGTCGTAACCCACGAAGAGGCAGGATGGGTCTTGCCGCTGGCAAGCAACAATTGGAGAATGTAATGCGATGCGGACTCGAGTCGGTTCCCTGTGGGTGCGACGAATCCAGTTAGCGAGAACACGGCAGAGTACTCACGCGTTTGTGAGTTGATGCTGAGCTGAGCCGGATAGATGTTGCGGCCGCTACCGACCAGAGCCAATGTTGGTGTGACGCTTCTTGCTGCCCTGGGGCTAAGCGTGAAGCTTCCAGTGACCGTCAAGGTAGCGGACCTATCATCGACTTCCACTGCGTGAACTGACGCTGACTGGATCGGCTGATCGAGAGTTGCGTAACCGAATCCGGACATCCCGATCTGGAGATCAGCATTTCTGTTCCTAGTTGCCTGCCCCTGCGATACTGCAATAGCGGTTCGCATGCCGTTTGGTGATCCCACGTAAAGATCGTGCCGATCAATGCACAACGCACGATTTAGTGATAGATCGGGAAGCGGAATACGAGCGATGGCAAGCTCATGGGTGAAGTTGAAATAGCTCCTGCCCAACTCGACATCGTTGGACTGAACGAGCAGGTATGCGTCGATAGATTTGTCGGTGCCGAATGCCGCCTGGATTGCACTGGAGTCGAGCGTAACCTCTAGTTCGCCATTCACGATTTCGATATGGGATGCGACCAGTTTGGGGCTGATCACTAAGAGATCAGTCCGTACTCGAGGATCACCTTGTATTGCTAAACGATGGTTCCTACTAGTGAACTCGGTAGCATGCGGATATCCCGCGAACGAATTTATATCGCGCTTGACATCTATTACGGTCCAAGTGTGCTCACCAAGATGTACATGGATTCGGAGCGTCAGCCGAGCGCTCTGCGTCGCATTTGAGACACTCGCAATCTGGTCAATCACATAATGGGGAATAGTCAGATCGAATCCGGCATCTTTGTAACTGTGCAACGTGTCACTGATGCGATAATCAGCTTGTCGAGTCTTCTGCTCGATTTCTAGCGTAGCGACAACCTGATCCGTGTGCGAATCGTATAAATCAGCTGAGAAACCGGTAGCGAATCCAACGCAATTCAACTTCGCGAAGCCTTCGAAAACGACATCGCCATTAGAACGTGGATCAAAAAAGTCGATCTTCGCGTCTGCAGTTATGTGGTCCGGTATGACCCTCGTAAGAACATCGGGGAGAGCAAATGAATGACCAAATTCATCCGGAATAGTAAAGGTCAGTTCACCGTCGTTATATTGGATATCATAATCCTCTTTAGTTCTTTCGAACTGGACGAGCAAACGCGTTACCTCGTCCTTGGTTTTGTTGGCAACATAATAGCAAAGTGCTTTGCGCGTTGGTGGAATGCCTGCAATTGCGTCGTCAGACGCGTTTTCCCATAGAGAACGCGTGCGGTTGGACAGAAGGTCGAAAAAATCGTCGTCTGCACGCGGAATTTCTCGAAGGTAGTAGTAGAGGTCTTCGCCGAGAGTCTTTGAGTACCAGTAATCGACATATTCGTCGCTCGTGCCGCTGATGATGGATTCAACTGAATCCATAACGTCCAGTCTCTGACTTAGATCGTTAATATTTGTCTTCTGTTGAGTAATGGATGAATTGTCGTCTCTGAGTCGCCACCGATAAACGACTGATTCCAGTACATCAATCTTTGCGCCGCCAACGAACAGTTTCGCGGTGCATTCCTGATCCTCATATAGAGTGCCCTCGGGAAAACGTCCAACCAGCTGATCCCAAGTGTCTCTCTTGTATATTTTATTCCAGGCGAAAACATCCCACATTATCGGAGGAAAATCGAGTCCGTGAATCGCGGGCCGGTATTCGTCGTGAGCCAGTTTGACCCAGAACGGTAGCCACTTGTTTCGACTGTCGAACCGTTCTACTGACCCAATTGATACATCTGAATTGGTGTTGAGCAACGAGGTCATCGCAGTCTGATAAGCGTCCGGTGGAAGTGTGTCGTCCGAGTCAACAAAAGTGACGTATTCACTGTCACTATAATCTAGACCGGTATTTCGGGCAGCTCCAAGACCTGCATTGCGTTTGTGTATCACCCGCAATCGCTTATGTTTACGCGCAAAACTATCGGCGATGGCGCCTGATTGATCAGTCGACCCATCATTGACGACGATCACATCAAGGTTAGTATAGGACTGACCGAGGATCGAGTCTAAGCAATTCGCAAGATATTCTTCGACATTGTAAGTTGGGACAATTACTGAAAGTTTGGGGCCGTTAATCCCCAGATTGGAAGGTGTGGCCGACTGATCCTCATCTGATGGTTGCCTAGTGGCGGGAATAGTAACTCCAGTTGCACGCCTGAGGACAGAGGAGTCAACTAGTCGTGAAAGACCTACTCGACGCATAGCCCTGGCAATATCAGTTTTGTAAGTCATATGTGAACACTTCTCCTGAGCAACGCGACTACAGCGGGACCCTACAAATCCTTCGCAATTGTACAATTCTAACAGCTGAAATCATCACTTCATTGCGATCGGAGGCACGGACAGCATAGAAGATTGTGATGTAGGATACGATGAATCCTGGCGAGGGTCCGATCACTGACTCTCCAGTTTGGGATGTGGCAGCAAACTACCGTCTTCAGAAATTCTGTCGCGCCGGTACCTGGCTATCTTTGCCTCGCAGATTGAAAGACTTGAGGCAAGCTGCTTCCGGATTTGTCGACTCGAGGAGTTTAACGCCAGCTTCGAAGAATTCGATACGCGTGAGAGCTTACTGGCTTCAACTAGCCTCAATTTTTCACGGTGTGGCTCGCGCCTTGATTCTCGCGCTGTGGAGCGCATTCGTTTCTGATTTTGCCATTCGGGTGTGACGCGGCCACCGTGTGTCGCCACGGTTGGGCGGGGACTCCGACCCCAACTGGTTTCCTCTACTCGAACGAACACGGACACCACGATGGTTATCCCGGCTCGGGCCCTGGCAAGGAACGCAGTCGGTTCAGGCCAGCGACGATGTCTTGCGCGAATCGAGCAGTGTTTTTCACATGCACCACCACCCGACGGGCCGTCCTCGCGATCGTCGCTGGCACTGTATAGATGTGCATACGCAGCTTCTTCGGCTCCCACCGACGAATCTCGTCATCGACGAACGTCAACAGTCCGCTCCAGGCCTGCAGATCCCCGGCGAGAGCGACGATGGCCAACCAGACCCGATTCTGGTCGAAGCCTTTGAGGGGGAAATTGGCCAGCCCGGTGTCTTTGGCGATGCGGATCCGGTCCTCGCACCGTGCCCGGGAGCGGTGCCGGACTTCCAAATCGGCCAACTGCATACCGCGAGTGTTGGTCGCGAACGCGGTCAGCCGGTACCCATCAACGTCATCGAAACGCAATTGCGCACCAGGGTGGGGTCGTTCCCGACGGACGATGACTCGCATCCCGTCCGGCCAATCGTTGAGGTCGAGGACTCCGGTGAGCTCAGCAACGTCGGCACCTTCGCGGGGACGACCGTCGGTGTCGTAGGCCGGCTCCCACGCGTCCAGCTTCATGAGTTGGCGATAGAGATCAGGCATCGTTGCCGGCAGCATCCACCCGACCGAGTACGACAGGCGCCTCCTGGTGAGGAAAGTCAGGAAGCCATGGGTGCCACCGGCGGTATCGGTCCGGATGAGCACCGATTTACCCGGACGCGGCCTGCCGCCGGGAAGACCAGCGAGAACTTCCTTGACCAGCCGAATGTGATCGCTAGCAGTATTCGATCCGGCATTGCCCGGTCGCAGCAGCCCGGCAACGGGTTCGCCGCAACCCGATCGTCCGTGGTCGATGAACGCCAGCAGTGGATGGAATCCAAACCCTTTCTTGTACGTGGGCTTCGCCTCTTCCTTCTCACTGTGGGCGGTGACCAAGGTGGCATCGATATCAACGACCAGCGGAGCCCGAGCATCACTGTCATGGTTCGGTGCCTGAGCCCCGGCCAGTTCCCACACGCGGGCACGAGCAGCTGTCCGAGCGGTGTTGATCGCGGCCAAGGCTTGGTCGGCATCATCGGCGAGAGTGCGGATGAGGCGAGTGATCGTCGGGTTCGATGCCACCGGCCCATAGAGATCGGGCTCGTCGCGGAGGACGGAACTATCGGAGAGTGTGTCACCGCCGAGAGCCAAAGTGATGGCAATGTCGATGAGGATCTTGGCGGGGTCGTGGATGGCGAAGGGTCTCTTCCATGCCGCCAGAGCCTGCTTCAGGTGATGGCCGAGCCCGCTGGTGTGCACGGTTTCGGTGAGCAGCATGCCGCCGGCTTGCCCGAGGGCGTTGCTGGGCGCGGTATCGATGTGCAAGCGAGGATAGGTGCGGGTAGGCTTCACTCTGAGAGTGCTCCTTTTCCAATGGGTTTTTGTTGTCTTCGCAAGCACCATTATCCCTGGTCAGGAGCACTTTTCTTGTGTCAGTCCACCATCCGGTCGATCCTAATCATGAAATCTCGAGGCTAGATCAGTGTTGTGTGGATGGTCGACGCTTAGTGGTTGCGCGGATAGGCGGTCATCGCCAGTCGAACTGCTTGACAGGGCGTGTAGACCAACGGAAACGCGGCCATGCCTCTTTCAGTAGTCGGCGGAGCACGATGATCGCATTGGCCATACAACACCAGGCCCGCTGCACGCGGTCGGTTCGATCGAGCACGACTTGGAGGAGCGTGAATCCGCGAGTGTGCCAGGAATTCGTCCGCTCAACCTGCCACCGCCTGGTGTGGTTGATCTCGATATAGGTGCCCTTTGGCGAGATCTTCCATCCACAGCCGAACTCATCGAGCAGGTCTCGGGTGACATGCGAGTCATACCCGGAATCGAGATCGACCCGAATCGACTCGGGCAAGAAGAACTCGAACCGGGACAAACACTCCAGAGTCGGACGCAACAGGGGAGAATCGTGCCGATTGGCCCCAGCCAGGATGACACCGAGCGGCAGACCATTGCCGTCGGTGAGCACGGACCGTTTTTGCCCGGATTTGCCGCGATCGGTCGGGTTCGGGCCGGTGTTGTCGCCACCGGTGGGTGCTTTCACGCAGCACCCATCGATGCTGAGATGATTCAGGTCGAGGCCGATGACGTAATCGAAGTTCTCCAGTACGAGCTGTTCCAAGGCGAAGAACACGTCGGCAGCGATCCATTCGTCGCGTCGTGCTCGCAGTGTTTGCGCTCGTCAAGTTTTTGAGACAAGTGATCGTTGATTCTTACGCGGCCAGGTCCTCCTGGCTGACTCCTTCGTACTTCGCCCACGCCACTGCCGGGGCACGGAAACCCGCCCTGGCATTCGGGCGCTGACGGTTGTACCAAACCTCGATGTACTCCATCACCGCAGTCCTGGCCTCTAGCCGCGTGCCGAAGGATTCGTGGTGGTAGAACTCGGTCTTCAGATGCGAGAAGAAATTCTCCGCCACCGCGTTGTCCCAACACACTCCGACCTGGCCCATCGACTGGGTGACCCCGTTGCCGGCACACCACGCCTGGAACCTCGCCGATGTGAATTGGCTACCCCGGTCTGTGTGATATATTGCCTGGTCAGAGCGCATGAATCCGTGGTCGCGAGCCATTTCCATCGCCTCGATGACCAAGCTCGTGCGCATGTGATCAGCCATTGACCAGCCGATGATCATGCCGGTGCACAAGTCGAGGACCGTGGCCAGATACAACCACCCCTCACCCGTACGCAGGTAGGTGATATCGCCGCACAGTCGCGTCCCGGGAACCTGCGAGGAGAAGTCCCGATTGCCGTCGGCATCGAGCATGTGATTGACGATATGGGCCGTATTCGCCTGCGGGTCCTGGACAGTCGTGGTCTTAAACGCCCGCAACCGTTTCGCCTGGAGACCGTGGGCGCGCATGATCGCTCCGACTGTGGATTCAGAGACGGCGATGCCATCATCGTTCAGCAGCACCGTCAGCGCCTGCCGCCCGGCCATGCCCTTCGTCGCCTTCGCCTTGGCCTTGACCGCCACGACCAGTTCGTGATGCCGTGTATCGCGTTGTGTGGGGCCTGCGTCCTTGCGCTTGAGCCAACGGTAGAACGATGCGCGGGCGATGCCGAGAGCCGTGCACATCATCACGATCGAATAGGTGGCCTTCTCTGCCTGAATGAACTCGTAGACATCCTCTACTGTCGCTTCGCTGCAAAGAAGGCGCTGACTTTTCCCAGGAACTCGTTCTCCTGCTTCAAGCGTGCGTTCTCGGCCACGACCGCCTGGTGATCGGCCCACGACACCGATTCCGGCTCGTCAGTGGCGAACTTTTCGGGATGCTCAGCCCGGTATTTCTTGATCCAGTTGCCCAACGTTCCGGCCTTGACACCGACTGACTCCGCGACCTGGACGATCGGTCGGTCCGAGGTCAGGAAGAGCTCGACGGCGTCTTCCTTGAATTTCTGGGTGTACTTCTTCCTGCTGGTGGTCACGATTGTGAGTGCTCCTTAAACCTGTCTCACAAAACCATACGGCCGCAGTTGTTGCCGAGACGGTTTCGTCGGCGTGTTTGGTGTAGGCACCGCCGAGGACGAGGCGGGCAATGAGTTTGTCGAAGACGACACGATCGGGCACGCGTGGTCGGTGACAGCCCAGCGGGTGGGCGTCGGCGGGTGTCGGTAGCAGTGATTCGAATTGGCTGAAGAGGGGGTCGATGACTGAAGATGGAAGTGCGGGCACGGGGAAGCTGTCCTTTTGTCTTCGATTGTGATGTTTGCACTTCCATCGAAGCTGACGTTTCCTCGTGTCCGCCTACCACGACACGCCGGGCGCAGGATACGCACACTTCCCGCCTATCCGCGCAACCTCTTAGGCAATGGAACGGGGTAAGCGGCGAGGTAGTGGTCTGGGCGAGGCCGCCGCGCCTGAACGGGCCGAAGCAAAGAAGGCCACAGCTATGCAACGGGCCCGATCGGTTTTCTGAAATATTCGAGTACGTGAGCGAGTGCTCAATTCCACATGTGCATCTCCTAGCGATTAAGCTATAGAGCAAAGAGCTCTAGCTAAAGATCGACGAGATTGGACTGTCACCTGTGGGGTGTGGGAACGACGTGCAAGAACATAATCCTAGGGAATCACTTGACAGCATTGAGCAGTGCCTGACGCCCGTTTCCTGGGGCGTTGGGGCCGAGTCAAAGTTCTGGTTTTGGAAGGACAACGTTCTAGTTTTAGAGATTACCCAAAGCGACGTAGCTAGGTACGCTTTCGACTTCGTGGTCGCAGAGGGGTTTCTGGAACTCAAGGTGGTCGGACGCGACGACGCAACGCGTTATCGAATCAATAAACGCCTTTGGCGAATCACGTCACTTATCAAGGGCCAACCGCACAGGTTCCTTGGGCGATGGAAACTTTCGACTTATGAATCATCTCAGGCATGCGTCGAGATCGGAGCTCTGATTCAGCGTGCTGCCACCCTGATGGCGCCCGCTACAGACATACCCATTCGGTCGGTGCCAGGCTACTGGTGGGATCTTCAGGAAAATTTTGGAGATCAAATTGGGGCCTGGATCATCGAAATGATCACTGGTCGACCCGCACACAATACTATGGGAGATCCGGCTGCCGGATACGGGCTTGTGACGGTGGGCTCTATCTTGACGGGGATGTACAGGCCTGGTTTGTCCGTGTGGGGTACTGGAATCATCGCCCGTCCAAACAGAGCTACGTTGAGCCGGTTGTCAAAGAATCCCCCGACCGCCATCCACGCTCTCAGAGGTGAACTTACTCGTTCGGTGGTTGAAGATGAACTCCAGTGGGAGCCGCCGGCAGTTCTGGGTGATCCTGCATTGGTGTTGCCCCTGTTGTTTGAGCCGCCAACTATGGCTCACGAAGGCGATCCGAAAAACACTTTAGTGCCTCACTATGCTCATAAACGTGCATTCGCTAGTCACCAATTGAATGCAAGCTGGCAAGCTATCAATGTTCGCAACCCCCCAGAAGTGGTCGTGTCTCAAATTGCAACTTCGAGGGTGGTCGTTTCAACATCCCTCCACGGGCTGATAGTGGCGCAGGCATATGGCGTCCCTTGGGTTTGGTTGAACATTATTGATAGTCAGCTAGTTGGTAGCAATTTTAAGTTTGACGATTTCTTCTCCACGTTGCAAAAGGCCCAAGTTTCTCGGGTTGATGTAAATTCTGATCAGATTAGGGACATCTCGTTAGACGACGTTGCCGCTAAAGCCACGCTCCCCGAATCCAAATACGATCCACGCGCTCTATTGAATGCATTTCCTGAAAGCGAGTTGGTGTTGCCTCTCGAGTCGGCTGGGTTCATGAAACAGTCTTGATCGCCGCGAGTAGCTATCAGTACCTAGCTACCTGGGGATCACTGCCGATTTGGTCTCTGGCCAAGACCCTCCTTTAAATACATTCTGATAGCTATCGCTAATATGACCAATATCGATCGCCTGCTTTCCAGCTTTTGCTAACCAATAAGCAAGCACGGACCCAGCAGGCCCGAGACTTATTAACGTTAGGTCAGAATCATCTTGCAGTGCAGATTCGCGCACCGCCTCAAGTTCCTCATATGCGTTTTTCGGAGCGGAATACATGAATCGGCTCTGGCTGGCATTGTCAAACAATTCTTGAATTAATTCAAATCGAGAGTCTTTGCCGGTGATTATAGAAATCTTCTTCTGCTCCCAGAGGTCGCGCCAAGCTTCTACTCCGAATTGCCCTGTGTGTTGAAAAAATACTGGGCGGGATACGTGGCTGTTACCCACCACCCTAATGTCTCTCAGTAGAGGCTTCATTTGATCCCAAATGTCACTCCACACTCCCGACCAGTGGTTATCGCGGTATAGGTGGGGGAAGCCTACGAGCAGATTTTCAGCTGGCTCGGTAAGTATCTTTTTTAGATCTGATGCGAGCTGTGGCGAGTTCTTCTGGAATGTTAATTTGTAGTCCTCTCGGAGCATTAGACGCATCTCTCCGTCGCCAAAGCGGGAAAAGCTGAGTTGGCCGTCTTTGATAGCTTTCAGTGTATCAAGAAAAGAAAGCTGAGCTCGATTTATAAAATCATGAACGTCGCTGAGGACCGGGCGAGCAAGGGTCGTACGAATAGTATCTAGAGTTCGTCGCGTAACCTGGGCCTCCCAAAGCAACTTCTTATTGAGAGCGTTCATGTCTTGGAGCGCTTCGAGAATCTGTTTGCTAACATCGAGGGACTCTGCAAGTGAGTCTGTGTTGGGGGAATTCGACTTTTCTTGTGCCATGTCTAAGGACCTTTCGGGGCTACGTTGCAATGTATCGGGTTATTTTGGCAAATTCCAATATTGCCTTCTCGCGACTTTCAACAATTCATCCCAGTGAAGTAAACGGACCTCTAAAGAGTCGACGATATGATGGTCGAATTTTGAGGGCATGAACCGTGGAGATATTGTGCCTTGAGGTTCATTTTCGAGGGCCGAATTTATGTCAAAATAACCGTACCCATGTGTGGAACATAAAGTCTCTAGTTTCGTATTGAACCTTCTCGCGAGGTCGGTGCGCACGATGTCAGACGGGTAGCGCTGAGTGAGTCGTTCTTCGATCTCGCGAGTGCGCTGTAAGTCCTTTTGCTCTCCTGTGAAACGTTCTGTGACAATTCTGCTTATATATTTAATTGCCTTCTGGTGGTCATAACATAGAACCGGAAGATTTATTCCTTTGATGATAATTTGACTATTGTCTAGCTGTACGGCCTGTAGGAATTCGTCATACTTTTGTACAAAGTGATTGAGCCAGTAATCCTCTGTCTCATTCCGCTGTTTTACAAACTGCCGGAAAGGTATTCCTAGTTCAACGTCTACTTGCCCTAGGTTAAGCACCAGGAAATTCGGTTTGACTTTATCTATCCACTGGTGGATATTGGTCCCAAGCTTTAGAGTGGAGTCTAACTTCCCGACGCCAGTGACGGTGCTTGCGCTGACAGCCTTATTGATGACGCGAATGCCGCGGAGCTTTTGGTTAAGACCGCGCATTTGGTTTGAGATTCCAAAGTACTGCGTGTGTGAGTCGCCTACTGTCAGGAATTGCATGTGTGGCCTTCTTGTTAGTTGCGTTTCCACGCGTTTGTGTCCCCGAGGTTGTTCCTGACTAGGGTATCTCACGCTGGCGGCTGCATTGTCACGTAGCCGTTGTATGTTTTGGTTCTGTCGCGTCAGGCGCTGTAGTGTCCTGGACGGCGGACTGATTGCGGCTAGTCTGGCTATGTAGGGCTACAAATCCTGTGGTCGACGAGTTTGTTGGTTCATTTGCGACCGTCTTGTGCTTGCATACGCTCGGTGCCCAGGTTGAGGGTGGTGGGTCGTCTGTGACTGTAGGCATGAGTAAATGGTGGACTGATCGAATTCCAGTCGCGACCTTTAGATTCGGTGTCGCCGTCGGCGGTTCCATCTGGCAGATTGCTCTTAGGAATCCTGAACTCTCGTTCCTTGCTGCGATTTCGGTCGCTTTCGGTGTGTGAGGGGCCTCGTTAGGACGAGAGGGACTGCATCGTGCTTCTTGAATTATCTCCGACACAGGGATGCCGGTAGGTATAGCAGGCCGAGAACATCGAAATGGGGGGAAGTTTTTTATCGGACTCGTGCTGCCGAGATGGGAATCAACGCAATTTGAAATGCCTCTTCATTTCAGATTCAACTCTGGCAGTATTGGTGTCATGTGGTTGACATTTTGGTTGGACGTTCTTGTCGCTGTATTCGGCGCTGTCCTTACAGTCGCTATCGCGTATGGAACATTTCTGCTGAATCTACGACGGAACGAGAAGCTTGCCTTTGGGGGCTGATCAATGAAGTGCATCATCGCCGGGCCTTCTCAGGTCATGCAGTACGGATAAACGGAGCTGTCAATTCGCCAGACTATCGATACGCGAACTCAAGCATCCTGTCGGTGAGAGACGAGATCCGACATACGCGAGATGCTGTGCGTGGGCTACCTGGAATCCAAGAGCCTTTGTCTATGATGACGCACGCGTGTAATCGGTACCTGGAAAACGCAGAGAATGATCCCGATTTGTACGCATTCGGTCTTGTGACTCTGCGCGAAGAATTGATGCAGCAGATTGAAAGGCTGGCAACCACACGGCGGGGACTTCATGCTCTCTGGCCAGGCGACGGAGCCTTCGAATAATTCTCGCGAATATCAGTACCCCAAAGACACGAGGTAACGGAAGAAGTCTGCGAGGTCGTTCCTGGCCAAAGCGTTTTTGAGTGCCGGTAAGGCTTCGGGGTCGAAGTCGATGATGACCGTGCCGTCATCCTCGCGGCGCGAGTTCGTGGGCACAGTGACCACCGCGATGTCGTCTAGTTGAAGTGTGCGGAGGCCATTGGCGATCTTGACGAGCTCACTCGTGGTCAGCTCGGCGTTGCGCTGAATGCCTGAAGCGAAATGTCCGAGCACGGCCGCACCCTTGTTCGGATCTTTGACCAGCCCACCTGACTTGAGCGATTGAACGAGCGCACGCACGACCGCACGTTGATTGCGAGTGCGCGTCTGGCCGGCATCATCGACCGGGTCTGCCGCGGTGAAGATCGCAGATGTCGCTCCGTCGAGGTTATTCGTGCCCTCGACGAAATCGGTCCCACCGGCGTTGAACGCTGCACGACTGTAGACCTGCAGGCCGCGGAGCTCGTCAATGACGCGTCCGAGCACGTCGGCCTCCAGCTGTGCGATGTGATCGATGCGGATGCCGAGGAACTCCTCAACCATGGCGACAACGACCGGCCATCCGCCCTCGTCGGCGATAGTGCCGAACGTCTGACCTGCCTCGATCTGAGTGGAGGGATTGAGCACGAGCACGGCAGCGAATTCACCGGCGGCGGGAACATAAATGACAGCGAAGGTGTCACCTTGGCTAGATGACTGCGGAGCCGCCTCGGCGGGGCTTCCGGGATTCGTCACCCGAAGCATCAGGGTGCGGGAGTCGTCTGCGGTGGGACGGATCTCTGCGGGTGGGAAGGCAGCCTCGGCGGGAATGGCCTTCGATGCGTCATCGAACTCGGCGCGGGCGGAGTTGAGGTCCTTGAGGGAACCGATGGCGGAAACCATCTTCGTCAGCTTGGCCATGGCAGTCCTACTTCCTCGGTCCGGTCATCTGGTGCTGGTCTCAATAGTAGCGGCGGGTGAGATCGGCTCGTGTACCGATCTCACCCGCGGTGAGGACTGCCGTATCGGGCCCCTGACGTCAGCGGACGTGCGCTGGGCTCAGCGGAGGCCGAAGAGCTTTCCTAAGCCGTTTCCGGATGACTGAGCCTCCGGCTGCTTGGCTTCCGGGGCCGTCTCCGCCGGCTTGACCGGCGGCGGGGGAGGGAACTCCTTGCCGGCGGGCTCAGCGGTCGGGGCTGCTTTCGGGGCCTTCGGCGCGGGAGGGGCGGTCTCGTCGGCCTCGTCCTCATCGTCGGTTTCGGCCGAATCGGCGGGGGCCGCCTCGGCGAGGTTCTTGATCAGGGAGAGCTCGAACTCGAGGGTGATCTTGTCACTGACGAGCACGCCGCCGGAATCGAGCGTCGTATTCCAGGTCACGCCCCAGTCCTTGCGATCGATGCGACGCGAGCCCTCGAGGCCGGCGCGCAGGTTGCCGAAGGGATCGGTCTCGACGCCGATGAGCTCGAGCGGAACCGAGACGGTCTTCGTCATGTCACGGATCGACAGCTCACCGGTGACGATGTAGGAGCCTTCGCCGACCTCATCGATGGCCGAGGAGCCGAAACGGATCTCCGGGTAGGTCTCCACATCGAAGAAGTCTGCCGAACGCAGGTGCTCGTCGCGACCCTCGCTGCGTGTGTCGACGCTGGCGGTCTGGATGATGACCTCGGCGGTCGAGTCGGCAAGATCGTCGGCGATGTCGGCCGATCCGGACACATCATTGAACGCTCCGCGTACACGCGAGACCATGGCGTGGCGTGTGGAGAATCCCAGTCGAGAATGTGAGGGATCGATGTCCCAATGACCTGTGATCCCAGGAGTTTCTGTCATGGGGGATAGCTCCTTCGGTTCCTCCGCGCTCCTGTAGGGGAGGCTGTCGTAGTCGGTGTGCTCATTCGCCGATCAAGTGATCATTGAATGAGCAATCGCCTACGTAGTCTTACACGGGCGGTCGGGTGTGTGCCACCTCGGTGAGGGGTGGTGGTGCGAGGTCGCGCTGGTGTCGACTCGGCGACCGGACGATTTCAGAAAAACAACAGTCGCAGACTCGGTTTTCGCTGTTGTGGAGAAGTCAGTCCAATAGTGTTTGGACGAAGGGGACGGCGTACTTCCAGTCGTCACCGTCCGGATCGGTGATCGCCGCTTCGTCCAGCCAGGTCTTGTCGGCCTCGGGGTGCGGGCCGATGAGACCGGCCATACCGTCACCGTGGTCGTAGCGTGATGCGGCGATATCGCCATTGCCGTACCGCGCGAACACGTCGGCGCGATCATCGGGTGGCGGAAGGACTGCGCCCTCTTGGAAGAACGTCTGGCGATGCTGACCGTCCCAGGCGACGTCGACCACGGTCGATCTGCTGTCAGTGACTGCAAAGCCGGGACGGCCGACCTCACCGTCGAGGTCCGTTTCGACGAGGCCGAAGGCGACCGGACCGGCCAGATAGGCGCCCATACACAGACCGAGGTAACGACCGCCGCTCGCAACATACCGTTCGAGGCCCCCGACGAATCGAGGAGGCAGCGCTTCGGCGGCCGCGCCGATGTCGTCGCCACCTTCAGGCTGGACGTAGAGGTCCACGTCTGCAAGGGAATCGGCCTGCAGCGGCAGACGTTCATCGCGACCGATGCAGACCACCTCGGCGTGGGCGAGCGAGGCTCTCAGCCGTTGTGCGATCGTCTCGGGGCACCCGTCGCACGCGGCCTCACCGCGATACACGGCCACGAGCGGAGAACCCGGACTTGAACCGTCTGCGGCGGCACAGCCCACGGAGGCAACCGCGGTGAGGAGACCGGTCAGGAGGGCCGCAACAGCCCGTCGGATATGGGTGCTCATGCTGCTGTGCCCGGGGCATACCCGGACTCCTCGCACACAGATGGGGGAGTTCCGCAGGTTGCGATCATGGTTTCACGTTTGGATCGTTGTCAGAGCGGCGGGAGACAGGTGAGAGTAATCCGGCGATTCCCTGCCCGGCTCGATCACCGGAGATCAGTGCGCCTTGGATCGAGCCGGTGTCACGGTGGTCGCCGCAGACGAATATTCTCTCGGAGATCCGCTGCACGGATCGGTCGATCAGAGGGGGAGCCGAGGCCGGCAGTGCGTGCGGAAGCCGATGATTGATCAGGACCTGCCACCGGCGCGTCGACGTGCCGTAGATGCGTTCGAGGTGCTGTCGGATCTCCCGTTCGTCGGCCAGACTGTCGGGCCGATCGAGCAGAGTCGTCGCCTCAATGAGCGCCGATCCCGCAGGTGCGTAGCTCGGTGCTGCATTTGAGACCACTGCCGTGTGCCAGACGGGCCCATCTGGGCCTCCTTGGGGAGCCGAGGCATCCAGCACCAACAGCGGATCCTCGAGTGGTGGCTCCGGAGCTTGGAACCACCAGGTCGTCAGTCCGCGTGTAGGAGGAGTCTTCTCGCCGGTCAGTTCCTCGAGATCCTCAGCACCGACCGCGGTGACAGCGACACGCGCTCGTATCCGTCCCTGGTCGGTGTCGACTTCCACACCATCATCGGTCTCGCGAAGGTCTCGTACGGCGGTGTTCACGCGCACGGGCGTTTCGAGAGAAGCCGCCATCTGTTCGGGTAGAGCCGCCATGCCTTTCCTGGGCAGACCGGGGATCGCGCGCACGAATGATCTCATCAGCAGTCGAGCATAGTTCGCCGAGCTCGCGCCAGTACTGTCGGCCAGCACACCGGCGAGGAACGTGTCGATGACGTCTCGGCGCAAAGCTCCCGTAACTCCCGCAGCCTCCAAAGATTCGGCGAGAGTTGAGTCCCGCGTTGCGCGCGAGGCTGACGATGGCCGCAGCAGAGTCGGACCGAGCCATCGCAGAAGTCCGCGGATCTCCTTCGGTCTGAGCAGTCCGGAACTCAAACCGGATGACTCGGTGCCACGTCGGCTCAAGGATGCGCGCAGCGTGGTCAGACGCTGTCCCTTGCGGACCATCACTCCTGCCCCGAAAGTCTGCAGGTCCAGTGAGGCGACGTCGATGAAAGCGCGCACTGCAGGGTACGCGGGGTTGAGCAGCTGAAACCCACGGTCACAGAGGAACCCGTCGATTCGATCGGTGCGCACGCGACCGCCCACATCATCACTCGAGTCGCAGACCTGGACAGTCAAACCGTTGCGCTGCAACCGTCTGGCACATTGCAGGCCCGCGAGACCTGCTCCCACGACTACGACGTCGGCGTCCACGATTCCCCTCTTCTCGGTTCGACACCAGCATACGCGTCGCGCCACCGTGAAACATCGAGTCATCAGAACAGTGGGAACTCAGAGACCGAGAACGCCGAGTCAGGTCACAGCGGGCGTGCCGACGACCTCGAAAGATAGCGGAGATGTCCGAGACGGCTGATGCAGATCTCGCCAACGGGAATGCCGCGGATCGCGGCGACTCCAGCAGGAACCGGGAGTGTCCGGAGATGGAGTAGTTGCGCAGCAGCGAATGCTTCCTCCGGAGCGGGACTCACAGGGACATCTTCAGCTGGGGTTCATCGAAGAATCACATGTTCCAGTGGGTCTGCACAGTCATGTGGTCCACTAAGACGAATTGCTGGTGGCGATCGGACCCCGATATGAATGGCCCTACGAAGAGGGCAGATCAATTTGCAAGAACTGGCCGCGACCGCGCTTGTGACGAGGGAACCCGGGTCGGGAACGTATGAGGCTGCGCGGGATCTCCTCGTCGATCATGTGCCAGTCGAACCAGCTCTGGTGCTCAGCAGCAATGCGGCGGTCCGAGTCGCCGTCGCCTCGGATACTGGTCCGGCCATACTGAGCGAACTCGCTTTACGGGGTCATCTCGCCCGTGGTCATTTGCTGCGTGTGCCGTTCGAGGGGAGTGGCATCACCCGCCCTCTCACCGCGGTTTGGCCCGGTTCGCGGCGCCTCCCTCGACGTCGGCCCACACCTTGTGCCAATGCTCTGCGAGGCTGCTGAGCGTCTCATGCGCATTCAGCCCGCTGGGATGGGGAAGAGCCCATAAAGAGGTTTGATCAGGCCAACCATTGAGCTGGTTGGTGTCCTGTCTGCCCACCACCGCACGAGGAAGATCGAACGCTTTCCGGAAGGCCGTGATCCCGACGACGGCTACGGAGAGGGGGAGCAGAGTGCTCACTCGACTCACCGTCCTCTGGCCACCGCGGCGAAGTTCAGCATCATCGAGCTCAGCGGCTCGGGCGGTGGGCCGAGAGACCAAATTCGTCATGGCGAGGCCGCGCTCCGCGAGCATCCTCTCATCTGCGCTGCTCAACCCGCGAGATGCGTCGACCACGGTTTCAGTGACCCCGGCGCGATGGAGCGAAGGCCAGAAGCGATTCCCCGGTCGGGCAAAGGGCGCGTTGACGGCAATGGTCCACGGGCTCGGATTGATCCCGACGATGAGGAGGCGTATCTTTCCCCTGCACAGTTCATCGTCTGGGTAGGGGAGAACGTCTTCACGGCCCCTGCCGCAAAGACTGGCCCGTTCGAGGTCGGACCGACCGGGTCTACGTCCCTCCAGCGATGACGGCGTGCGCCAGGGTTGCCAGTCGTCTGGAACACTCGTGTGCATGCGCTCAGTCTAATTCTCGGCCTGTCAGTGTGGCCGACTGGGTCGCA
Organism: Brevibacterium limosum; assembly: GCF_011617705.1. Classification (NCBI taxonomy): domain Bacteria; kingdom Bacillati; phylum Actinomycetota; class Actinomycetes; order Micrococcales; family Brevibacteriaceae; genus Brevibacterium; species Brevibacterium limosum. Next base: position 3,603,972 of record NZ_CP050154.1, on the reverse strand, counting down.
TGCGGATCCGAACGGAGCTTCAGTGCTTGAGGCTCACTCCAAGCCGCGCTTTCCGTTTCGAAGTTCGGTGGGGGCAGAGCTTCATTTCATCGCTCGCGCGGAATTCCCAGCGGAGGATTCCCGGTCGAGTCGAAGGGGCTATCGCGTTCACGTCATCGCTGACAGACTTGGTCAAGAGCTTCAACTATCTTCCCCGGTTGCGGGCGCATCTGTTCACAGAACGCGAGACGACACCAGCCCCAGCGATTGCGTCTGCGACACGGTTGCTCGACAGCATGCCATAGGAGGACAGACAGCATGAACGAAACTTCTACCGATCAACGGACCGCGGGCGAGGACTCCGTGGCACGAACCTACGAAGTCGTGATCGTCGGCGCCGGATTCGCTGGCCTCGAAGCAGCCAAGCGCCTCGGGCGGGCCGGAGTCGACGTGCTCTTGCTCGATCAGAACAACTATCACCAGTTCCAGCCCCTGTTGTACCAAGTGGCAACCGCCCAGATCGCCCTTTCAACGGTGGCTCGCCCCCTGCGCTCCATCCTCCACCGGGAGCGGAAGCATGTCACAATTCGCACGGCGCAAGTAGTTGCGATCAATGCAGCGAAGAAAACGGTCACCACCGCAGACGGTGTGCGCTACCGAGCGGAGATCTTGGTGATCTCCTCGGGTGCGGAGCCGAACTTCTTCGATACTCCCGGAGCGGAAGAACACGCCTACCCCCTGTATTCGGTCGACGACGCCGCCCGATTGTCTTCAGCACTGCTCGGAGCTTTGGAACGAGCATCGGCGAACCACGACCACTCCACAAACCAGAATTTCACGGTTGCCGTCGTGGGCGCGGGTCCCAATGGTGTGGAAACTGCCGGGGCCATCGCCGAAAACATCAGGGACGTAGTCGGCAAGTACTACTCGCACAGTTTCGCTTCGTCGTGCGCGGTTCACCTGGTGGACATGGTCGACACTGTGCTGCCGCCCTTCTCGCAGACGTCCCAGCAATACACCAGGAACCGGTTGGAGAAACTCGGCGTCAAGGTGCATTTGGGAAGTGCTGTCTCGGAAGTCTCCGATACAGATATCTCCCTTGCTGATGGGACGAAGATCGATGCGGAAATCGTCGTCTGGGCCGCCGGATTGAAAGCCTCGCACCTACTGGAGCCTGCCGGACTCACGACCGGTCGTGGGGGACGGATCGATGTGGCCAAAGACCTCACGGCACCGGAGTGCCAGGGAGTCTATGTCTTAGGCGATGCCGCCAATATCGTTGATGCCAAGGATCGGAAGCTGCCGCAGTTGGGCTCGGTCGCCAAACAGTCGGGCCGATGGGCGGCAGAGAATATTCGAGCCGACCTGACTGGACGGCCCCGCCGCGAATTCAAGTTCGTCGATATGGGGTATATGGCGATGATCGGTCGAGGGCAGTCGGTGGCCGAGCTGACTCCGCGCCGATACCAAGTGCAGGGAATGCCGGCGTTCCTTGGCTGGCTGGCAGTCCACGCAGGTCTTCTCTCAGGCTGGCAGCAACGTGCCGCAGCGGTGGTGTCCTGGGCTCGTGACTATCTGACGACGAGTCGTCCTCACGCCGTGATCTATCGACCGGAGGCCTATGAGATCGCCAGGTATGCCCGAACAGACGATTCATCCACGGTCTGAGGCCAATCTGAGATTGTTCACCGGGCGCACTCTACGGTGCGCCCGGTTCAATACGCGCTGGTTGAGTATCTCCACGGCCGGCCTGGACTGTGACTCCTTTCTTGGACTCCGTCAGTATTGGGAGCATCGAGCATCGCGTGGCCTGGTTGCTCTTATCTAACTGGTCGGATGTGAGGGGCAGTCGCGGAACCGTTGGACTGCTAGATTGTGACCATGAGCACAGAAAAGATAATGACGCGACCCGACTTTCCCCGACCTGGGCGGGCACAGGCTCCCACAGGTGACGATGTCGAAAAGGTCTTTGAGCGTTTCTCTCCCACTTACGAGCAGCAAGCAGCGGATGTCTGGGATGCGCTGGAAGAGCAGGATCTGAAAGTCTGGATCACCGACGGTGGTGAGCACGATGGCGAGATGATCTGCGCCGGTCGAGCATACGATGACGCGGCGTTGGTGATCCATCTCGAAGACCCCAACGAGGCACTGGCTGTCGCAGCGGCCCGGGAGGCGGGGAAGCTTGACGACTACATCGCCTCTGGGCTGGCCTGAAAGTCGAAGCAGTCGTCACCGTCTGCGGTTCCTTGATACCCGGGGGAAGAGGACGATTCCCCTGTTGCTTCAAACCGCGCCGCCACACCCCTGATGAGTCAGATCGCTTCGCGCAGGACGTCCCGCAATAGTGCCAGCGCCCGTTCCTGAGTCTGAGCGAGGATCTCGATTGGTTCGCCGGAGAAGATCTGTCGTTCGGAGTACACTTCCGAGCCGACAGCGACAGCAAGCCATGTCGTGCCTGGCTCCTGCCCCTCCTGGCCCGAAGGGCCCCCGGCGCCGGAAGCGGCCACGGCGGCATCGGAGCCCAGAAGGGTGCACGCAGAACTTGCCATACTCTCGGCAGCCGTCTGCGAGATGACTGGCCCCCGCGGGACTCTCAGCAGCTGATGTTTGACATCGCTGAAATAGGCGACGACAGCACCCGCGAACCAATTGCCAGAACCCGGCACAGCGGCGAGCTGGCTGGCGATCTTGCCACCTGTCAGTGACTCGGCAACACCCACGACTATCTGGTGGGTCTCGCACAGTTCGCCCAGCTCGGAAGCGATACGGGCGGCGCGATCTTCGTATTCTTCGGCGTTGCTCATGGCCTGAGTTTCACCGTTCGGCGGGGACGAGATCATCGGTGCTCGTGACCTCTGCCAAAGCCTCTTGGAGGGCTCTGCGCGCGATGGGGCAGGGGATGGTGAGTTCGAGACGGCGGTTCCTGGTGTGCTCAGTCGCCTGTCGCATCAGCTCCCGGCAGTGTTTGTTCGCCTCTGTCTTCTCAATCGCTTCGCAGTAGACGAACATCATCGTGTGTTCGGCAGGGTCGAGATTGTAGTGGAGAGCCGCCACGAGTCTGCCAGGGAGGTAGAGATCGTATTTGGAGGCTTCGCGGTTGTTGAGCAGGATGTAGGAATTCATGTCTCTCTCAGTGAAGTATTCGGATATGAGGTGGGCGCCGCGGGGTGAGCTCGTGAGCGGGACGCCGCCGATTGAGTCGATTGCGTCGTCAATCAGAAGATGTAACCTTCTGCGCGGCTCGGTCACGATGGGCAGTCGCTGACTTCCCCATTGCGGGACCGAGCGGCGCGGACGGTTGCAAAGCTGTGAGGAACCTTTGGGCCCAGTGGTGCACATCATGGTCTTCGACCGTTGCCGCCATCGCTGCGATGCGCTCTCGTGCCTGGACGGTGTCCAGGCTTGCGGCCTGGTGCATTCCGGTCTTCAGCCCTGAGATGTCATGGGGGTTGACGATGGTGGCCTGCTCGAGTTCATCGGCGGCGCCTGCGAACTCTGACAGCACAAGCGCTCCGCCTCGATTTCTGCGGGCGGTGACGAATTCCTTGGCGACGAGATTCATCCCATCGCGAAGGGACGACACCACGAGCACATCGACGGCGAGGTACAGGGCCACAGTGTCCTCGAACGAATACGAATGGTGTGAGTATTGGACGATGCCTCGCCCCAGCGTCGCGAAACGACCATTGATCCGTCCCACCAGTCGCTCCACCTCGTCGCGGAGGTCCTGGTAGGCTGCGATGCCCTCGCGAGAGGGCACAGCCACCTGCAGGAAGTTCGTCGTCTGCGGTGAGAGCAGGTCGTCATCGAGGAGTTCATCGAACGCCCGGAGGCGGTGGGGGATGCCTTTGGTGTAGTCGAGACGATCGATGCCCAGCATCAGAATGTCCGGATCGCCGAGATCGCGGCGAATCTGGGTCGCCGTTCGAGCCACCGCCTCCGAGTCAGCGGCCTGACGGATCGCTTCGGTATCGACCGAAATGGGAAAAGCCT